>JAJYHG010000211.1 GCA_021784895.1 Actinomycetes bacterium
AGCAGGATCAAGAGTCCCGTCGCGAAGGGGTCGAGCGTGCCGGCATGGCCGACCTTGACCCCGCGCGCGAGGCGTCGGCGCACCTGCAGGACGGCATCGTGGGAGGTGATCCCGGCGGGCTTGTCAAACAGCAGCAGCCCGTCGCCGGCCGCCAGCGCGCTCACGTGCGGGCCTGCAGGCCGCGCTGCTGCTCGGCCAGCTGCTGGCGCAGGAAGGCGACCAGCTCCGCCCACGGCATGCTGGTGTTGAAGCCGGCGGCGGCGCGGTGCCCGCCGCCGCCCTGCGCGCGCGCGATCGCGGAGACGTCGATGCGCATGTCAGCGGCCCGCAGCGAGACCTTGCGCAGGCGCTCGCCTTCCGCCTGGCGCTCGCAGTCGTCGAGCCGGTCCCGGGCCAGCGCGGCCATCGCCGTCCCGCGCACCGCGCGCAGATGGTCGATGATGCCCTCGGCGTAGGTGGCGGCGGCACCGCTGGCGGCAAAGTCCTCGGCGCTCAGCTGGGAGACCGTCAGGCCGTCGTCGTAGCGCTCGGCGTTGGCGAGGCCGCGCGCCAAGAGCATCAGCTTGCCGAACGGCACGCCCTCGTAGACGCGCTGGTAGAGGCCGTGGACGTCGACCCCGGCCTCGATCAGCTCGGCGGCCATCGCGTGCGCGCGCGGCCCGGTGTTCTCATACATGAAGCAGCCGGTGTCGGTGATCAGGCCGACGTAGAGGGCGCCGGCGAGCTCGGGGGTCAGCTCGACGCCAAGCTCGCTGGCGATATCCCAGACCATCTCCGCGGTGCAGGACGCCTGCGCGTCGACGTAGTTGACCGCGCCAAAGCGGGTGTTGTCGTGGTGGTGGTCGATGTTGAGGATGTGTCCCCACCCTGCGGCTGGCCGCAGGCAGCTGGCTGCGGGGTTGCGCTCGATGTTGCCGCAGTCGAGGAAGATGACCGTGCGCCGGGAGAGGTCGCCGGGGGCGTCGGAGACCAGCCCGGCGAGCGGCAGGAAGCTGTACTCGTAGGGCAGCGGCAGGTCCGCTGGGGCGATGAACATCAGGCTGTCGTGGCCAAGGGCCGTCAGCACCAGCTGCATGGCGACCAGCGAGCCGAGCGCGTCGCCGTCGGGGTGCTCGTGGGTGACGACCACGGTGGCGGTGGCGCGGCGCAGCTCCGCGAGCACCGCGGCGCGGGCGCTGTGGCGCAGGCTGAGCTCACCGAGGCTCGTCATCACCCGCCTCGCTCTGCTCCTGCTGGGCGGCCAGGAGCTCCGTGATCCGCATCCCGCGGTCCACCGACTCGTCGTAGCCGAAGCTCAGCGCCGGCGTGCGCTTGAGGCGCAGCGACTGGGCGATGCGGGCCTGCAGGAAGCCGTGGGCGGACTGCAGGGCATCGAGGCTCGCCACCCGCTCCGCCTCGTCCCCGAGCACGCTGACCCAGACGCGGGCCTCGCGCAGGTCGGGGCTGGTCTTGACGCCGGTGACGGTCACGAATCCTACGCGCGGGTCTTTCAGGTCTGTGGCGATCGCCTCGCCGAGCACGGCGCGCAGCGCCTCGTCGACGCGCCGCATCCGAGCCCCAGCCATGCTACCCCTGCCGCGCCTGGCGTGCGCCTCACGCGAGCGCGCGCTCGACCTGACGCGTGGTGTAGGCCTCCATGACGTCGCCCTCCTTCACGTCGGCGTAGTCCTTGAGGACGATCCCGCAGTCATAGCCCGAGGCGACCTCGCGCACATCGTCGTTGAAGCGGCGCAGCGAGCTGATCTGACCGTCGTAGACGACGGTCCCGTCGCGCACCAGCCGCACCCGGTCACCGCGCGAGAGCTTGCCGTCGGTGACGTGCGAGCCCGCGATCGTCCCCACCCGCGAGGCGCGGAAGATCTGGCGGACCTCGGCGCTGCCGACCGTCTCCTCGACCTCGTCGGGCTTGAGCATCCCCTGCATCGCGGAGCGGAGCTCCTCGATCGCCCGGTAGATCACCGCGTAGTGGCGGATCTCGACCCCTTCGCGCTCGGCGATCGCGCGCGCCTCGCCGACCGGCCTGACGTTGAAGGCCAGGATCACGGCGTCCGAGGCGGCGGCGAACATCACGTCGGACTCGGTCACGGCGCCCACGGCGCCCCTGATCACGTTCACCGAGACCTCGTCCTGGGGCAGCTTGAAGATCTCGTCCTGCATCGCCTCCAGCGTGCCGGCCACGTCTGACTTGATCACCAGGTTGAGCTCCTGCAGGCCGCTGCCGAAGATGTCCTCCAGGGAGATGCGCTTGCTGCGCTGGCGCGCGAGCGACTCGGTCTTCAGGCGGTTGGCGCGCTCGCCCGCCAGCTGGCGGGCGCGGCGCTCGTGCTCGACCACGCGGAAGCGCTCGCCGGCCTCCGGGACGCCGTCGAAGCCGAGCACCTCAACCGGCTCGCCGGGGCTGGCTTTGGCGACCCGCACGCCGGTGAAATCGTGCATTGCGCGGACCCGGCCCCAGTGCGCCCCGGCCACCAGCGCGTCGCCCACCTCGAGCGTGCCGCGCATCACCAGGATCGTCACCACGGGACCGCGCCCCGGGTCGAGCTTGGATTCGATCACGGTTCCCGACGCGGCCGCGTCCGGGTTGGCCCGCAGCTCCATGATCTCGGCCTGCGCGACGATCGTGTCGAGCAGCTCGCCCAGGCCCGCGCCGGTCTTGGCGGAGACGTCGACAAAGTCGGTGTCTCCCCCCCATTCGACCGGCTGCAGCCCCAGCTGCGTCATCTCGGTGCGGACGCGGACCGGGTCCGCACCCTCCTTGTCGACCTTGTTGACGGCCACGATCATCGGCACCGCGGCGGCCTTGGCGTGGTCGACGGCCTCCTGGGTCTGCGGCTTGACGCCGTCGTCGGCCGCGACCACGATCACCGCCAGGTCCGTGACCTTCGCGCCGCGTGCGCGCATCGCCGTGAAGGCCTCGTGGCCGGGAGTGTCAAGGAAGGTGACGGTGCGGTCGTCGTGGTGGACCTGGTAGGCGCCGATGTGCTGGGTGATGCCGCCGGCCTCGCCGGCTGCGACCTCGGTCTGGCGGATCGCGTCGAGCAGCGAGGTCTTGCCGTGGTCGACGTGGCCCATGATCGTGACGACCGGGCCGCGCTCGCTGAGCTCGTCATCGGTGTCGTTGAAGACGAGCTCGGCGGCGCTCTCGTCCTCGGCATGGACGATCTCGACTTCCTTGCCGAGCTCGACGCCGAGCAGCTCGATGGTGTCGTCAGACAGCGTCTGGGTCTGGGTCTTGAGCTCGCCGAGCTCCATCAGCTTCTTGACGATGTCCGGGACCCGTACGTCAAAGTACTCGGCCACATCCTTGACCGTCGAGCCGGAGTTGACGCGGATCAGGTCGGGGGCTGCGAGCGCGGTGCGTGCCGGGCGCGACTCGGCCTCCTCGTCGTAGACGCCGCGCCGGCGCCGCCCGCGCCGCTGCCGGCGCGGAGGCTGCCCGGGGCCGCCGCCGGGCGCG
>JAJYHG010000152.1 GCA_021784895.1 Actinomycetes bacterium
CCTGTGAACAAATGCAATCGCACCAGGTCAGCTGGACGGGACGACACGACGATCGGGACGAAGCGGGTGTCGGCCGTTCAGGTGCCGGGGATATCTACCTGATGCCATTGGTGGCCGCCGTCGGTGGTGCGCCATAGCGTGTTGGTCGATGCCTCCGGATCCTGTTGGACGATCCAGCCGATGTTGTCGGAGGGGAACACTACGACCGGCGGTGTCGGCGAGCCGAAGCTGTAGAACAGGGCTGGGAAGGTGTGGTTGGTCGTGATCGTGTGCCACGTCCGGCCGGCGTCATCTGTGACCAGGATCCGGTTTCCATACACCAGGCGCCAGCTTCGCGCGGTGAGCGTATCGACAAGCCACGGTTTGCCTGGTCCTGGTGGCACCACCGGACTCCAATCGCTGCCCGCGTCCGTTGTGCGGTACACGATGGTCCTGGTGCCGACGCGCTGATCGACTGTGTAACCGACCGCGCCGAATCGACCGTTGATAGTCGGCTGGCCCGCAAACATGGCTCCGTAGCCGGCCTGCGGCGGCGGACCGACGTCCCGCGGTGGCACAGCCACCGTTCGCCGGATCCACCTGCGGCCACCGTTCTCGGTCTCATACAGCGGCGCGACACCTGCCGCGGTCCCAAAGGCCGCCCAGCCAACGTTCGCCGTGGTGAACTCGATGTTCTTGTCACCCCCGAACGGAAGCGCCGCCGGCGAAAACGAATGGGGAGACGTCCGAGACACGACCTGCCAGCTACGAGCCCCATCAATGGTGCGATACAGCGTCACGCTCTCGCTGCCGGCCGCAGCCCCAATCGCGGCACACCACCCGTGGCTCACGGATACGAAGTCGAGCGCGCACGAAGGCGGCTTGGGTCCGAGCACCCGCCACTTCCTGCCCCCGTCGGTGGTCGCGATCACCGATTGCGGAGCTTCCGCGCCCAGTCCGCCGTACCAGACCCAGGCATCATCGGCATTCAGCGCGAACAACCCGTTGATCCAGTGCTTTGCGCCCTGGACGCTCAGCCCAGGCGGAGTGACATCCGACCAGCGCACTCCACCATCGGTGCTCAGCTTGATCCCCTGCGCACCACCACCCGCAGCCGGACCGTATTCATCCTGGGTGAACACCCACACGGTGTCAGCGCCACGAACCCACGCTTCCTGCAAGCTTTGCGCTTCGGGCACGGCCGGCGAACCAACAGCGACCGTGCTGCCAGCAACCGCCAACAGCACCACCGCTGCGCCAAGACAAACAATCCGAGAGCGCGACCCCACAACCGCAGATTGCACCACACAGCCGATCTGTGACCATCACGGATCGTCGCCAAGGCGATCACGTTGATGCGCGCGGCCACAACTACCAAAGGAATAGTCGGCTGGCTGCTCGCTTGCCGCGAGCGAGGAGGTGCGCGCCTGGCGTTTGGGCGTCGCGACGCGGGATGCGGATGTAGGGGTTGCTTCGGCTAATCGCCATCGACGTTGTCCGCGGGGGCGCCGGGGGCGCGCGAGAATCTCTGGTGGATGTGTCGATGCTGCGTGTTCTCGTTCGACGTTGTTGTAGAACACGTCCTATCAGCATGAGGAGGCAACAATGAGGTTCATGGTCCTGGTTCCTGGTAGCCCGGAGTCTGAGGCGGGGGAGATCCCAAGCACGGAGCTGTTGGAGGCGATGACTAGCTACAACGAGGAGCTAGTGAAGGCGGGTGTCATGCTCGCTGCGGACGGTCTGCATCCGACCTCGCGGGGCGCGAAGGTGCGCTTTGAGGGGGGCGAGCGTCGGGTCATTGATGGGCCGTTCACCGAGGCCAAGGAGATCGTCGGGGGCTACTGGATCTGGGAGTGCTCCTCGCGCGAGGAGGCGCTTGAGTGGCTCAAGCGCGCACCGTTCGACGGCGGCACGGAGATCGAGTTGCGCCCGATCTTCGAGGCCGAGGACTTCGGCGATCAGCTCACTGCTGAGCTGCGCGAGCGCGAAGCGCGGATGCGGGAGCAGACCGCTGAGCGGGACGTCGAGTAGACGATGTTGGCGTCGGCCACCCAGCGGACGATCGATGCCGTCTGGCGGATGGAGTCAGCCCGGCTGATCGCCGGGCTGACTCGCATCGTGCGCGACGTGTCGGTCGCTGAGGACCTGGCGCAGGACGCGTTGGTCGCCGCCTTGGAGCAGTGGCCACGGTCGGGCATCCCGGATAACCCCGCGGCGTGGTTGATGACCGCCGCTAAGCGTCGAGGCATCGATGCGCTGCGCCGCCAGGTCAAGCTGGAACGCAAGCAGGAGCTAATCGCTCGCGAGCTGGAACTTCTGCAGCAGCTCGACCGTGACGACCTCTTCGCACAGATCGACGATGTACAGGACGACGTTCTGCGCCTGATCTTCATGACCTGCCACCCGGTCCTGTCCCGTGACGCGCGCGTCGCGTTGACGCTGCGGCTGCTTGGCGGCCTATCGACGCCAGAGATCGCACGCGCATTCCTGATCGGCGAGGGAACCGTCGCGCAGCGGATCGTGCGCGCGAAGCGAACGCTGTCCGCAGCGCGCGTGCCGTTCGAGATCCCTGCCCGCGACGAGCTTGCCGACCGACTGCCCGCGGTGCTCGAGGTTATCTACCTCGTCTTCAACGAAGGCTACGCCGCCACCGCCGGCGAGCACTGGATCCGCCCGGAGCTCTGCCGGGACGCGCTGCGCCTCGGGCGCATCCTCGCCGCGCTCATGCCCCGCAACGGCGAGGCCCATGGTCTGCTGGCCCTGATGGAGCTCCAAGCCTCCCGGCTGCCGGCACGCGTCGGAGCAGGCGGTGAGCCGGTGCTGCTCGCCGACCAGGATCGCGCGCTCTGGGATCACCTGCTCGTCGCGCGTGGCCTTGCCGGCCTGCGCCGCGCCGAGGAGCTCAGCGACGCACTGGGCCCATACACGCTACAGGCCGCTATCGCCGCCTGCCACGCCCGCGCAGGCAGCCTCCAGGAGACCGACTGGCCACGGATCGTCGCGCTCTACGACGCACTGGCCGCGCTCACCGGCTCCCCCGTTGTCGAGCTCAACCGTGCCGTAGCGGTATCCAGAGCGTACGGTCCCGTGGCCGGGCTCGAGCTCGTCGACGCGCTGGCTGACGAACCCGCGCTGCGCGACTACCACCTCCTGCCAAGCATCCGTGGCGACCTCTACGCCCGTCTGGGGCGCCAGGCGCAGGCACGCGAGCAGTTCGCGCTGGCGGCCAGCCTCTGCGCAAACGACCGGGAACGCAAACTGCTGCTCGCGCGAGCAGCCTCCACCAAAACATGAAACCCGGGCGACGGCGCCGCGCAGCAGACACGGCTCCAGCTGCCGACCACGTTGCGATATCCCGCTCGGTCTGATCCACCGCCAGCACTCCGCGGGAGCATGCGCTCCGACATACGGGATACCGCGAGCCGTCGCCCTCTCCGCGCATCTCAGGACTTTCGGCCGCGCGTCCGAGATGCCCGTGCCCGTAGAGGAGCGGGACCGCCGCGTCGCCCCCGCGTCCTGGGAATCGGGGAGAATGGCGAGGATGAGCCGTCGCGCAGCAGTGTCGTTGATGGTGGTCGTGTTCTTGGTGCTGGGGCTGGGAGAAGCCAGCGCCAGCACCTCGTGGCCTTTGCGGTCAAATCCAGTGAGTTCGGCGCTTGGATGGTTCCAGGCGATCAACGCCCACGACCGGGGGCGCCTGCTGTATTGCGTGGCCCCGAGCGCTCGGAAACAGATGGCCTGGGCGCAGCCGTCACGCACATGGCCGAAGTTCAAGGCCTTGGACTGCAGTCGCATCAGCGTGGGCGCGACCCGCGCCCATCTTCGCTGTACGTTCAAGGAACTAGGGCCCCTGGCCGTTGTGGGAAATCGGGACAGCTTCTGGGACCTCTACCTACGCCGCGTCAAGCGGGCGTGGCTGATCACGGGTTACGGGCAGGGATAGCCAGCGCTGTCCGCTTTCCCGCGGCCGACGACGAGTTCTCTCCACCCGTAGCGGTTCCATCGCCCTAGCCGCGCGCGTTGCAGGCTTCTTGGGGTCGCCGGGAAGGTGCCCGTCGCGATGCGAGAGCAGGTCTGTCAGCCGTGCGTCGGCACGACCACTCGCGCATCGACAGTGCGCCACCGCTGATCGAAGGTCCAGATTACGTCGGCGCCGATCAGGTTGGCGACTGCCAAGGAGATTGCGTCGGGCAGGCTGAGCGCCCGGTGACTGGCGCGCATCGCAGCTGCGTCATCGGCAATCGCGGCTGTAACCGGGACCGTCTCGCAACCATCGACAAAATCGCGGGCACCGGTGAGCCGACCGCCTCCCGCTGCGGACGGGCCGACCAGGATCTCCGCACGTGAGGTCGCGGCCAAGACAAGCTCATCCTCGGCCGCCGAAGCGAGCGCGTTCGCTGCCGCCTGGTGGTGCACGTCGCTGACGGAGAGAGCAGCGATCCCGACGCTCGCGTCGAGGACGATCAGCCGCGCCAACCCGAGCGAACGTCGTCGAGGTAGCCGGGGGGGTAGACGGACTGATCGAGTGAGCCGATTGCCGATAGCAGCCGCGCCCGGCGGGCCGCGCGCTCAGCCTGACCCGAGGGCGCCCCGAGCAGCTCGTGCCGAACCGCTGTACGGATCAGTTCGGCCTCGCTCGTTCCACGGTCCTTTGCCGCGACCTTGAGCTCCTGGTGTAGCTCGTCTGGGAGATAAACCGTCGTCTTCACCACGCACCACAGCATACCCTACGTGACGTATGGCAACCTTGGCTTCCGGCCCGCCTTGCTGGCCGCGCGAAGTGCGCATCTCGGCGCATCGGGCAAGACACCTTCGCCGGGGCGAATGCGGGTGAGTGGGGTGTCGGTTGTTGGGGGACCGCGGCGATGCTTAGCAGGACCCGGAAGCGAAAGACGGGCCGGAATGCTGGGGCGCTACGACCAACGAGTCCTTGATCCGTGGCTTAATCCCGGGGTATGCGGTACGTGCAAGACGAGTGGTTCACGGCCCCTGACGACCTCGACACTGTGCTGTGGAGATACATCAGCTTCACGAAGCTCGTCTCGCTGCTTGACACCCGGTCGCTGTTCTTCGCGCGGGCCGATACTTTGGGCGACCCATTTGAGGGATCCATCACGCGCGCGAGTCGTGAGGCCCGGAACGAAGCCCGCGCTGACGCAGATCCCGACGACGAGCTGTACGTCTCCATGATGTACCGATGGATCCGACTTCACACTTTTGTGAACTGCTGGAACCGCGGCGATGTCGAGGGTGCGGCCCTCTGGGGGCTGTATGTGCCGCCGGAGGGCGGGGTAGCCATCAAGTCATCATTTAGGCGTCTGACGAGAAGCTTCGGAGCCGCTCGGGGAGTCACGCGCAACTCGCATGAAGACGGCTCGTTTCTCATGGGCGACGGGGTCTACGACGGCCAGGTGCGCTACGTCGACTATGACCGAGACCTCATACCCGAGCATATGAGCCTGCCGCAATTCGTCCATAAGCGACGGAGCTTTGAGTTTGAGAACGAGGTTCGTGCGCTCTTCCAGCGATTCCCTCCGCCCAAGTCGCGGGACGAACATAAGGTGTCGTTCGACATCCAAGGGACAGCAACAACCGTCGGCGAGGAGGAGAACCTACCCGCCGGAGAACTCGTGCGCGTGAGTCTCAGCACGCTGATAGACGCAATCCACGTCTCCCCAGTCGCGCCGCCGTGGTTCGCGGATCTGGTGCGCTCCGTCTGCGCACGCTACAGGCTTGACAAGCCGGTCGTGCAGTCGAGCCTTGCAGATGAGCCCGTGTATTGAGGGGGCGCCGCGATCGCTTCGACCGATGCCGGCCACGCTGAGCGCGATCACAATGGCGATGGAGGAGTTACGCCTGGAGGAGTCACCCGCGCTTGCCTCAAAGCAGGTCCGTGCCAGAGTCGGGGTAGACACCTCGTATTCGCCAAATCCCTGACGCGCGCCTGGTCGCCAATGCGCTAGCCAGGCGAGCGCAGTCTGAATCGTGGAAGCGATAGCGATCGCCAACCCCTACTAGCCGCGCAAAGCGGATCGGCGAGCAGCGCGCGTCGAGATTCCCCTACAAGCGTCACGGGAGCTTCGCGACCACGGCGTTCCGCCCTATGGGAGCGGCGTGCGGGTCAGCCGAGTTCGATCCGATCGCGGGTGCGTGTCTCCGCGTGGTATGACTCCAGCTCGGGCTCGGAGTTCGCTTTGACGCATGCGGCTGGCGCATCCGGCTCTCGCGTTGATCGAGTTGAGCATGGTGCGCGTGGTGCGCTCCCAGAGCCCGGTGCTCAGCTTCAGCCTGGAGCGTGAGCTGGTCCTCGGGCTGGCTGGCACCTTGATAGTGGTCGAAGTGATACCCGCTTCACACGGCCGGTGCGGTTTGCGGCCGGTCGCGTCGCTGGTCGGTGTTCGTGACGGATTTCGGGTTCGGGGACGATAAGCAGGTCATGGAGCGTGTTTTGAGCGATGCGGAGCTGCTTGTCCAGTCGGTAGCCGAGCCACGCTGGTTCGGCGAGATATATGAGCGTCACGGTGTGCCCGTCCGCCGGTACGTCGTGCGCCGCGTCGGTTTGGCGGACGCTGAGGATCTCACGGCCGAGGTGTTCATCAAGGCATTTGGTGTCCGCGACCGCTACCGCCCGGTGTATTCCAGTGCGCTGCCGTGGCTTCTGGGAATCGCTAACCATGTCGTCGGCGATCACCGCCGCGCCGAACAGCGACGGCTGCATGCGCTTGAACGGCTCAGTCGCGAACGGCCCGCGAGCCCGACGCCAGCCGCCGGTCTTCTTCCGGGCACGCTCAAAGCGTTGCGCGCTTTGAAGCCGGTGGACCGCGACACGCTGCTGTTGATGGTATGGGGCGAGCTAACTCGAGATGAGGTCGCCTACGCACTCGCAGTCCCGGTCGGGACGGTCAACTCGAGGATCGCGCGCGCCCGAAAACGTCTGGCAGCAGAACTAGCACCGACAAGGACCCGGAGAACTACTGGACTGAATGGAGAGACACATGGCGAGGTTGTTTGAGCTTTTGCTCGAGGCCCGTGACCTGGGCGTCGGCATCTCTCCCGAGAGTGGCGATCTAAGCGATCTCCGGATTCGCGCTCGTCTCGCGAACACGATCAACCCTACCGGCCGTCAGTCGCGTGGACGGTGGCCCAGACGGTTCAGGCTGACTCCCGCGGCCGTCGTGATCGTGTGCGCGCTGACAGCAGCGACCGCGACCGCCGCCGTTCTTGGCGGGCCTGTCACGAGCTTGTTTCGCGCCAACCCAGAAGCGACCGGGCCCGACCGGCTGTTCCTTCAACAAATCGGACACGTCGCCCCGTCCTCTGTTGGACTGGTGGCGCAGAAGAGCGTGCCTGCCTACGGGCATGTGCAGTTCTGGGCAGCGCACACAACTCGTGCAGGCGGGTTCTGCTTTGCGCTGAAGCTCCCTGACGGCGCCTGGGCCAACGATCCGGCAGAGAGCCAGGCCGCGCTCACCCAGGCCGGTTCCATGGGTGGCACCGTCCCCGGCTGTTTCACCACCCGCCGTCAAGCCAGCATCAAATACCGGGAGCCTGCCGCCTCACTGGAAGCTTGGACAGCTGACGTCAAGAGCAACAACGGGAAGTACTGGACGATCTACTACGGCTATGTGGAGGCGCGAGGCAAGCCCACCACCGTCCGAGACGCGCGCACAGGCTACAGCGCGCGCGTCAACCGACACGGCTACTACATCCTCGTCGACCCCACCCCGACCATCGCCAAAGCCGGTCTCGGGCCCGCCGGCAGCAGCACCCTATGCGAAGGCTGCGACCTCGGTGAGCTCCAAGTCCTCAACGCCGCCGGCGCTCAGCTGTCCCCCAACTACACCGCCCGGCGCAGCCAGCATCCAGCTCGCCCGAGCAGCGGCAGCGGCTCAGCCGGTGCCGCCAGCGGCAGCAGCAGCTGAGCGGCCCCGGACACCCGCCATCAGCACCGGCCACCCCACAACCCGCTGCGCCCAAGAAAGCCAGCAGCCTCTCCGCCGAGAGTCGCGCCACGACAGGAAAGCGCAACTACTCGCCATTTGCGATCTTCCGTCCTCGCCAAATCCGGAGCCGGCGCGTAGTCGCCATTCCAATAGCGAAGCGGTCGCGGTCTGAATCTCGAAAGCGATAGCGATCGCCCATCCCCTGTGTTAGCGCGGCTGGTTCGCTCGGTAAGCGGTTGTTTTGCCAAGGGGCCAGAGCGGGACTCTCGTTTGCCGTGGACGGTTAGTTCAGCTGGGGCTGGTTTGTCACAGAATCCGCTCGGGAGTCAACTTGTATGGGTATGTCAGGCGGCGGTGATCGTGATGCGGTGCTTGTCGGGCGTGTAGCCGGTGGTGATCGTGCGGCGTTTGGCGAGATCTATGATCGTTATCTGCCGTTGGTGCTGCGCTGGTTGCTGCGTGAGACCGGTAACCGTGAGACGGCTGCTGATCTTGCGGCTGAGACTTTCGCCGCGGCTCTGATCGCCTCGCCGCGCTACCGGCCTTCCAAAGGCACGGTCGGTGCGTGGCTGCTGGGTATCGCGCGCAACAAGTTGCGTGAGAGCCGCCGTCATCGTCGCGTCGAGAACTCGGCGAGGCGGCGTGTCGGTCTCGATCGGATCGAGCTGACCGATGCTGATCTGGAGCGCATCGATGAGCTGGTCAGCCTCAGCCCTGGTGTTGTTGAGCTGTTTGACGCTTTGCCGCTGGTGTTGCGCGAGGCTGTTGAGCAGCGGGTGATCGAGGAGCGAACCAGACGTTCGCGACCTACACCAACATCAAGAGCGGCCAGATGCTCCGCTACTCGCAGCTGTACCCCGTCAACTGCCGCGGCAAATATGTGATCACCGTCGGATACGTCGCTGCCGCACCACCCCAAGCAACTGACGACACCAACGGTGGCGGTAACGGAACCCCAGGCACCGACGGCTCGGTTATCGTCGGCCGTGCAACCTTCACGATTCGCTGACCGACTCCGACTCGACACCCGCGAACGGCGTCCCCCTCATCACGCTTCAGCGTAGGCCCAGAGACCTCATGGTTCCCGGTGGCCCGGCTGAGCTTGCCGGTGTCGGCGGCCTCGCCGGTGAGGTCTTGGCGGGTCGATGAACGTGCGCGTGGCTGTCGCTCGGCCCGCCCTTTCACGCCTGTCCTTGCCTGTCGTTGCCGCCGACGCGGTGCCCGGCAGGCGATCGACCAAGACTCAGCGGAAAGGCCGCCGACACCGGCACGCCCGGCCAGACCGCTTTGCTAGCGTCGTGTACTGGCTGCGAGGATTGATCCTGACGCTGACCGAAATGTCAGCGAGGGTGGGTCCCACGCCCCTCGGAATACTAGGATCGCGAGATTGTCGCTCACGCGGCGCGTGAGCTCAACAGCATGCGGTACGCGGCCCGGGTAGGCCTGGGCGGCGTAGCTTGCTGTGATCGTGGTCACGGTGTCGGGGACCAGCAGCTCTGTCTCTGTGAGGCGGTTGGTGCCGACGCTGCGGGTGTAACTCCACGAATGGTCGCGTAGCAGCGCGATGGGGAGATAGCTCGTGCTGGTGCCGCTCCCACCGCCGGAGCTCACAAGCACAATCCCGTCTGTTGGACGCTCGCTGTGGTTTATCAGGCTGCGTTCCCAGGCGAGAGCCCGCGGGCGCTGAGGTACCGGAAGCTGGTGTTCGAACGCCGCGAGCTGCTCGGTGTAGCAGCGGGCCGGTACTCCCGCGCCGCCGACGCCTGTGGCCGGGATCATGGCGTAGCTGACCCCGTCGCGCACGCCTTGGCGGGCATAGCGGGCGTAGATACCGCGGGCATCAACGTGCAGCTGGCGCAGGCGCGCCGCCGATACGCGCTCTGCTGCGGGGGCTGGTCGGCGCAGCACGGCAAACAGCGACCTGAGATCGGTTGGCGGCGGTCCCTGCAGCAGCCGCGGAGACCCGGCCTGCCGGGCTGCGACCCCGCATGAGGCGCTGTGTCTGAACACGACGGCGAGTGCACGCTCGTTCGCGTCAACCCACGCGGCTGGTACCCGAGCAGAACGAGCCGCAGCCACCGGTGAGGAGCCGCCGGTTCCAAGCGCGACCACAGCACCGCTCGCGCACACGAGCAGCGCAACGCCGACTAACGCCAGACGGCCGCCGCGATAACCCCGCTCGCGCAACCCTGCCGCCACCAGCGAGCCACAATCCCGGACAAACTCGCCGAAGGAGTCCTCGCTGCGCTCGATCAGCGTGTCGACCATCTCAACGCCGCGCACGCGCCGCGTCGCCCGCGGGTAAGCACGAACGACCAGGAGCCCCAGGCGTCTACGAATCATGCCCGCACCGGATCAGTTTGGGCGCGAATTCGGGCGCTCACAGTGTCGGCGGCGCGCGCGAGACGCTCAGACTCCCGGGTCAGCGCAAGCAGCCCCGCGGCGGTCAGCTCGTAGTCACGCCGCTGCCTGCCATTCTTCACATAAGCCTCGCCGGAGACCACCAACGACTCCGCCAGCGCGCGATCGAGAACCGCGTAGAGCGTCCCTGTGGAAAGCCGCACTTCACCACATGAGAGCTCGCTGGCGCGACGCACGATCGCGTAGCCATGCAGCGGACCATCGATCAGCGCAGCAAGAGCGAAGTAGCTCGGCGGCCTGAACTCCATCACTCCACTATACATCGGCTAGCTACGTATTGTCAACCGGCCTATTGTGGTCGGCGGGCCTGAAACACCACAGCCACCACCGACACCACAAGTCCGCGCGTGCTACAAACGCCGCACCAGCACCCAGACCACAGCCACAAGCATGTGGAAGCCACTCCCCCCGCCTGACAATCCGTACGTCGCCAAGGCGATCGTGCTGCAGTTCGACTCTTGACAACGGAAGCACTAGCGACGGGTGCTCACAGTGCCCCGCGACGCGCCCGACGCGGTCGGCCCTACTGCACGTGGTGCTGAAGGCCAGAGACGAAGACCTGGAACGAGCGAGATCTGTTCCGTCCTGGATCCATGTGTGCGGCAACACGCCTTGCTACTTCGACTTTCGGCATCCCAGCTCGGTAGTAGCCAGCTTGCCGCAGAACGCGGGCCAGTGCTTCCGCGGTACCCCCAGCTATGGCGTCTGGATCACGAAAGGGTGCTCGGTTGGCAAGGTTCCGCGGGACTTCGGGGTATGCGCTACGGAGTGCTTCGACGTCGCCAAAGAACCACGCCTCCAGCTCCTCAACTGCGATACGACAAAGCGCATCTGCGCCTGCGGCTGAGCAGGTGTCCGTCAGTCGCGTCTTGAGTTCGATGCAATCCTGCTGATCGCGGTCCAAGAGAACAACCAGTCGAAGGTTCGGCCAACGGAGGCGGCTGTAGCCTCTGAGTCGGGACTCCAGCTTCTTGAGCAGGTCTGGCTTGCCTTGGTGGATGTGCGTGACAAAGGTGTGACCAGGGACGATCGCGGGAACGAGTGCCGCGAGCGCGGCGTCCATCGACGGCTCCTCGATCAGGAACTCGATGTGCATCGATTGACTTATGCCGTCGCCTGCTGGGCGATTCGCAGCGGGTCGCCGGCGGACAGATGCCCCTCCATCCACAGGTCGCCTACTTGGGCACCTTCTGCGACGAATTCAGCGACACCGGGCATATCCGCCGCGCGTACGGCTTTCGTGTACCCATGAATATCTCGCTCGAGGGCCCAGAGTTCGTTCGGGCGTATGGCATTAACAAAGAACGGCGAGTGGGTTGACACGAATACCTGCGTATTGGACGAGACCTTTCGGCACTCCTCCGCCAACCCATACAGCAGCCTCGGATGCAAGTAGTTCTCGGGCTCCTCTATACCGAGTAGGGAGAGGGGCTCGGGGTCATAAAGAAGCACGAGGTAGGCGAGCATCTTCAAGGTCCCATCGGAGGCAAACCTTGCAAGGAAGGGATCCTTGAACGGCGCATCCTTAACCCGAAGCAGCAGCCGGCCATCAGGCATAGGCTCGGCCGTTACCCGCTCGAGGCGCGGCACCCGTGCGGACAACGTCCGCAGGACTGCCTCGAGGCGATCCGGATGCGTTTCGCTCAGATACTGGATTACGTTCGCGAGATTGTCACCGGTTTGGCTCAACCGCTCGATTGGACCAGCCTCCGGAATGCCACGGGCATCCGTCGCCGACAGGTACGAGAGGTACCACCCCTGGATGAACTCCCGTAGCGCGACGACCCTCGGGTTCTCCGCCAGCTGCCCGAGTGTCGCGATCGCTAACAAGTCAGTTGATGCGAGGTGCGCGTCACGTCGCTCATCCTCTATCTCAGGGAGATCACCCGAGATGACCTGTCCAGCGCCATTAGCGAAATCAAGGAAGTTGAACGGCTTCCCGTAGCTCCCTCGCTTCCAGCGAAGAGTCTCCCGCCGGACGATCGGCTTGCCACCATCCTCATCGATCTCAAGGTGGTATGTGATTAGAGGACTGCCGGTACTCTCGCGATAGCGAAGTTCGATCGAGATAGGGCCGTCAGCCTCTCTGCTTCGCAATTCGCGAAGGCGCCCACGCTTATCCCACGCAGAACGCAGACCCGATTGGAGCGCTTCGGCTAAGAAGCCGAAGACGTCAAAGAGGGTCGACTTGCCGCTCCCGTTTGGCCCAAGAACAACGGTCAACGGCGTGAGTGCATCCAAGCGGACATCTCTCAGCGCTCGATAGTTCTTGATCTGGATCTGCTCGATGCGGGGGACCGCGGAAACGGGCATATGTGCACGCTATCGCTTCTACGAGACAGGAGGCCGCGGAAGAGAGCCGAGCCAGCCCGTTCGCCCTCGCTGGCCCGGGTGATCGCTTCCGCCGTACGTGACTCGCTGGTCGGACGAGCGTATTGGCGAGAGCCACCTCAGACTCGACTGGGTCGCCCAATGTAGACCCTAGTCTCGGCGACCCCGGTCGCGGCCACGGCGAGAAGTCGATGTCGCCCGTCGACGATGAACAACGCCTGTTCGCCGGTTGATAGGGGTTGTGCAATCGCGCGCGCGATCAACGAGTCTATTGCTGTTGGGTCCTCGGCGAGCAACTGCTCAGGCTGCGCGAGTATGGGAAGCTCCGCCTCAAACGCAGGGTCGGCCCGCTGCGCGACATCTGCCCTGGCGAGCGCGTGCTTCGGCCTCTGGCGCTCCGCGGCGGCGCCAATCCTGGTAGGTCTCGACCGGAAACTCGCCCCGGATGGCAGCGTCGACCTGCGAGCTCTCGATCAATTCAAATGTCGGAACCGCCAACAACTCGAACGTGAACTCTTCGCCGGGGAAGACGATCGCAGCGACTAGCTGAGCAACCTCGACGTCATGGTCACTGGCGTTCGGCAACACAAGTTCCTCAAAGGTGAATGGACCAGGATCGAGTACTTGACGCGGCATGCGCACACCGTACTTGGACTGAGCACCCCGGAGTGGGGCTTGGACATGGTCCCGCTGTCGCTTACATGCCCTGACCTGCTCGGGAACGTGATTGCCATAGCGAGATCTGTTCCGATCTTCGGATCGACCGCTAGCTATCCGAGGACAGGCGTCGAGATTCACCGACAGCTGCCCGGTCTATGTTGTCACTCTGGCGACGTCGATTGCGCCTGCGACCGCAGCGCCGGTGAGGCCGTACCCGCAGCCCTGCAGGACGATCGTTGCGCGGACGGCGTGTGGGTGAGCGTTCCCGCCGCGTCTACGCCATTCGAGGACAGCCATCATGTGCCAGATCGCTGGCGGAACGTCGCAAGCCACGTCGGTGGGCAGCGGATTTTCCAGTCGCTGTGCGAGGTCGGGGTCGTCGAGCAGTTGGCGGAGTTTCGCGGCGTTGAGAGGCCAGTGGCTGCTCTGTCGCGCCGGTATCGGCTCTTGGGTCGCTGTCAGGCATTCGATTTTGGGGGTCGTTGTCCGGTGTGTCCGCGCGGCTGTGAGCGTCTGCCAGCGCGTCGCCTCTTCGGCGGCATGCCGCGCAACGGCTTTCTGCGCCTCTTCGATTTGGCGTTGCCGTTCGGCCTCGGCCTTGCGGCGTCGCTCGATCTCCTGGTCGGCGTGGTCGCTCGCTGGAGTGTGCACCCCGTGTTGATCGAGACGGGCGTTGTCGAGTTGGTCGATGACGCACAGCAACTGGCCGGGCCGTCTTTGTCGGGTCAGCCCTGCATCCCTAGCGATCTCTCCTGGAATCAGAGTGGCGATTAGTCGCTCCTGCGGATTTATCGTGATCGCCCAGCCGCGATCGGAGATGATCTCATCGACTAGTCGGCCGTGTCCGCACCACCAGGCTCCGCGCGGATCGCTGGCCTCGACCCGGGGCAGCAGAAGCGCGCGCGAATGTCCGAGCAGCACTTGCTCGTCGCTTCGACCCGGCGGTCGGTAGCGACGGTCGTACGTGACTATCAGTCGCAAAGCACGTCCGGTTCGTGTTGAGTGGACCGAGAGTTCCGCGGCGTCGTCTCGTTCCGTGGCTACCTCGAGCTGAGGGTAGGAGCGGGAGAGCCAGTCCATCAGCATCAGCATGGCCTGGTGACGCCACACCTCTGTGCTGCGATGTTCCTGCCCGGCCATTTTGTGCGCAAAGTGATGCCGGCGCTCGGTACCGCCCCTTGCGATGAATCGCGTGTCGGGACATCCTGGGTAGGGACAGGTCAGCTCGCCGGCGCGCGTCGCGTCGCGCACGGCGTCGTCCACACCACCATCTTCGAGATAGAAAAGCCTGCCTCCGCTGCGCCGCGCCCACACCTGCTGGACCTCGCCTGCTTGCCAGAAGAAGGTGCGGTGCCTGCGATCAGCAGTTGCGGTGGCCTGGTCGAACATGCTTGATCTCACGCCACGCCCCCGGCGGGCACTATCGCCTCAGCCCGCTATCTCGTTGTGTTCTGGATCCGCAAGTGCATCTGGCGGTATGGAGACGGCCCGTCAACTGCGCTGCTGGGTTCCGGTGTCGCCTGACGGTCATGCGTTTCCCTCGCTGAGAGCCCAGATCACGGCGACGACGAGGATCACCGCCGCGACCCCTCCAGCCTTCTTCTGGCCTTCTCGTTGTTGAAGCTTGGCCGCGTACTGCAGACCGTTGACTAGAAACTCGATCTGTGGGCGATAAATCGGGGGCAGGGCCGCCTCTACCGCGGCCGTGATTACTCGGCCGTCGGTAGTTCCCAGCCAGGTTCCGAGTTGCAGTGCTCGGAACTCGGCCATGGTCAGGATGCTCACCGCGAACTCTTCGACGGTCGGCTGGTTCGCGTAGGTCCGCTCGTCTGGCAGCCCGCTCGCGGCGAAGTCATAACCGTAGGCGGTTGCTACGAGCACGGAGGATTTGATGAAGCCGGCGATTTCTTCCTGCTTGGTCATTGTTTCTCCTTGTCACGGAGTTCCGGTGGGACGCCTTGCCTCCCCAGCGGCGGCTTGCGCGGTGCGCTGGGAAGGCTGACGCGACTACTTCTTGGCGCTATCCTTCTTCTGCGTTTGCGCTAGGTCGCTGGCCGCTGCTGTCTTCTCAGCCGGCGTGGCGTTCGGATCCGCAAGGACCTTCCCCGCGTCTGACGCAGCCTTCTTTCCGGTCGGCATACTCACCCCCTTTCGACGTCGTGCTGTGTGGATGCTGGGCGGGTCACGCTGGGCATTCCGGGAGCGCCAGCAGGTTGTCGGGCTGCTCACCGTCGGCGGTGGTCTTGAGGTACTTGTGACCGAGATGCTGGGCGACGACGACGTTGACGACATGCCCGGTGGGGCGCTCGACGTAGAAGCTGTAGGTCCCGTCCTCGATCGCTCCGATTGCGTCGGCCTCGGCGAGGCGCCAGCGCGTCCAGTTCGGATTCGTCCCGCCGATTGTCCGTATCCGTTCATGGGCTGAGTAGCGGTCGCTCTTGTTGATGCATTGGACCCTAATTCGCTGAGCCATAGGTTCGTCTCCTCTGCTCGTCACGCGTGACGTGTTAGGGCGAGAAGCATCCCGCCTGGGTCGGACGGAAACGTCCCACTTTGCGTCATGACCTTCGGCATACGTCCTGTTCGATGCGTATAACCCGGCCTAGGAATCACTGGTCGAGAGGAGCCCCATGGGTAAGGTCGAGGTGTCCAATGACGAGCTACGGACGGTTCGGGACGCGATGCGCGAACTCAACCGAATGGTCGATGCTCTTGAGAGCGGCACGTCCGAGAAGTTCGTCCTTTGCCAGAACAACCGGATGCGCGCAGTCGTCATCTCGCTAGAAACGTTTGCTCAGCTCCGAGAGGCACTCTCCACCCTGGAAGAGCCGAACTCGGCCATTGCAGCCTGATGGCTCCCGTCGCTCACCAGGGATGGGCGAAGACCGCTCCTCGGCCAGCCCGTAGATCACCTCCTGCGTACACGCGCGCTGCACCCACTATCGCTTCCGCTCGCACGGACTCGTGAGCGACGCTATGCCTTTGGCGACCGTCGGTGGGCGGGCTCGGCAAGCCGCAGCTCACTCAGTGCGCTCGGGCTCGCTAGGACTTCCTCTGGCGCAGATAGGCAACGACGCTCGCGACGCCATGTTGCCTTGGAGGAATCAACGCGCCGATGGTCCATTTTGCGATCGCGCTGAGCCCGGCGGCGGCTATGGCAGTGGTCGTGCCGCCAAGGGCTGCGCCGGTCGCGCCCGCCACTGCCACCCCAGCGGCGAATTCGACTGAGAGCTCCCGTCCGGTGCCGAACAGACGGCGTATCGATTGCGCTTCGTCTCGTACACGGCGCTCAACCGGGCCAAGTGCATCCTGGAGTACCTGCGCACTATCAGCCGCGAAATCAGCGCCATCAGCCGGGACTGTAGATAGCCCGCGCGCCGCCTGACGAAGCGCGATTCGCCAGTCCTCCATCGCTCCTTCTTTGATCCTGAGAGTGCTCACAGCGTCGAGCGTGAGCCCATCGAGCAAAGGAAGTTCGGAGGCGTGGAGGGCGGCGAGTACCTTCAGATCCGTTCCGGTTATCCGCCTCAGTTCGTTCGTCGCTGCCTGGCACCGCAGCTCGAACAGACGCCAATCTGTAGCTGACGGCGGCACGTACGCGGCACCAGCAGCAGCCGCCACAGCGAGTGTCTTGTTCAGGTAGTAGGAGGGGTTGGCGCCAATTTCGAGTCGCCGGTCCTTGTCGCTCGCCAGGCCACCGGCGCCGGAGAGGCTTTGTTGCATCCCGCGGGTGGAGTTCGAAGTCACCGGCTGAACGTCAACTGGCGCCTGAACCGCTTCAAGAAAGGCGTCATTGCGAAGGTCGTGCCGGACTGCGCTGAGAATGCCGTCTTGCGCTCGAATGACGAGCTGCAACTGCGGAACCAGAATTGCCGCGCCCGCGGTGACTAAGGGCTCCACACTCTGAAGCGCCGGCACCGCCCACCGCAGCACCGCGAGGTTGCGTTCTCTGTCGGTCTTATGAGCGACCCAGCCGTCGGTGACGAGAATGTGTCCCTCGGAGCTCGCCACAGCGGCGCCGTTCCTGTATCGGACCACGTCAAGTGGTTGTATGCGGGAGCGGTCTGCGCAGAACCAATCGGCAAGCGGATCGTGAAGGACCACCTGATCCGCGTACAGCAACATCGTCGCCAAGATTTCTCGAGGCTGAGCGGCGGTGAAGTGACCGCCGACCCAGGCTCCAAGGTCCACGCGAAGCCGAGGGCTTTCCGGGGCGCGCCAGCTCTGGTAGTAGCTCTGCACCGCGTACGCCAGCTCTGCGATCTCGTCAACGGTAAGCTCTTCAAGGCGGCCTGCTCTTAGATCCGCGCCGAGTACTTCTCGCAGCACGTCGACGATTGTGCGCTCCACAAGCCCATGATGCCGAAGCGCCCGAGCCTCGCTCACCGACGTGTCGTCGGCAACAGTCGTATGAGCGGCGACCGGCATCCGTTCGCCTTGTGTGACATGAGCACGACGGCCTGCCCCGGGCGGCCAGCCTAAGGCCAGGCTATTCCTTCCACGTACAGGCGGCTCTCGAGCAGACGATCGCTTCGGCGACAAGTGGATCGCGCTTGTATGCGGTCTTCGGACGAGGCGCGTCGCCGACGACGCGGTGTCCAGGGCGTGGAGAAGGCCCCGTGGCGGCACGGTTGTGGCAACGCGCCGACGCTGCGGCCCTCGAGCTGGCCAAGCACGTCCCCAGCGCCCCGTCGCCTGAGATGACCCACCGGCTGTTCGTCCCACCCTGGGCAGCGTCAGAACCAACCGCCCTTAGGATTCGTGGCGCGTTTGGTACCCACGAGCGGTACCCACAGCCCGACGACCACTCCCAGCGCGTGGCGAGGCAGCAACCAAACCGGCGGTTTACCAGGTAGTTTGTAGATGGGCGGTGAGGGGCTCGAACCCCCGACATCCTGCGTGTAAAGCAGGCGCTCTACCAGCTGAGCTAACCGCCCGTTCCCGGAGTAGTCCGGTCGCAACCAGTTTGGCGCGCGCGGCTCGTTCCTCGGTCCCACGAGGATACGAGCACGGACGCGTGCCGGCGTCCAGCAACGGCTGGTCGATCCGCAGCCCGCACAGATGACCGCTGGCTCCGGGCCGCAATCAGCGGGCACCGGACATAGGCTCCGCGAGGCCCTCTGAGTTACTCTGCCCTAATGACCTCCGAACCCCATGTCGGCCTCACCGGCCTGGCGACCATGGGCGCCAACCTAGCCCGCAACCTGGCCCACCACGCGATCCCCGTCGCGGTCCACAATCGCACCTTCAGCCGCACCGAAAAGTTCATCGCTGACTACGGCAGTGAGGGCCCTCTCAGCGCCTACGAGTCAACTGCCGACTGGGTGAGTGCGCTCTCACGGCCGCGGCTACTGATCAGCATGGTTCAGGCGGGAGCGCCGACCGACGCGGTGATCGAGGAGATAATTCCCCACCTCGACCCGGGGGACATCCTGATCGACGGGGGCAACGCGAACTTCCGTGACACCCAGCGCCGCCACCGCTCGGTCGCTCAGCACGGTGTGCACTTCCTGGGCGCGGGTGTATCGGGCGGAGAGGAGGGCGCGCTCAACGGCCCGAGCATCATGCCAGGCGGTGACCGCGACCCGTACGAGCGAGCGGTGAGGCCGGTCTTTGAGGCGATCGCCGCCCAGGTCGACGGCACCCCCTGCTGCACCTACGTGGGCCCAGACGGCGCTGGCCACTACGTCAAGATGGTTCACAACGGCATCGAGTACGCCGACATGCAGCTAATCGCAGAGAGCTACGACCTGCTCCGCCACGGAGCTGGGCTCGAAGTTCCCGAGATCGCGGCGTGCTTTGAGCAGTGGAACCAGTCGGAGCTCGAATCGTTCCTGATCGAGATCTCAGCCCGGGTGTTGGCGAAGACCGACGAAGCGTCCGGACAGCCCCTGGTCGACGTGATCCTCGACGCCGCCGAGCAGAAGGGCACCGGCCGCTGGACCGCGCAGAACGCGCTCGAACTCGGGGTCCCGCTCACGGGTATCACCGAGGCTGTGTTCGCGCGGACGCTGAGCGCGCTGAAATCGGAGCGGGTCGCTGCGGCCGGCCGTCTCGCCGGCCCGGCGCCCGGGACCAGTCGTGGAGACGAAACGCTTGTCGACGACCTGGGCCACGCACTCTACGCCTCAAAGATCGTCTCCTACGCCCAGGGTTTCGCGCAGATGGCGGCCGCCTCCCAGGCCGAAGGCTGGGGACTCGACCTGGGCGCGATGGCGACGATCTGGCGCGGCGGCTGCATCATCCGCGCCCGCTTCCTGGATCGCATCCGCGAGGCTTACGGGGCCGATCCCGCGCTGGCGAATCTGATGCTCGCCGAGTTCTTCGCGCAGGCTCTGGAGCGCGCACAGGATCCTTGGCGACGGGTCGTCGCCAAGGCGGCCGAGATGGGGATTCCGGCGCCGGCCTTCTCATCCTCGCTCGCCTATTACGACGGCTACCGGCGGGCTCGCGGGCCAGCCAGCTTGATCCAGGGTCTGCGCGACCTGTTCGGCGCACACACCTATCGACGGATCGACCGCGAAGGCGCGTTCCACATCTCCTGGAGCGGGGATGGCGCGGAGAACGAAATCTAGCGACGCAGGACCGACCGCCGGTTATGCCGCCTTTTCGTCATGCCCGCCGAACTGCTTGCGCATCGCCGACAGCAGTTTGTCGGCAAAGTCCTCCTGGCCACGTGAGCTGAAGCGGCTAAAAAGCGCAGCGCTTAGCGTGTAGGCTGGCACCGCTTCATCGACCGCCGCCGCAATGGTCCAACGACCCTCCCCCGAATCAGATACGTGCCCGCTGAACTGCGCAAGCTCCGGCGACTCCGTAAGCGCAGCCGCGGTCAGATCGAGCAGCCAGGAGGCCACGACGCTGCCGCGCCGCCAGAGTTCCGTGACGGCCGGCACGTCGATCCGGTAGGCGTAGTTGCGGGCGGCGTCGGCAACCGGCGCGGTTTCGGCGTCCCGCTCCTGAACGCGCGTACCAAAGTCGGCGTTCTGCAGGACGTTCAAGCCTTCGGCGTAGGCCGCCATCAGGCCGTACTCGATCCCGTTGTGGACCATCTTTACGAAGTGTCCGGCGCCGGCCGGCCCGCAGTGCAGATAGCCCTGCTCGGCCGTGCTCGGCTCACCGCTGCGCCCCGGCGTGCGCTCCGCCTGGCCGATCCCCGGGGCCAGTGTCTTGAAGACCGGATCCAACAGGGCAACGGCCGCGTCGGCGCCGCCGATCATCATGCAGTAGCCGCGTTCAAGCCCGAAGACGCCGCCGCTGGTGCCCACGTCAACATAGTGGATACCACGCGGCTCGAGCCGCTCGGCGCGCGAGATATCATCACGGTAGTAGCTGTTGCCACCGTCGATCAGCACGTCACCGGCCGCCACCAGCTCGGCGAGCTGGTTGATCGTGTCGTCGGTGAAAGCTGCAGGCACCATCGTCCAGACCACCCGTGGCGGGGTGAGCTTGGCAACGAGGTCGGCCAGCGAACTGGCGCCGGTGGCGCCGGTCTCCTGCGCGAGCGCGCTCACAGCTTCGGCGGAAACGTCGTAGACCACCAGTTCATGTCCGTCGCGAACCAGACGGCGGACCATGTTCGCGCCCATCCGTCCGAGTCCGACCATTGCCAGCTGCATCGAAGCCTCCAGTTTTTTTCTCGTCGCCGTCCGCGCAACGCGCGGCTGCCAACGCCAGCTTATTGATCAGCCGCCACCAGGTCGCCGCCAGCGCCCACCAGCTCTTGGATCGAGCGCGCGCCAGCGGCGCGAGTGCGGCGCACGAGCTCCAGGTTCACCGCCCGGGGCCAGGCGGGACCGCCGTACACGAATCCGGTGTATGTCTGGACGAGCGTCGCGCCGGCCAGCACCCGGTCCCAAACGTCATCGGCGGACGCCACCCCGCCGGCGGATATCACGACCAGCCGGCCGCGGGTCCGCGCGCGCAGCCGCCTGAGCACCTCGAGCGAGCGCGCCCGGAGGGGCGCGCCGGACACTCCGCCTCCTTCCGGCCACGCTCGGCGCGCAAGCTCAGCGTCCGGTGTGCGCAGGCCGTCTCGGCGCACGGTCGTGTTGGTGGCGATGATCCCAGCCAGTCCCAACTCGACCGCCATGTCCGCGACCGCTTCCAGCTCGGGGTCGCCGAGGTCGGGGCTGATCTTGACCAGCAGCGGCACCTCCCCAGATGCCTCCCCCACCACCCGCACTAGCGGCCCAAGCTGCGCCGCCGCCTCGAGCTCGCGCAGGCCGGGCGTGTTGGGTGAACTCACATTCAGCACCAAGTAGTCGGCGTAGGGCGCGAGCAGCCGCGCCGCCTGCACGTAGTCACCCGCCGCATCCTCGTTGGCCGTCTCCCGGTTCTTGCCGACGTTGACCCCCACGATCGTCTGACGCTGACCGCGTGCGAGGCGCCTCGCCGCTGCTTCGGCGCCTTTGTTTGGAAAGCCCATCCTGTTCAGCAGCGCCCGGTCAGCCGGCAGGCGCGCCAGGATGCGGCCGGGGTTGGCTCCTTGCGGTCGCGGGGTGAGCGTGCCGACCTCAACGAAGCCGAACCCGAGCGCTCCAAGCGCCTCGTAGTGCTTTGCGTCCTTGTCGAGCCCGGCGGCGACACCGAGCGGCGACGGAAAGCGCAACCCGAGCGCCTCGACATCTATCACGCCACCACCGGGATGCGTCATACGCCGCGTCCAGGCGCGCGGGCGCGGCCGCGCACAGGCCGCGTCCAGCGCCGTCAAGGCCGCGGTGTGCGCTCGCTGCGGGGACACGCGCGCGAGCACAACGTCGAAGAGCTGCTCGTACACCACAGAAAAGCTACACGCCCTGGTCGCGCTGACGCGCGGAGTCGTGTACTGTGGTCCGTCAGGTAGTCATACCGCCAGAAATTTTCAATGCGTAACTCCACCATCAACAAGCTCAACGTGAATGCACCCGCCGGGGGTCTCCTCGGTGCGTGGGCCGCCGCCCGCCGCACGATGGCTGGGGCTGCTGTGTTCACCGGAGGATTCCTCGCTGTCAGGTGTATGCGCTGAGACACGCGCATCATTGGCCGGGCAGACGAGGCGGACCCTGAGGGGCCGCCTTTTTTGTTGCCCAAATGGGCGCCAAATGCGGTCCACGGCTGCCAGTCAGAGCCGGCCAGGACCTCTCACGATGAACTGACCTAGGTACAACCCAGACGTTCACCACGCTGTGTCACTCACCACACCTGAGCGCGTGACGAGAGTTCACGCTCTTACACGGGCGTGCAACCACTGTCATCACCCAAGATCCATGAAAGGCAGCTACTGATGCTGACTCGTACTACGGTCACGAGCCTGCTTCCCTACAGAGAGACGTTGCGTCACGGCCGGACCGCGCCTAATGCCATCTGGACGCGACTTGCAGATGCAAGGCTCCGCTCGCTCGAGATACAGGAGCGTGTCGAAGCGGCACGCTCCCGCACCACCGCCCGCCACGGGCTACGGTGGCGGCCATGATCGAGCAGGCGCGTGGACTCAACCAGGCGGCGCTCGAGGCCATTGCCGGCCTCGAGCGCCGCTCTGTTGCCGCCGACGGTGGACGGCTGAAGCTCGAGTGGGGAGCACTGCGCACCCGCCCCGCCGACGCGGTGCGGGACCTGCTGTGGTGGGATAACGGAAGGCTGCTTGGCTTCCTGGGGATCTACGGTTACCGGACCGGCCGGTTCGAAGTTACCGGCATGGTCGACCCGGACCACCGCCGGCGAGGCGCGAGCTTGCGCTGGCATTCGGCATGAGCTACGAGCACTCCGAGCACGCGCTGCGCCTGAACCAGCGACCCGCGGACGGTGAAGCCGATGCTGCTCTCAGCCTTCGCCCAGCGCACGCGCAGGACATCCCGGTGCTGTCGGCCCTGTACCTCGACGCGTTCGGCATGGACGAGGTGGACCCGGACCGGCTGACCGGCGGGCGCTCACGCACGCTGATGATCGTGCACGACGGCGAGGTGCTCGGCACGGTCGCCGCCTCGCTTGACGGCGCGCGCAGGGGTCTATGGCTTCGTGGTCACCGCGGCGCCGCGCGGCCGTGGCATCGGTTCTCAGGTGCTGCGCCAGGTTTGTAGGGACCTGTTTGACGCCGGCGCAGAGTACGTCGACCTCGACGTGGAGGTCAAGAATGACCGCGCGCTGCGCCTCTACACCTCGGTCGGCTTCGAGGCCTTGGCGACCGACGACTACTACGAACTCGCGCTCAGCTGATCGATACCCGGCGGCTGGCCCGGCCACTGTACGTCGCTGATCCGAGCAAGCGCTCGGATCAGCGCCTGCGTGCCGTCGCGCCCGCCGCCCTGGGCGCGCAGCGCCAAGTAGAGCTCGTGCGCAAGCGCGAGCCCGGGCAGCGCTAGGTTCATGCGCCGCGCCTCGTCGAGCGCGATCTCCATGTCCTTGATGAAGTGCTCGACCATGAAACCGGGGGCAAAGTCGCCGCGCAGCATGCGCGGCGCGTAGTTGGCAAGCGACCAGGAGCCGGCCGCCCCACCACCGACCGCGGCCAGCACGGTCTCCAAATCCAGGCCCGCCCGGTGCGCGTAGAGCAACGCCTCACAGACGCCGATCATCCCGGTCGCAATCAGCGTCTGGTTGACCATCTTCGCGTGTTGACCCGCGCCAGCCCGACCAAGATGGACGATCGTCTTGCCCATCAACTCAAGCAGCGGCCTGACAGTCTCAACCGCCTCTGCGTCGCCGCCGACCATGATCGCAAGCGTCGCGTTGCGAGCGCCCACATCCCCGCCCGAGACGGGAGCGTCGACGCTCGCCACCTGGCGCAGCCTGGCCTTCTCGTAGAGCTCCTGCGCGAGCGAAGGCTCGCTCGTCGTCATGTCAACCACCACCGTCCCTGGACGCGCCTGGCTGAGCACGCCGTCCTGACCGAGGATCACCTCCCGCACGTCAGCCGGATAGCCGACGATCGTGAAGATCACGTCACTTTGGGCCGCAACCTCCGCGGGCGTATCCGCCCAATCCGCTCCTCGATCGAGGAGGCGCTCGGCCCTCGCACGCGTGCGGGTATTCACCGTCACGCTGTACCCAGCGGCGATCACGTGCCCGCACATCGACGCGCCCATCACGCCTGTGCCGACCCAGCCAACCCGTATCCGCCCTACCTCGTCGCGACTCACCGGCCAGAACCTCCTGCTGCCTGCGTATCCAACACCGTCACGCTTGCGCCCGGGAACACAGCCCTTAGCTCGAGGTGGCCGCCGAGCGCCGCCACGAACCGCGTCAGCGACGTGAGGTAAACGTCCTCGAGCTCTTCATCGTCGGGAATCGCCGGATGGGCGGCATCCAACGCATCCGCGAGCAGTGCGTCCTCCACGCCGTGCTCGACCAGCAACGAGCTGATCCTCTCCTGGGCGTCCATCACGCGTTTATAAGTCTCGACCCGAGCCTCGTTCAGCGGCCGCTGACCGCGGACCTCGCGCCAGCTCTTATTTCCCGCCACAGCCTTCCACCTCCTCCACTTCCGCGCAGATGCTCGTCAAACAGCCTATCGGCAGCCGAGATGTTGCGCGCATACCACTGCTTCCACTGGCCCGCCTTGTCGCCGCCCAGCAGGACGACCGCGCTCCTTCTCGGGTCGAACGCGAACAGCGCCCTCTGCGAGCCCGACCGCAGCTCCTTCATGTTGTGGTGGCGCGAGCCCTTGACTGAGTCGACGAACGGGCGCGCGAGCGCCGGCCCACGCTCCTCGAGCCGGTCGAACCTCGCCGCCATGAGCCGCTGCTGCTCGCGCCCCAGCGACAGATACCACCGCTCGGCCTGCGCGCTCAGCTCTACCTTCCATGCCATCCCCGCACTATCACACGGCGCGAGCGCACCAAGCCAAAAAGACACACTCTTGGCACACATTGCTCGCAGGCGTAAACGGCGGGCCAACGCGCAAGCTTGGACTACCTGCTGCTGTGACACAATCCGTGTCCTATCAGAGGACTTGATATTCGGGGATACGGTCCGCCATCCGGCGATGCGGCACGAGGTTGCGTTGATGGTGCCCGACCCGTTTCTTTACGCGGAGGCCGCGGGCGACCGCCACGTGGTCGTCCGCTCGCTTGAGCGCTCGCATCGCCGAGCTCGATGCGACGCTTGTCGTGCACGCGCTGGAGGAGTTCGGTCTCGATGAGCTCGTGGCCGCCGGAATGGGACGCCCCGAGGCGCAGCTCGAGGTGATGGCGCGGGCGTGTCAAGCGTGTCCACAACAACCCAGGGATCCGCAACTGGTCAGGGTTCTTGGAGGCAATCAACGAAGCCAGCCTGTGCTGCTGCACACCAGTAAGCACCATCGGCACCTCTGCCGGGTGGCCGCGCCTGTGCTTGTCAAGCGCCTGCCAGCCACCACGACGAAAACGCGCCTTCCAGCGTCTCACCTACCCCTCACCGACCCCGACCGCGTCCGCTACAGCAATCTGTGTCCTGCCCTCCAAAAGCTGTACGCCACGTACCCGCAGCGCCTCGTGAGCGTCCCGCGAGAGTGACCGCGCATCCCCGCGCGATGATTTAATTTCACCGGTACTCATACCACGATGATCGCACGAACCGGCCCTATTAGCAGCCCCTGGTGATCTCGGGCCTAGACCGGGCTACCTCGCCGCTTCGACACCCAAGCTCCGGACGCGCTATTCTGCACGTGGCTTGCGCCATCCTTGTAGTGAGCAGGCTACTTGTAGGCAGTCACTAGGGCGACCTTCACGGACTAAATGAGCGACACAACGCACTCGTCGCTTCGCCGACTTCAGGTTGTCATGGTCGCGGACGGCCACCCAGAAGGCTGGCGATCGGTTGGCTTGCCTGAGGCCGTGCTCGAGCGATGGTCGCGTTACACGTCGCCGCTGCGCGTGGCGATGGTGACAGCGAGAGATAACACTCGACTACAAGGCGCGATGCTCCTCGTCAGCCGGGCTATCGGGCAGTACGTCAAGGTAGCCGATGTCTGGATTGCGCCCGAGATCGAGGACTCGTCCGGCCTAGAACGGGCGCTCGTGGTGTTCACACTCGAACACGCATGGCAAAGCGGAGCGGTGGCCGTCAAACGCGCGCTGAAGCAGCCCCAAGCTTCAGTCCTCCGCGGCGGGCTCATCCACCAGCAGCCCGCCGCCATGGATGAGCCCGGCGCCCCTGAATCGACCGCTGAGGTTTGGTGGCACAGTACACACCCGTCGATCGCGCCGCCCTATTTAAGTCAGACAACATACTTCACCTGCGGCCCTACCAGTCTCCTGATGGCTCTCGCTCACTTTCAAACCGACATGCTCCCGACACGTCAGCTCGAGTTTGAGATATGGCGCGAGGCGACCATGGTTGAGGCCTGTGACCCCTACGGCCTCGCACTCGCTGCAAAACGCCGTGGCCTTGATGTTGACTTGACAGTGACTACCGATGCGTTCATGCTGTTAGAGGAGTTTCATAGCGAGAAAGAGCGTGACGTACGCCGCTACTTCCAGATGAGGTTTCGTGAAGCCGTTGCGGCTACGGACATCAAGGTCCGAAGAGAAGCTGTCACGAGCGCTCAAATCAGAGCCGCGCTCGACAGCGGACGGCTCGCGCTTCTGTTGGTTGATGAGGCGCCGTTCGGCATTGAGCCATGCCCACACTGGATTATGGTCCATAGCTTTGTCGACGGGGTGTTTGTGGTCCACGACCCATGGGTGGATCCCGCTATGGGTGAGACCTGGCTTGATGGACGCGACCTCCCGCTTCTGCCAGCCGACGTTGAACGGCTCGCGGCCTTCGGCAGCCCCCCGTATACGGCGCTGCTCGCGGTGCGCGGCGCGGCCACGCCCATCTGAGACCCTTACGTGACGAGCGCGCCCAGCCGCGACCGCATGTCAAGGGAGGGACGCTCACACTAAGCCTCAATCCACCGTGGGGCTGGGTCGGTGCGGTGGAATCGGCGGGTCTGGCGGGGTGACGCTCGGGTCGGACATGGTTGACGGCCTTGGATGCGTACACCCACGGATGTCAGCGCCCGAGATCGCCGTTGACACCCGGTTTTCGGCCAGCGCGAGCGGGCCGGTGTCGGCGGTGGGGGTCGGCTGGTGCTCGTAGTGACCGTCAGCGGGTCAGGTGAGCGCGGGGACCGCGCGGAGCCTGGTGAGGATGGTGGTGAAGTCGAATCACAAGCTTCCTACAACGCGACTACCGGACGAACCGTCCCTCGACAATCCAGGCTAAGACCATTGCGCCTTGGCCGCCAGCCTTGCTCCCAACATCCGGCCCACTCGCACGGCACCGTCAACGTGCAGGTATCCGTAGCCGGCCAGATCAGCGCTGCCAAAGTGGAGCGGACCGACAGGCTCGCGCATGAGAGGCCCATGCCGCGTCAGAGCACCGACCTCAAAGGACGAACCGTAGGCCCCGCCAGCGAATGGATCGGCAAGCCAGGGACTCTCCACATAACAAGAGGTCCTCAGCGCCTGCTCACCAAAGTACGCCGACAATGAAGCCAATACCGCCGCACGACGGTGCTCTGGGTTACTCCTGGCAGCCCGAGTTGCGTTCTCGCCCGCAATGAACCCGACCAGTATCCCGCTACCATCAGGTAGATCGTCGTTGCAATTGTCGTACACCTCATGCACTAGCTGGTATGGGCTGAACGCAGTGCCGGACAGGTTGCGATGTCGCCAGAATGGCTCGTCGTATTGAGCACTGACCTTGATCACCTGCCCCATATGCTGACGCGCTCTGAGCTCGCACTGCGGCTCGGCAAGCGGAGGCAAGAAGTCGATTGACGCGACGAGCGGTGGTGGCATTGTCAGGAGCACAGAGCGCGCCCAGTAGCTAGCCCGCCCGCAAATAACCGTTGCTCCATCTTCGGACCACTCAATGCGTGTGACCGGGCTGTTCAGCACAAGGTTCCCAGCAAGCCGGGCCGCGAGCCGATCCGCCACTTGGCTGAGGCCGCCACATACGCGCAGATCGAGAACGACGTTCTCGTCAGCTAGATGCGAGAAGCCGCCCACGCTGCTGGTCAGGAGCGCAGCCGTCAGCAAGGAAAACGCCGAGTTTGGCCGTGCGATCATCGCCGGTCCAACGTATAGGCCTGCTAGGTTTAGCGCCTCCACGTCATCTGTCTGCTCAGCGAGCCAGGATGCGAAGGAGACAGCGTCGAGCTCCTCTGCATCCGGGTGCTCCCAAGGTGCTTCGGGATTGAGTTGACGCGCCAGTGCGTCCAGCGCACTGCCAACTCTGTGCAGCTGGGTGGTCGTGTGCGCCGAAAGAGGAAGGGCATCGCCGCTATATGTACGCCTGACGCCGTCATGCCCGATGTATACGTTCTCGCCGTTTCGATAGCGGGGAAAAGTTGCCAGCCCGAGGTCTTCGATCAGCCTGAGCAGCTGGTCCTGGCCCGCAGACAACCACTGTCCTCCCTGCTCGACCCGGGTGCCATTGACGGTCTCGGTCAGCAGCCGACCCCCGACACGGTCTCGCGCCTCGACGATGACAACCGACCTACCTGCGCTTTTGAGCATGGTTGCGGCCGTCAGTCCTGTGACTCCTGCACCTACGACCACCGTGTCGACTTCCTCAGCTCGTGAGTGTCGTGTCAATTGCTCTCCCCGGTCATGCTTGACCCTCACGCCAGCATGGCCGTATCCAAGAGGACCAGAGCGGCACGGTGCACCTGCGACTCCCCGACGGCGCCGTGGTAGTAGCCCGATGGGCGCTCAGCTCAGAACCTCTTCGGCTGCGACGGCAAGCTGGTCGCATGACCAGGCAAACAGGTCAGGGTCCATCGTCAGCTCCGGCTGCAGCCGATACGTCCATTTCTGCGGAAAGCTGATGGCAAACACTCCGCGGCGCAGCGCGGCCTGATGAAAAGCAGCCTGCGTACTGGGGTCGGGACGCTTGCTCGCCTTGTCTGTGACGAACTCAAGCGCCCCCCACGCGCCGTACTGGCGATAGTCCCCGATGCCCTCATAACGCTCGACGAGGCTGCCCAGTTTCTGACGTCCGATCTCCTGCAGTTGAAGCGCGTTGTCGATCGCGGCGGGCATCAGATCAAGGCCCGCGAGTGCTCCCGCCACGGCACCCGGCTCCCAAACATAGGTTCCTGTGGTGTGAACGTTGGTCTTTGCCATGATCGCATCGGTCCCAAGAATGGCGGCCATCGGCTGACCACCAGCGGACAACGATTTGCCGGTCAGCAGCAGATCCGGCTCCAGCCCCCACAGGTCTCCAGCCCACACGGCCCCGGATCGGCCTAGGCCGGACTGAATCTCGTCACATATGAGTACCCATCCATGGTCAGCGCACATCGCGGTCAGGCCCGCCCAGAAGGACCCAGACGGCGCGTAGACGCCTAGCTCGCCTGCGATCGGCTCGATCAGTACACCCGCAATCTGGTTTGCCTCAACCTGATGGCGCAGCAGCCAATCGTTGATGTAGTCGATCACGAGCGAATCATCAACCGACCCTGGTTCCCGAGTGAACGCACCGCGATAACTGCTCGGGTATGGGGCGAACATTAGCCCCGGAGCGTACGGTGTGCTCCCGGTCGTGATCTCAGCAAGCTCGGTCGAAGCACTCGCTGCGAGATACGTGGACTCGCCGTGGTACTGGCCAAGGAACGTCAGGATCATAGGGCGGCCCGTATGTTCCCGCGCTAGCCTGATCGCGCCCTCTACGGCCTCCGTGCCCGTCACCGTCGGTGCGACTCGGGTGATCTTGCCAGGCGCAAGAGCGATGAGCCGTTCAGCGAGCTCCACCACCGGCGGGGACTGCAGAAAGCACGATATCTCCATCCCATACCTGTCCCACGCGTCGCACATGGCCTTCCGCACCGTAGGAGGAAAGGGGCCATACGGCGCGGCGCCCCATGCCGCGAGATGGTTGGCGAAAGTGTTGCCGTCCACGTCGTGTATCAACCCTGACTCATCCTTATAGTCCAGAATGAAGGGACACGTCTCACCCAGATGCATTTGAGTGTAAAACACGTCCTTCTGCCGGGCGAATATTTCCCGGGAACGCGGGCCCGGTAGTTCGGTAGCCACCTGCGGGTACGGCCGTGAGGGTCTTTCACCATTACTCATATGCGATCACCATACGCCGATATTGCTTTTTTGTCAACTGGTTCGCGCCAAGCTGCTGCCCCGGAATCTGTGTGCGATCGCCCAGCCGTCTGGCTCAGCAGGCTGGAACTCAAGCCAGCTCTGGACACTGCAGAGCAAGACTCAGCCAAAGCCGCACCGAGCCGCCAGCCGCGTTCCAGTCCAGCGATGGGCGGCCGAGCGCAACCTGGACACCCAAGCCATCGCCCATCGCCACCGCCCCCGCGGCGATTAGATCCACGTCGGCGGGTTCGGCCACAGCTCCCGTCCTCACGCAGTCGAGGATCGCGTCGCGCACCACTCCGACCCATGCTTCGTACATGGCCAACGACGCCAGCCGCAACTCTTCGTCGCGCAGCGCAGCTCGCCAGTACTCTGTCCACAGGAGCCACTCGCGCCTCGCAGGCTCCTCGTCGCCTTGCACCCCGGCAGCCAAGTGTGTGGCCACCCAGCGCAACCGCTCCACCGGACGCTCCATTTCAGCAGCTTTGGCGACGACGGCCGAAAGAAGCTCCTGCGTCGCATGCTCGAGCCCAGCGAGCACCATGGCCTCGCGGCTCCCAAACAGGTATTGCAGGTTCCCGACCGAGACGCCGGCGCAGGTGGCAACATCTGTGAACCGTGTCCGCTCAACGCCTCGTGCGGCAATCGTGTCACATAGCGCCTCAACTACGCGTGCGCGTGTTTCGCTTGATCCGCGGCCAGCCCCCGAGTTCATCAGTCGGCTCCCATGCCAGTCCTCAATGTAACCCGTTTGCTCCCAGAAGCCAGCCGCCCAGCTTGACCACTAGCTCGAGAGTGCGTCTGCGGCAACCCGCCTCAAGGACGCGGCACGCCCGCCGTTTCACTTTTTCGTCAAATACCAGTTGCTCACGTCGTAACTCGCGTAAGGGCTGAGCGGATACCAGCCACCGAGATGACTCGAGACGAGATTGATCTGGAAATCAGCCAGCGGCCAAGCCAGCGAAGCGACATTCTTAGCCAGGTAGGTCTCCGCCGCGTAGAGTGCGCTCAAGCTTGAAGAGGCGTGGGTCGCGGCGATTAATCTATCGGCCACAGGATTGTTGTATCCACCACCCCAGTAGTTACCCTTGCCAAACTGCTGGCCGCCGCTCGGAAGCCCTTGGTACTGCCCGAAGTCCCACATGTAGCCGTTGTATCCGGCGATGCCCCACTTGCACGGGCCCGGAGGACACACACCTGCGATTGAAAACATCGTAGTCTGACTCTGTGGGTCTAGTGGCAAGCTGATACCCACGCGCGCAGCCGCCGTGTCAAAGGCTTCGACCTGAGCTAGGAAACTAGGAGAACCGGTGTCGTACATCAAGGGAATACTCAATGGCTTGTTCTTAGGCACGCCGGGGCCGCACTCGTTCGCAGCGCTGCCAGGGCGTGCGCACACGTCGATTCCGTTGGCTCCCTTAACCCAGCCGTGCGACCGAAGAAGTGCCTTCGCGGCGCTAGGGCTATACGGGTACGGGTTACTCCGCAGTGCGGGTGCTACCAAATTAGAGCCCGGATAATCAGGCGCGACTCCATAGTCTGGAATCCCATAGCCATGGTCAGTCTGTTTGATATACAGCGCCTGATTTACTAGGTGCTGGAGCGCCTGTCTTACGTACAGCTGGCCGACAAGGTTCTTCCAGGGCCCGGTGTACCCAAATTCAAACATTTCGTTGTAGAAGTAGGGCCACGCTGTGACGCTGTATCCGAGTGATTTGAAGTGGCTCACTTGGTTAGCGTCGCTGAACGGGAGGTAGCCAAAATCTACGACCCCTGCCCTCACAGCATCGACCTCAGCCGTGTCAGATGAAAAACTGTAGATCTGGTAGCCAGCGAGATGAGGCTTGACCGGGCCGCTGAAGGACCGGTTCGCGGCCATGACCGTGTGGTAGGTAGTTGGGTTATACGACTTAATTACCCACGGGCCGTCCACAACCTTCCACAGTTTGCTCGTGCCGTACGTCGAGAGCGATTGAGATTGGTGGTACAGAAATGCGAATACTTTGGCGGCGCCCGCCGGCGTCGCAGCCACGTTGGTCACGCTGCATGTCAGACACGTTTTATCCCAAGCCTGCACAGGCAACGGATAGATCCAGGTCAGCTGATTATCGGTGAACCACTGCGCACTGTAAGGGCGCTTGAGATGAAGAACGAATTTGTACGGCCCCGGGTAGCTGACGTTGACGATATCGGCGGGCATCTCTCCAGCAACATAAGGTGCGTACTTCCCCGCCTTGACGGCTGCCGCTTCAAGTTCGAAGAAGAAGCGCACGTCGGCTGTCGTGACGGGAAGGCCGTCCGACCACCGCCATCCGCGGTTCAAGGTGACGGTAACCGTACGGTTGCCGTCGGAGAAGACTGGCTTCCGGCCAATGGAACGAGGATAATTGATTCCGGTCTTACCAGGGGCTCCAGCGAAGTAGAGCGGATTCCACATCCCGCTCTCAACGTTGCTGTCGTACGATTCATAGTTCGCTTGATTCTCCAGCGGTAGGATCCAGGTGAAGTCGTCGTCGACCGGCAGCGCGTAGCTAGCCACGCCTCCCTTGATTGGGGTGCCTTTGGCAGCGGCTGCCCCAGCCGCTGGCGTGGAGGACCCACAGGCCGCAATGGCCACGGCCGCGACGAACCCCGCGCTCACCGCGATGAGTGGCCGGCGGAAGATACGAATCCGCGATGTCAACATACTGAATCCCCTTTGAGAGCAGCCCGTCACGTACCGTTGAGAGGTCAGCTGCGCTAGAGATCTGCTGAGAGCCGGTTAGGCACGGAAGGCGCGCGGTCTGACCATACCGAGATATTACGCGACTTTGCGGCTGCTGTCAAGGGGTGATCAGTGACGGTGCGGCGCCTCCAAGCACCAAGGATGAGAGCTTGAGCCCGAGGCTGGGCCTCGGTGAAGCCCGTGAAGGTAGACCAGCCTGTGCGTCTGCGAGCAACCGGTTCTAGCCCAGTTTCACGAACTTTCCGAACTGGAGCCCGTATGCGCAAATGATCGGAAGGCCGCTAGACCCTATCCCGGTAGAGGGTTGATGTGCGCTACCTCGAATCTTGTGATCAGCGTCGTCTGGATGTCGATCAAGGGGTTCTGATGGGACTTATCGACCGTGATGATGGCTGGCGGTTGCCGGGCTGGCTGTGGAAACTGATCGAGGTGCTGTTGCCTGAGCGGCCGGCGCATCCTTGGGCGTGTCACAACCTGCGGGCACCTGACCGCCAGGCGATGAACGCGATCCTGCTGGTCCTGCGGACAGAGATGCAGTGGGACGCGCTGAACAGCTGCGTTGTGCGCTCGCCATCCTCTGCTCACCGCCAGTTTCAGGAACGGCAGGCCGGAGTGTTTCATGAGATCGGGCGCCACGGCCTGCTGGACCTGGAAAAGACAGTCGGGCTCGATTGGTCGTTTTTTGCGTGTGACATGTGACCGCGCGGTAGGAAAGGCTCCGCTTGGAGCCCCTCAAACCGGGCCGAACCCTACTGGTGATCGCGGTGAAGAGAGCCAAGCGCTCGGTCGTCACGGACGCCGCTGGTGTTCCTCTCGGGATAGCGATCAAGGGCGCGAACCGCAAGGATCAGCTGCTCTTGGAAGCGACGCTTGAGTCGGTGCCAGTCGCTCGGCCGATCCCAACCGATCAAGCCCCTCAGGTGCCGTGCCTGGACAAGAGCTATGACCACTCGAGCGTGGCGGCGTTGTGTGATCACTCCACGCTTTGTGCTCCAAATCCGCACCCGCGGCGAGGAGATCGACGAGAACCACGAAGCGCTGCTCCAGCTCGCCAGGGGACTCATCGCACTCGAACGCGCTCACGCCTGGCGAGAAGCGAACCCTCTACCGGCATAGGCCCTCATCTTATGCCGCACCCCAAGCCGAGATGGCGCCCCGGTGACGATGCTCCTGTCGACATCGGCATCCGCGGTGAGAGGATTGTGGAGGTCGCGGCGGTGATCGACCGGGGTGGTGCCAGCGAGATCGACGGAGAGGGGCGGCTGTTGACGCCGCCGTTCATCGAGAGCCACTTCCACCTGGATTCGGTGCTGAGCGCCGGCACCCCGCGCCGCAACGGCTCAGGCACGTTGCTTGAAGGCATCACGCTCTGGGGTGAGCTGCAGCCGCTGCTCACGCAGGAGGGGATGAGGGAGCGTGCGCGTGAGTATCTGCGCTGGTGCGTGGCGCAGGGCACGCTGTTTTTGCGCAGCCATGTGGACACCTGCGACCCGCGGCTGATCGGGGTGCGCACGCTGATCGAGCTGCGCGAGGAGTTCCGCGGGCTCGTCGACATCCAGCTCGTTGCGTTTCCCCAGCACGGCCTGCTGCGCTTCCCGAACGCGATCCGGCTGCTTGACCAGGCGCTGGACATGGGCATCGAGGTTGTCGGCGGGATTCCTCACTACGAACGCACCAGGGAGGCGGGGATCGAGAGCATCCGGCTGCTGATGGACCGCGCGCAACGGCGCAACCTTCGTGTTGACATGCACTGCGACGAGACCGACGATCCGCTCTCGCGCTTCGCCGAGGTGCTCGCCGAGCAGACGGTCGCACGGGACATGCAGGGACGTGTTACCGGCAGCCACCTGACGTCGATGCACTCGGTCGACAACTACTACTTCGCGAAGCTGCTCGGGCTGCTGCAGGACGCCAGCCTGCAGGTGGTCGCCAATCCGCTTGTGAACCTGCTGATCCAGGGCCGCTACGACACCTACCCCAAGCGCCGGGGCCTGACCAGGGTCAAAGAGCTGATCGCTGCCGGGGTGAACGTCAGCTTCGGCTTGGACTGCGTGATGGATCCCTGGTACCCGCTCGGAACCGGAGACATGCTGGAGGTTGCCTGGATGGCGCTGCATGCCTGCCAGATGTCTGGCGTCGAGGAGATCCCACTGATGTTCGACGCGGTCACGACCGCTGCCGCACGGACGCTCGGGCTCGAGGACTACGGCCTTGAGACCGGTTGCTCGGCCGACGCCGTCCTGCTCGACGCCTCAAGCGTCGAGGACGCGCTACGCACACGCCCCAGCCGGCTCGCGGTGATCCGGCGCGGCAGGATCGTCGCACGCACAACCCCGCCGCAGCGCACCCTGCTCGCCGACGGCTTGGCGGGCCCGGTCGAGTTCCACCAGCCGGCGTTTCGCTGAAGTGCAGCCTCACCGTGGCCGGCCGGCGTGCGTGCGTGGCTCAGCTGCCTCGGTAAGTGCTGTAGGCAAATGGGCTCAGCAGCAGCGGCACGTGATGGTGGGCATCGGCGTCGGTAATCCGAAAAGCCACGGTAACCTCTGGGTAGAAGGCGTCTACGCCAACGGTGTCGAAGTAGCTTCCGACATCAAACCACAGTCGCTTCACGCCGGTGCCGGGTGTGCCCAGACGAGTGATCCGGCCGTCCTCGTCGGTGTGTCCTTCGGCAGTGGCCTGCCAGTCGCCGTCCACCTCCTCAAAGAGCCTGACGTGAACACCCGCGGCGGGTCGACCGCTGATCGCGTCGAGCACGTGCGTAGAGAGGCTCATCTCATCTCCTCAAGCAACTTCTCCAGGCGCAGGCGGTTGATTTGGGCGAGCTCCGCCAGTACGACCCCGCGCTCGGTTTGCGGATCATTGGCCAGACGGCCCAGGCAGATCTCGAGCAACTCTCTAGCGGTGCGGCCCGTGGCACAAACCAGGTAGATGTGCCCGAAGCGGCGCTCGTAAGCGGTGTTGGCGGCTGCCAGCTGGGCCTTCAGGTCAATGCCGGCCTCGGCGACCAGCGCCTGCTCGCCACGCACCCACGCCGCCGCGGCGGCGTGGGCGGCGTCGGTGGCTGCGTAGGCAGAGTCGGCGGCGGGGGTGGCGGGGGTGGCGGGGGTGGCGGGGGTGGCCGACGCGGTGTCGGCGGCGTCCGCGATATCGCCGATGCGCGGGTGGCCTGCCAGCGCCTGGGCGAGTCCGTTGTCATTCAGGGCGGCGGTCAGCCGGTCGGACGCTTCCAGCAGCGCTCGTCGGGATGCGTACGGCCGCCCAGCGAGGATCCCCGCAACCCAGCTCCCGGAAGCGCAACAGCGATGCAATGCGAGCCGCAGATCGCCCTCGGCGTCGTCATTGAACGCATGCGGGCCCGTGGTGATAGCGCTAGCGGGCAACATCAACTCGCTCGCGGCAGCAGCAAGGGGCACGTGGGTGAGTAACTGCGATGTACTCCGCCTCATCGACGACAACCCCGCGACGACGACGCGGGCTCGCTTCCGCATCGTGGGTTAGCATTTTCATTATTGCAGCCTAGGCCACTACTCCCAAGCTGTCAAACGAGACTGACGGGTCCTCCTTCAGCAACGACAAACCGCCAGACAACAGCTGCGCCGCTCAGATAGGCCACCGGTCAGGCAGGCTGCAGCTCCGCGGTTGCACGGCTGGTGCCGGCGGCCTCGAGTTCCGCGCCGATCCGGCGGGCAGCGTCGGCAAGAACCGGCACGGCACGCATGACCACTTCATCTGACACCCGTGGCAGCGGTCCCGAGATCGAGAGTGCCATCGGGCGCGGCGCCGGTTGCACCGCGACCGCCACGCAGCGCACGCCCAGCTCGTGCTCGCCGTCGTCGATCGCGTATCCACGCTGGCGCACCTGATCGAGGTCGGCGATCAGCCGCTCCGGCGTCGTGAGCGTGTGCTCGGTGCGCCGCGGCATACCGGTCCGGCCCAGCAGCCCGCGGACGGCGTCCTCCGGCATGTGGGCGAGGATCGCCTTGCCCACTGCGGTGCTGTGCGGCTTGACGCGGCCACCGACCTCGGTGAACATGCGCATGAAGTTCTGGGACGGCTGCAGCTGGGCGACGTAGACAACCTCATCCCCGTCCAGGACTGCGAGGTTGACAGACTCGCCGAGCAGGTCTACCACCTGCGACATTTGCGGGTGCGCGAGCGTTGCCAGACGCTTGGTACTCGTGTCGACCAGGCGCATCAGCCGCGGGCCGAGCGAGTACTGACGCGACGGCTCTTGGCGCACGTAGCCGAGTCCGACGAGCGTTCGGATCAGGCGGTGGATCGTGGGCGGCGGCAGCTGTGTCCTGGTGGCGAGCTGAGACAAGCTGATCTCGCCACCAGCGTCAGCCATGGCCTCGAGCAGGCCGAAAGCCCTACTGAGCGACTGAACCCCGTTTTTTCCGGAGCTTCCAGTTGCCATTTCAGCCCTCCAGGCACCGTTGCGCAGTCGACTGACGATTCGTTGAACGATATTAGCATTCCACGATACGGCAGCGGCTAGGCGGCTACTGCCGTAGCCTTCACGGGCACACCGCCCACCCAGGCGCCGGCAATGTCGGTGCTGGTCGCTAGCGCAAAGGTACGCGCCAGCGCCTGCTCAGCCGTGTCGGCATGGCGCAGACAGGAGTCGAGCGGACTGCCCAGTGCGGGGCGTAGCCAGATCGCATCGAACCGCTTGCCGACGCTCAGATCGCCTATCTCAGCACCAAGACCAAGCGCCCGCGCGCCCGCGTTCGTCGCCAGGTACAGGAGCATTGCGGCGTCCAGCGTGACGCCATCGTCACCCCGCAGGCGCTGCATGAAGTACGCCTGTAGAGCCTCCTTGAACATCGAGTAGCCGGTGCCGCCGCCGACATCAGTGCCGAGCGCCACTGGTACGTGATGGTAAAGATGGCGGTCGAGGGGGAACATCCCGCTGCCGAGCGACGCATTGCTTGAAGGACAGTGGGCGATAGCGGCGCCGCTGGCGCCCAGACGCTCGAGCTCCCGGTCGCGGGGATGGACGTTGTGGGCCAGAACAGTCCGTCGGCCTACTAGACCATGCCGGTCGTAGCTATCAACGTAGTCGCATCCGAACAGGCGCCGTACGGTCGCGATCTCAGCCGGATTCTCATTCACGTGGGAGGTCACGAAACTCCCTGGGACAGCTGCCTGCAGCGCCGCGCACGCGGTCAGCAGCTCGTCGCTGCAGGAGAGCGCGAAACGTGGAGTCACGGCATAGCGGCTGAGCCCTCGGCCATGCCAGCGCTGCGCCAACGCAAGTCCCTCATCGTAGGCCCGCTGCGCCGAGGTGTGCAGCTCGGAGCGCAGGCCGCGGTCGCTCACCACCAGCCCACAGGTAACCCGGAGGCCACGGTCCTCGGCTGCGGCAAACAGCAGCTCGACCGCGTACGCAAAGTGCGCCCCAAACACCAGCGCGGTGGTCGTGCCGGCGTCAGCAAGCCCGGCCACGAACTCGCAGGCGACCGCCTGCGCGTAACCGGCATCGGCCATCCGCGCCTCTTCCGGGAGCGCACAGCGATCCAGCCACTCGAGCAGCGGCATGCCGAGACCACCGATGATGCGTGCTTGCGGGAAGTGCACGTGGCAGTCGACAAACCCTGGCAGCAGCAGGCCTTCGCCCAGCCGGCACGGCCGCGCTTGCGGGTAGCGCGCGCACACCTGCCCGAACGCGCCGCGCTCGACGATGACGCCATCATCGCCGACCACGATGCCCACGTCCTGCTCGGCGCGCAAACGGCCTCCGCGGAAGGGGTCTTCAGGAACGTCCGCAACATCAGCGCGAAAGACGATCACGTCGGCCCGCCTTCGCGCTCGAGCGTGATCAGCAGATCGGCGGCAACGCTGACGGCGATCGTCGCCGGATCCTTGCCCGTGATCTCAGGCAGCCCGATCGGTGTCTTGATCCGCGCGATTGCCGCGGCGTCGTGTCCCGCCTCGTGCGCGAGCCGCTTGCGGAAGCGGGCCCACTTGGCTGACGAGCCGATCAGGCCGATTGAGCCCAGATCCGCACGCCGCAGCGCCGCGTCACAAAGCGCCAGATCCTCCTCGTGATCGTGCGTCATGACCAGCACGTGGGCGCCTGCCGGCAGCTCGGCAACGATGGATTCCGGCAGGATCGTGACGCGGTGCAGGTGTACCGACGCCGCGGCGCCGGCCAGCACCGCGAGACGCTCGCTGATCAGCATCTCGGGCCGCGTGTCGATCAGGTGCAGATCCAGATCCAGGCGCCCAAGAATCCGTGCAAGCTCGAGGCCGATGTGGCCAACGCCGAAGATCGCCACGGCTGGCGGCGGCCGAAGCGGGTCGAGCAGCAACGTCACCTTACCTCCGCAGCACTGCGCACCAAACGCCGGGGAGACGCGGCCTGAGAGTTCGCAGCTGACAAGCTCGGGCGCCGCAAGCCCCGCGGCGAGCTGAGCCCGAGCTCGCTCGATCGCGACCGCCTCGACATTGCCGCCACCGATCGACCCCCAGCTCGAAGTCATGCTCACGGCCATCTTGGCGCCCGCGCGCCGCGGCGCATGGCCACGTACGCCAGCGAGTGTTACAAGCACGACGGGTTGGCGCTCGGCGCGCAGTCGCCTTATCGCCTCTAGCCACGAGCCATCAGACATGCAGCGGTTGCTTCGGGCGGTCGCCGACGGGTGCTGGGCGGACCACCGCACCATCGACCGGGGTGCGCCCGTGTCCCGCCCACGTGCCCGCACCGTCGCAAGGCGCGCTCGCGTCCTGCAGCGCCCAGAAGACAGCCTCTGGCGTCGCGGGGCTGGGCAAATTTACACTGCTGCCAGACGGGCCGAAGGCGGCAACCGCCTGTCGCAGCGCCTCGCGTACCGACAGGGCAAGCATCAAAGGCGGCTCGCCGACCGCCTTGGAGCCGTAGACGACACCCGCCTCGTGCGCATTTTCGAGCAGGGTTACGTTGAATATCTCTGGCATCTCAGAGAAGCTGGGCAGCTTGTAAGTGCTCGCGGCCTGGGTGAGCAGACGACCGCCACCTTCACCTGTGGAGCAGTCCCAGCGAAGGTCCTCGAGCGTCAGCCATCCAGCCCCCTGCACGAATCCGCCCTCGATCTGACCGAGGTCAATCAGCGGCGAGAGGCTGTCACCCACGTCGTGCACAATGTCCACGCGCAGGATCCGGTAAGCACCGGTGAACGCGTCGACCTCCACCTCAGTCGCCGCCGCGCCGTAGGCGAAGTACTTGAACGGGCTGCCGCGCATCGCGCTCGAATCCCAGTGCAGGCCGGCAGTGCGGTAGAAGCCTGCCGCGGAGAGCTGGACGCGCTGCAGATATGCCGCCTGTACCAGCTCCTGCCAGGCAATACCGTCGCCGGGTCGCGCGCCCAGCGCTCGCGCGACACCGTCGGTGATGAGCACGTCTCGAGGGCTGACGCCGAGCATGCCGCCGGCGACCGTGAGGAGCCGTTCCCTGATCTGCTCGCAGGCATCCTTGACAGCCCCTCCATTGAGATCCGCGCCAGAGCTCGCGGCTGTGGCTGAGGTGTTGGGCACTTTGTCGGTGCGCGTTGGCGCCAGGCGCACCTTGTCGAGTGGCACGCCGAGCGCCGTCGCAGCCACCTGCAGCATCTTGGTGTGCAGGCCTTGCCCCATCTCCGTACCGCCATGGTTGACCAGCACAGAGCCATCCTTGTAGACGAGCACGAGCGCGCCCGCCTGATTGAACGGCGTCATGTTGAAAGAGATCCCGAACTTGACCGGAGTGATGGCCAAGCCTCGCTTGCGATGGGGATGTTCCGCGTTGAACCGCTCGAGCTCATCCGCGCGGGAGGCTGTCTTGCCTCTGGTGATGGTCTCCGACCAGACGGCTGCCAGGCGCACTGGGTGGCGAACCGGCTGTCCGTACGGGGTGCTCTGGCCCGCGCGGTAGAAGTTGCGCTCGCGCAGCGCGATCGGATCGATGCCGAGCAGTGGCGCGCACCGGCCCAAGATGTCCTCGATCACGAGCATCCCCTGCGGTCCGCCGAAGCCGCGAAAGGCTGTGTTCGACACTTTGTTTGTCTTGGCGATGCGGCCCTTCACGCGCACGTTGGGGATCCAGTACGCGTTATCGACGTGGCACAACGCCCGCGCAAGCACTGGTTCGGATAGGTCGAGGCTCCAGCCGCCGTCCGCGGTGAGCACCGCGTCCAGTGCCAGCAGATGCCCATCGGCATCAAACCCCACGCGCCAGGTCGCGTGGAAGCCGTGGCGCTTGCCGGTCATAGTCATGTCCTGCTGGCGGCTGAGACGCACGCGCACCGGGCGGCGAGTGAGCGCGGCACCCAAGGCGGCCACCGCTGCATAGCCGTGCGGCTGCATCTCCTTGCCACCAAAGCCGCCCCCCATCCGCAGACACTCCACCGTAACCTCGGAGCTGGCACGCGCCAGCACGTGTGCGACGATCTCCTGCGTCTCGCTGGGGTGCTGTGTGCTCGACTGGACGAACACCTGGCCGTTCTCGTCGATATGGGCCAGCGCTGCGTGGGTCTCCAGATAGAAATGCTCCTGTCCTGAGAACTCGAGCTCACCGCTGAAGGCGTGCCGTGCCTGTTGGAGCGCCTGCTCGACATCCCCGCAGGCAACGATCGGCCGCGCGCCCTGGAAGCTGGCCGCCTCGATCGCCTGCGCCACCGTCAGGATTGCCGGCAAAGGCTCAGCCTCAACTGCGACCGCTGCCGCGCCGCGCCGCGCGGCCTCGAGCGTCTCGGCGAGTACCCAGCAGACGGGATGCCCGTAGAACATGATCTCTGGCGGAAACAACGGCTCGTCGTGCTTGACGCCAGCATCGTTGATGCCGGGAACGTCGTCGGCTGTGAGGACACGGACGACACCGGGCACCGCCAACGCTGGCGCGCTGTTGATGGCTATGACGCGCGCGTGGGCGTGCGTCGTCTGCACGGGAAAGGCGTGCAACAGATCCTTGGTCCGGTAGCTGATGTCATCCGTGTAGAGCGCTGTGCCGGTGACGTGCAGGGCAGCACTCTCGTGCGGGATCGGCACGCCTACGGCCGCGCTCTCCGGACGTGTTGCCAGGTCGTGAATCGCGATCACCCTTTCGCTGTATGCATCAACACGAGTCACCTGCCGTCGCCTGGCTGGCGCCCGAGACCTCGGGCACGCCGGACTCCCGGCCGGGATGCTCGGCGTACAGCTTGAGCAGGCTTGTACGCAGCACCGCGGCCCGATATCGAGCGCTCGCGCGGTGATCGTCCAGCGGCGTGCCCTCAGCTCCGAGAAGCTCCGCGCACTCTGCGACGGTGGCGGCCGTCCAGGGTCTGCCAACAAGCGCCGCCTCGGTCGTACGGGCGCGCAGAGGCGTCGCGGCAACTCCGCCCAAACCGATTCGTGCAGTCCTGACGACGCTGTCAGCGTCGAGCTCGACCGCAAACGCCACCGCAACGCTCGAGATGTCGTCGAAGCGGCGCTTAGCGATCTTGTGAAAGGAGCTCAGCGGCGCGAGCGGAAGCGGCACCTTGACCGAGCGTATGAGCTCATCTGGCCGGCGCACACTGCTGCGGTAACCGGTGAAATAGTCGGCGACAGGCAGCTCGCGCTCACCGCCCGAAGAGATCAGCGTTAGGCGCGCGTCGAGGGCGAGCAAGACGGGTGCGGCATCGCCGATCGGCGAGCCCGTGCCGAGGTTGCCGCCGAGCGTCGCGGCGTTGCGGATCAAGCGCGATGCAAACGCAGGGAAGAGTTCTGCCAGCAGTGGCACACGTCCTTGCAGGCGGCGTTCAAGCTCGGTCAGCGGCAGCGCGGCACCGATCTCGATCAGCTCGTCGCCGATCGTCAGCGTGCGCAGTTCCGGTATGCGGTCGATGGCGAGCACAACGCGCGGGCGCTTGCCGCCCAGATTGACCTCCACGCCGTAGTCGGTGCAGCCAGCCACCACGGTTGTCTGCGGAGCGCTCGCGAGCATCGCGAGCGCCTCAGGCAGCGTTTGCGGTCGGTTGAAGCTCGCACCGTCGACATGTATTGAGGTGGGCGCGGGCACCGGCGCCGGCTCCCACAGGCGCGCCGCCAGTGGGTCGGAGGGCGGCGGCGACCCCAGCGCGTATGCGGCATCGCGAATCGGCCGGTACCCGGTGCAGCGGCAGAGATTGCCGCTCAGCGCGTGGAGGTCGAAGCCATTCGGGCCCAGCTCGGACAACGGCTGACTGGCGGCAACACGATCGGGCCGGTAGTACTCGGCAGCCATGCTGCACACAAATCCGGGCGTGCAGTATCCACATTGGGAGCCGCCGCGCATCGCCATCTCCAACTGCACGGGGTGAAGCTCGCTAGGGCTACCGAGCCCCTCGGCGGTGAGGATCTGCTGGCCGTCGAGCGCGACGATCGGAATCAGGCAGGCGTTGATCGCGACCCACTCGGTTGGTGCCGCCAACCCAGCCCTGGCCACGAGTACTGCACAGGCACCGCACTCACCTTCCGCGCAGCCCTCCTTGCAGCCGGTCAGACCGTGCTCGCGCAGAAAGTCAAGCGCACTGGTCCACACTGGCAGCTCGCCGAGCGGAGTTTGGCGCCCATTGATCTCAACCTCAGCTACGGCGGTAGCGCTCATCATCTATCCCTCTTCTCGCGCCGGAAGCGACGCCCGCTAGCGACCGCCTACGCCGCGAAATGCGGTCGTCGGCAGGGCCGCGATCTTACTGGTCAAGATCGATTCCTGCAATAGTTTTGAAACAAGCATTTCACTAAACGGAATTGATAGCGGCAGCCAGGGGAACGTGACGGTTCACATCCTTGTAGAGCAGATAGCGGAACGGCTCGGGCCCGGCAGCGACGCAAGCTTGCGGACAGAAGGCCCGCAGCCACATGAAATCGCCCGCCTCCACCTCGAGCCAGTCGCGGTTGAGCAGGTAAACAGCTTTGCCCTGCAGCACGTAGAGCCCGTGCTCCATAACGTGGGTCTCGGCGAACGGAATCGACGCGCCCGGTCGCAGCGTCACGATCGTCACGTGCATGTCGTGCCGCAGGTCGGCCGGATCCACGAACATCGTCGTGGACCAGGCGCCGTCGCAGTCAGGCATCGGGACCGGTGTGATCATGCGCTCGTTGGTGACAAGCGGATCCGGCGGCGTGAGTCCGGCCACCCTCCGGTAGTGCTTGCGGATCCAATGAAAGGCTGCCAGGCTCGTTCCACGGTTGTGCAGCGACCAGGTTATGCCGGGCGGGAGATAGGCGTAGGCGCCGGGCCGCAGCACGTGCTCGGCGTCCGCCAGCGTCAGCGCTAGCTCACCGTCCACCACAAACAGCGCCGCCTCGGCGTTTGGGTCGGCTTCGGGGTTGCTAGAACCGCCGCCAGGACCAACTTCAACTATGTACTGAGAGAACGTCTCAGCAAAGCCAGAGAGTGGCCGTGCGAGCACCCACAGGCGGGTCTGTTCCCAGAACGGCAGCCGGCTGGTAACGATGTCACGCATCGTGCCCCTGCAGATCAGCGCGTAGGCGGCGGTGAAGCGGGTCCGGTCGGTAGCCAGCTCACCCTGTGCGGGCAGACCCCCGCGCGGTACGTAGTAGCTCGTCACGCCAGCTCCCGCCGTGACAGGGTGGCTCCGTTACCGGGACCGGCGAAGGGGTATGCGCGCCTACCTCTGACCCAGCTCTGCCTGACTACACCGGTGAGGCGTTCGCCGTTGTAGGCCGAGAGCGGCACGCGCTGGTGCAGCCGCACCGGGTCAACGACGAACTCGGCTTCCGGGTCAAAGACGACCAGATCCGCGTCGGCGCCCGGCACGATGCGTCCCTTGTGTTCCAGCCCAACCCGGTCGGCCGGTGCGCTTGCCATCCAGCGTGCCACCGTAGCCAGTCCGTGACCTCGCTCGCGGGCGCCCGTCCAGACCACCGCCAAGCCGAGCTCCAGCGACGCGATTCCTCCCCAAGCCACCCCGAAGTCGCCACTGTCGAGCGCTTTCAGATCCGCGGTGCAGGGTGAGTGGTCCGAGACGATCATGTCGATCTCGCCGCTGGCAAGCGCATTCCAGAGCCGCTCGCGATTGTCTGCTCCACGGATCGGTGGCGCGCACTTCAGCCACGTGGCGCCGTCGGCGACCTGCTCGGCCGAGAAGTGCAGGTAGTGGGGGCAGGTCTCTACCGTCAAGTCGAGTCCGTCGGCACGGGCTCGACCGATGCACGCAAGCGAACCCGCATGCGACAGGTGCAGCACATGGGCGCGCGTGCGGCATCGGCTGGCGGCATCGATCAGGTTGGCGATCGCGCGCTCCTCGGCCTCTGCAGGCCTTGATCGCAAGTAGGCGGAATACGCGCGTCCACGCGGCGGCGGCGCGGCCGCAATCACCTGCCCATCTTCAGCATGGGCGATCAGCAGCGCTCCCAGGCGGGCCATCTCAGCGGCAGCTACCTCGAGCCCGGCCGGGTCAAGGGGCGGGAACTCTGGTACGCCCGAATCCGCCAGGAAGCACTTGAAGCCAAACACGCCCGCTCGGTACAGGGCTTCGACGTGCCTGAGCGAGCCTGGGACCACACCACCCCAGAACCCGACATCGACATGCAGCTTCCCGCTCGCGGCGGCGCGTTTGACGTCGAGCGCGTCGCGTGTCGTGGTTGGCGGCAGGCTATTGAGCGGCATGTCTATCAGCGTTGTCACCCCGCCTGCGGCCGCGGCTTTCGTACCGCTCTCAAAGCCCTCCCACACGCTGCGGCCGGGCTCATTGAGATGCACGTGCGTATCGACTAGGCCTGGCAGCAGTACCTCGCGATCAGAGAGCGTGACCGTCTCACGGCTAGAGACGGGCAGCGCCGCCGGGTCCAGCACCGCCGCGACACGACCGTCGCGTGTGGCCACAACGGCGGGCCGCTCCTGCATGTCGATCACTGCCCGGCGCGCGATGAAGAGCTGGTCGTATTCACCCATGTGGCATCCAGTCACCGACCCGTGTGCCGATGCGCTCCAGCAGGGCCGCAGGCTCGTCGAGAGCTTGCCTTGGCGTGTGCGCCTCCTCCATCAGGGTGTAAACGGAATCAAAACCAGCGCTCTGAAGCGTCACGACGTCGAGCAGACAGCGACCGGCGACCGCGATCACGGGCACGCCGCACGCGCGCCCGGCCGCCGCGACCACGGCTGGCGCCTTGCCCCTGAGCGTCTGAGCGTCAAGCGAGCCCTCGCCGGTGATCACCAGGTCCGCACGCTGCAGCGCCGCGTTCAGGCCAAGCTGCTCGACCACCATCTGCGCGCCCGGCCTGAGGCTGGCGCGAAGCAGCGCCCCCGCTGCAAACCCAACCCCACCGGCCGCACCGGCACCAGGGTCCAGCCGGTGATCACGGCCCACGGTCACCGCGACCAGCGCCGCCCAGTTGCGCAGCGCACGATCGAGCAGGGCCACTTGATCAGGCGCGACCCCTTTTTGCGGCCCGTACACGGAGGCGGCCCCGAGCGGGCCTGTGAGCGGATTGTCCACGTCGCAGGCAACGGTGATTCTGGCCCTGAAGATCCCTGGGTGAAGCCCGGCCAGGTCGAGGCGTGCTGCCGCTGCGGCTCCGTACGCGCCGGCGACCACCTCAGCGCCCGAGCGGTCGAGGACGCGCGCGCCGAGCGCTTGCACCAGCCCGACACCACCGTCGCTGGATGCGCTGCCGCCGATGCCCACCAAAAGCTCGCGGCAGCCTGCATCGAGCGCGTGAGCGACCAGCTCGCCAACCCCGCGACTGGTGGCCCGCATGGGGTCGTGCGGCACGCCGAGGTCGGCGTGTGCGCGCGCGAGGCCGGCGACCTTGGCAAGCTCGATCACGGCGACCGTGCCACGGCGGGCGTACCAGGTCTCACACCGGTGGCCGCCCGCGTCGGTGGCTTCCAGCCGGACGCGCTCAAAACCAGCCGACAGGAACACATCGAGGAAACCATCGCCGCCGTCTGCCACCGGCAGTGCGATCAACTCAGCTTGCGGGCGGCGGCGACGGATACCCACCGCCAGCGCCGCGGCCACCTCACCGCCGCTCAGCGTGCCCTTGAACTTGTCGGGGGCCAGCAGGACGGTAGTCATGCGTTCAGCTAACCCTGCGATGCCGTGACGAGCTCGGCGACGGCCTCCGGCTCGTCGAACTCGACGACGTTGTCAAGCTCGGTCCCCATAGCCACATTCGTCACTCTCTCGAGGATGAACTCGACCACAACCGGAACCTGGTACTCCCGCATCAGCTCTCTCGCGTGGTCAAACGCCGGTGCAATGTCATCGGGCTCGAACACCCGAAGCGCCTTGCAGCCGAGCCCTTCCGCGACTCGCACGTGATCCACTCCGTAACCGCCCAGGCCGGGCGAGTTGACGTTCTCAAACGACAGCTGGACGCAGTAGTCCATATCAAAGGCGCGCTGCGCCTGGCGGATCAAACCGAGGTAAGCGTTGTTTACCACCACGTGGATGTAGGGGATGTTGAACTGTGCACCGACCGCAAGCTCCTCGATCAGGAACTGGAAGTCGTAGTCGCCCGACAGCGCGACCACTGTCGCTTCCGGATCGGCAACGGCCAGGCCGAGCGCCGCCGGTATGGTCCAGCCAAGCGGTCCCGCCTGTCCCGCGTTGATCCAGTGCCGCGGCTTGTAGACGCGCAACATCTGCGCGGCTTGAATCTGTGACAGGCCGATTGTGCTCACGTAACGTACATCTGGACCGAAGACACGGTTCATCTCACCGTAGACGCGCTGCGGTTTGAGGGGCACGCAGTCGTAGTCAGTCTTGCGAACCATCGCCTGCTTGCGCGCGCCGCACTCTCTCACCCAGTCCGACCAGTCCGGCAGATCCCGGTCGCGGGCGGCCTCGATCAGTAGCTGCAACGCCACCGCGGCGTCTGAAGCGATTCCGTAGTCGGGGGCGAACACCCGCCCGATCTGGGTCGGCTCGATGTCGATGTGGACGAACGTGCGGCCCTCGGTGTACTTGCTGAGGCTGCCGGTATGCCGGTTAGCCCAGCGGTTACCGATGCCAAGCACAAAGTCCGCCTCGAGCATGGAGGCGTTGCCGTAGCGATGCGAGGTCTGCAGGCCAACCATGCCCGCGTTCAGCGGATGATCGTCGGCGATCGTGCCCCAGCCCATCAGCGTTGGCACGACCGGAACACCGGCGAGCTCCGCGAACTGGACCAGCAGCTCAGCCGCGTCGGCGTTGATCACGCCACCGCCAGCCACCAGTAGCGGCCGCCGCGCGGCCTGCAGCATGTCCAGCGCACGGCCGATCTGCGCGCGACTGGCGCACGGCTTGAAGACCTCGAGTGGCGTGTAGGTCTCTGGATCAAACTCGATCTCAGCCAGCTGTACGTCCAGCGGGAGATCGATCAGCACTGGCCCTGGCCGTCCTGACCGCATCAGGTGGAAGGCAAGCTGGAAGGTACCCGGCACCTGGGCCGGCTCGAGCACGGTCATCGCCATCTTTGTGAGCGGAGCCGCGATCGAAGCGATGTCCACAGCCTGAAAATCCTCCTTGTGCAGCCTCGCCACCGGCGCCTGGCCGGTGATGCACAAAAGCGGCACGGAGTCGGCACTGGCGGAGTAAAGACCGGTGATCATGTCGGTGCCGGCGGGACCGCTGGTACCGACGCACACACCGATGTTGCCGGCGCGCGCGCGGCTATAGCCCTCGGCCATGTGCGATGCGCCTTCCACGTGACGCGCGAGAACATGCGTGAAGGCGCCGTCGACCTGAACCGCTTTGTAGAACGGGTTGATCGCGGCTCCGGGCACGCCGAACAGGCACGTCGCGCCTTCGGCCTTCAGGATCTCGACCGCGGCCTGGACGGTTGTCATTCGTGCCATCGCTAGATCCTCGCTTTCACCGTGGCTGGCCGCGACCAGCCAGCCGCTCGACCCCACGCAAAAGCGCGGAGTGGTCCAGTTCCCCGTCCCCGCAGGCCCGCGCCGAGGCCATCAGCTGCCCGACCAGTGCGCCTACTGGGAGCACAACCCCGGCTGCACGGGCGGCCGCCGTCACGATGCCCATGTCCTTGTGATGCAGCTCGATGCGGAAGCCAGGTGCAAAGGAGCGGCTGAGCATGTTCTCGCGCTTGAGCTCCAGCACCCGCGAGCCCGCCAGCCCGCCGCCGATCACCTCGAGGGCCGCGGTGGCATCGACTCCATAAGCCTCGAGAAACACCAGCGCCTCGGCCAGCACCTGGATGTTGGTGCCAACGATCAGCTGGTTGGCTGCCTTGACCGTCTGGCCCGAACCGCTCGGCCCGACGTGTACGACCGTCTGTCCTACGGCCTCGAGAATCGGGCGCGCGGCTTGGAAGTCGTCGGCGGCTCCACCCACCATGATTGACAAACTCGCGTTCTTGGCGCCCACTTCGCCACCGGAGACAGGCGCATCGAGCGGGCGCAGACCACGCTCCCGGGCCATCGCCGCGAGCTCGGCACTGACGTCTGGCCGGATGCTCGAGAAGTCGATCACCAGAGTCCCGGGTGTGGCGCTGTCGAGGACGCCACCGGGGCCGGCGATCACCTCCTCCACGTCGGGGGTATCAGGGACCATGATTGCGACGGCTCCAGCACCGTCAAGCGCTTGCGCGATGTCTGCCGCGCTGCGTCCGCCGGCCGCCACCAGCGGGCCACCGCGATCGTGACGTTTGTTATAGCCACGCACCTGGTAGCCGGCGCGCTGGAGGTTTACGGCCATCGGACTGCCCATGATCCCAAGGCCGATGAAGGCGAGCTCGCTGTTGCTCATGCCCTCCTCCCCTCGTGCCGTGCGGCACGACGCATCGGCGCCAGCCACTGCAGGCTCGCCTCTGTGTCTGCTGTGCTGGGCTTGTATTCCAGGCCGACCCAGCCCGCGTAGCCGTGTGCCACGAGCTGGCTGAGGTAGCGGTCGATCTCGAGCGTGCCGCTGCCCGGCTCACCACGACCCGGGAAGTCAGCGACCTGCACGTGCAGGGTCAGCGGCGCATGGGTGCTGATAGCAGCTTCCAGATCATCCCCGTTGTTGGCCAGATGGAAGAGATCGCACAGCATCCCGATGTTCGGATGCCCCGCCGCCCTGACCCGCGTTACGACCGCAGCAGCACTATCGGCGGTGCGCAGCGAGTAGGGTTTCGGCCCGCTCACCGGCTCAACCAGCACGTTGGCCCCGATCCGCGCGGCAGCGGCAGCGGCGGCGGCGAGACTCTCAGCGGCCAGGAGGTCTTGGCCGGCTTCCGTAACACCCGGCACCCGGTTGCCGTACAGCGCGTTGAAGGCGCTGACGCCGAGTTGCTCGCCGATCGCCACCGCAACCGGGACGTTTTGCGTGAACTGCTGCGACCGGCCAGGAATGGAGAGCACGCCCGCGTCGGGCCCAGCGAGGTCTCCAGCAAAGAAGTTGAGGCCCACGAGCTGGACGCCCGCGTCGCGCACCGCGCGCACGAACGCATCCACTTCACGGTCCGTGGGAACAGGTTCTTGTGGCCACGGCCACCAGAACTCAACCGCGTCAAAGCCGGCGCGTTTGGCTGCGGCGGGCCGCTCGAGCAGCGGGAGTTCGGTGAACAGCATCGAGCAGTTGACCAGGTAGTTCAGCCCATGTTCGTCAGGCATCGCCACGCCCTCCTCATGAGCAGCGTTCACGTTTGCCACCGCGATCGGGTTCCTCATCGCCTACATCCGCTCAGGTAAACGCGGGGACGGCTAGCCAAGCCTCACCGGGGTCCGGGGCTTCATCACGGATCACTGTGGCTTCGATTAGCCCGTAGGGCCTGTCAGCAGCGATGAAGACCTCGCCGTTGTTCTCAAGTCCGAACGGCTCTAGGTCAACCAGAAAATGATGTTTGTTGGGCGCGGAAAAGCGGATCTCAGCCACCTCAGAGTGGGCTTCGAGCACACGCTGGCCCATCAGGTAGAGCGTCTCCTGGAGCGCGCGGCTATAGGTTGCGGCAAACACCTCGAGCAACGTGGCGCGGATGGCGGCGTAGCTGGCGTTCCAGTCGGTCTCTGTGGTCATATGCCGCCAACGAGCCACAAGCGATGTGGCCATGATCCGGTCGTCCGCCTCTTTGAGGGTTGTGTACTCGTCTTTCAGGAAACCCTTGAACTCGGACGCGGTCGTCTTCAGTACCACCAGGTCGCAGACGCCCGACAGCACAGCGATCCGCTCCCGCGCATCCCGGTCACTAACGGTCACCGCCACGGTGCGCGTACCGTCGCCACGGCGGATAAAGGCGTGGTCGTGGCCCTCGCCGCCGACCGGGATCCTGTCCCAGGCGTACTGTTCGACCCGCACCTGGACGCTCTGCGCCCGCGGAGCAGCCTCGAGCAGACGGCGCCCCAGCGCGATCGCGTAATCCTCCGGCGAGCTCACGCCGTGTCGCTTGGCGTAAGCAAAGGCGGTGTTCTTCTGCGTGTCGGTTGGCAGGACGTCCGCCTGGCTGCCGGTGACATGCGCAGCAGTGAACTCTCCGCGCAGCGAGGTAGAGACGTTGAGGTCATATAGCTCGTGCCGGGAGCTTTCGCGATAGACGCGCACGACCCGGTTCTCTGCCTTCCCGTATTGATTCGCGCCGAGCCTGATTCCCATCGAGAGAACTCCTTGTAGCGGTCCATCAGGACAAACTTCCGTCTAGCGGAAACTATAAGTCGATAGTCGGAACTATATCCCGACGTTCGCCACGTGTCAACGGTCAGCACAGCCCAGCAGTGCCAGAGTCTGCGCGTCGAGCCCGGCAAGCTCGCGCAGCTCCTCGCCACTGCTGGCGCCACAGTCGAGCGCGCGCCTGAGATAGTCGGTGAGGGCCCGGGCCGTTGCAGGCTCATCGAGGATCGCTGTGGGGCGGCTCGTCAGGTAGTCGCGCAAGCGTGCAGCCGCCGAGACCAGATCCTGGCGGTAGAACGCAAAGGTCGCAGCAAAGCGGGTTGGCAGTTGGTGCGGATGCAGATCCCAGCCCTGGTAATAGCCGCGCTCGAGCGAGCGGCGTACGAGTCGCAGGTGCTCGGCCCAGCCGCGACGGACCGCTGCCGCATCGCCCACCGGCATGAGGTTGCTGGAGCCGTCAGAGAGCCTCACGCCGGTCCCCGCCGCGGCAGCCTGCATGACGAGTTTCGCGTAGTCGGCCACGGGATGATCCACGGCCTGGTAGGGGGCGGCGATGCCGCAATAAGCGGAGTAGTCGTAGGTCCCGTAGTGCAACCCGATGCAACGCCCGTCAGCCACGTGCACCATGCGCGCCACCAGACTCGTTCCATCCGGTCCGAGAATCGCCTGTGGCATCTCGATCTGAAGCTCGAAGCGCAGCGGCTCGATCCCCAGCACTTGCTCAGCTCGCTCGCAGAGCATTACCATCGCCTCAACCTGATCGACACTCGTGACCTTGGGGAGGGTGACGACGAAGCCATCCAGCGACGCACCGCAGCCGCCGAGGCGCTCCAGGAAACGCAGCAGTGTCCGTACAGCTCGGCGTCTGGTCGGCGCCTCTAGGCTCTTGACCCGTATGCCGCACATTGGTGGGGCCGACCCAGCTGCCTGGCTGCGCGCGAGCGCAGTCGCGGCCCTCACAGCATCCGCATCCTCTGCATCATCGGCCCGCATTCCGTAGCCGTCCTCAAAGTCGATGCGCAAGTCCTCGACCGGCTCGGCCGCGAGCTTGTGGCGCACCAGCGCGCAGACTCTGTCGTCGTTCACCAGCTCGCTGTAGAGCGACGCGTGCTCGTCGATCAGCGCACACGCCTGCTCACCCCACATCGGCACGAGCCGCTCGTCATGCCGGTCGGCGGCAACGTAGACCGTATGCACCGGCTGGCGTCCGCCACGCCTCCCCGGAAACTGCCGCGCCAGCTCCGCATCCGCAGTTTGCAGGAGCATGTCCAACTCGTCGCAGAGCACATTCACAGCGTGCGCAAAGTCGCCATCGCCCAACGTCATCCCTCCTTCCGCCTAACGGATCTTCTATCCCACCCCCCAGAAACTCTACGACCTCGCGTTTCGCGAACGGTGCCCCGACCGAAGCCCGTGCCACAGCCCTGCAGAATCTCCACAGCCACCTTGACACCCGCACGTGATGATGGCTACCATCTCTGCGGCGAAACGTAGGTTCTGCATCGTGGAAGGTCGTATCCTCGCTGCAGTCATGCGATCGCTGACAGACCACACGGGAACAATCGAGGAGGGCGATGTCCATCAATCTGACCCCCGGTGCTGACGACCTCGTGTCTCCGCACCTGCCCACGACCGGCGACGCGGTTGTCGCGGAGGTACGCGAGGGCACGTACGGAGATGCCGTCACAGCGGTCGAACCGGGCGGCGCCGAGTTCATACCGCTATCCGAGCGCCACGGCGTGCCTCGGACCCTGTTCGGCACATGGATGTCGCCCAACATCGAGTTCGCCACCGTGTTCGTCGGCGTGATCGCCGTCGCGTTCTTCGGCCAGTCCTTCTGGGACGCGGTGCTTGCGATCATCGTCGGCAACTTGCTCGCAGCAGTTGCCCACGGGTTCCTGAGTAGTCGCGGCCCCGGGTTCGGCGTGCCCCAGATGGTGCAGAGCCGCATCTCCTTCGGGTTCTTGGGCAACATATTGCCCGCTGGCTTGAACTCGGTCACTGCCGGTATTGGCTGGTTTGCCGTCAACAGCGTCAGCGGCACACTCGCCCTCAACGCGCTCACCCACGCACCGGACTGGGCCTGCCTCCTGTTCGTGTGGGTCATCGAGATCGGTATCGCGTTCTACGGCCACAACCTGATCCAGCTGTTCGAACGCTGGATGCTGCCGTTCCTCGGCATCGTCTTTCTGCTCGCCTCGATCATCGTGCTGTCGAAGAGTCACCTCGGGGCGGCACACACCACCCAGGGGTTCGGCGGCTTCATGCTGACTGTCGGGGCTGCCTTCGGCTACGCCGCAGGGTGGAATCCATTTGCCTCCGACTACACACGTTACTTCAAGGAGGACTCGGATCGCACACACATCGGCCTGTGGGCGGCCGCCGGGTTGTTCCTGTCGTGCGCCGGGCTCGAGATCGTCGGTGCCGCCTCGGCGACGATCCCGGGATCCAACCCGAATCCAACCGCTTTGTTCACCTCTCACCTGTCAACTGCCGTGGCCGACCTGACCCTGATCGGGATCGCTCTCGGATCAATTTCCGCCAACATTCTCAACGTCTACTCGGGCGTCATGTCGTTCCTGTCCACAGGCATCAACCTGCCGCTCAAGCTGCGCCGCGCGATCGTGGCGCTTGGCTTTGGCTCGATCGGTTTCGTGCTCGCGCTACTGGCCGTCCACAATGCGGGCAGTAACTACGAGAACTTCCTGCTCGTCATCGCCTACTGGATCGGCCCCTGGCTGGGCGTGTTCTTCGCCGATTGGCTCTTGCGCCGCGGCCAGCGCGTCGATGGCTTCCTGTTTGACAGGCACCACCGGCCCTGGGCTGGTTTCGCCGCGATGTTCCTCGGCATGGCGATCTCAATCCTGCTGTTCTCGAATCAGACTGACTTCGTTGGCCTCATCGCGAAGCAGGATCCGCACCTTGGTGATCTGACCTTCGAGGTTGGTTTCGTACTCAGCGCATTGATGTACGTTCTATTTTTCAGGCTGAGCAAGGAGAAGATCTCAGAAGCGCTCATCATTCCTGACTAGCCCTGCTGGTGCGGCTGGCGGGGAGTGACCCAGGAACTTTCACGACCGCGGCGCTACCCGTCAGCCGACACACAGCGATTCTCCCGACCCAGGTCAAGCGTCTCCTCTCCGGCGGGCTCGCCGCTGCTTCGCCCGCCGGCCATCGGCAGCCCCTCACTGATCTACCCTTGCGGTCATGATCGACTTCACCACTGATCTTTGCCCGATCACCACCGTGATCGCCCAGAAACAGGGTGAACTCGCCGACCGTCTCCTGCCCGCGGCCGTCAGCGACGAACACCACCCGACGTGGGATTCCGCGCATGCACAGGTTCTTGGACCCCGCGAGGCCCGCCAAGGGCTCGCGAAAACGCCGCCGGACGGTGTTGCCTTCCACATGTTGTGAGAGCGTCGGCACCTCGACTAAAACCAATTTCGGGGCTCTATAGCCCAGCCTGCGCGTACCCCTACCGACGCTTCGACAACGCCCTCACAGACGCCACCGCACGGCTCGGGGCCATCGTGGATCGCTACTCCTTCGACGTAGAGCTCTCTCATCTCCTTCTCCACGCCGGTTTCTCCCGGCGCCGCCACAACATTTGACAGTTGCTCGATCAAGTAGACGTCACTTTCAGACGACCATAACCACTAAGGAGCCCTATGCCAACACCCACTCCTCTTCACAAAGTCGCGCTGACGAGCGTTGACGACCGCAGAATCACAGACTTCGCGCAGCGGCTTGTCGCTACAGCTAGCCCGTCGGGCGAGGAGGATGCCGTCGCCGCGATTGTGGCCCAAGAGATGCGGGACTTGGGCTTCGATGTGGACGTAGATCCATTCGGAAACGTGACGGGGGTGCTTGATGCTGGACCCGGGCCTTGCGTGATGCTTGACTCCCACATGGATACGGTAGGCGTCACTGATCGCAGCGCGTGGTCGTTCGACCCGCACGGTGAAATCTCAGACGGGCGCCTCTACGGACGCGGCGCCATGGACATGAAAGGCCCTCTGGCTGCGTCTGTCTACGGCGTTGCTGCCCTCCGCGACAAGCTAGAACATGGTCGAGTAGTCGTCAGCGCCTCGGTCGCCGAAGAACTCGTCGAAGGTCCAATGGCGACAGCCGTAGCGGCGCGCATCAAACCCCAAGCCGTGATCATATGTGAGGCGACATCCCTAAGGCTTTCGCTCGGCCAACGTGGACGCGCCGAGATTACCGTTGACGTCGGCGGACGATCTACTCATTCCTCCCGCCCTGATCTAGCAATCAACGCCGTGGAGGTCATGACCAACATCATCGCCGCAATTCGTGATGTGTCCATGCCCACCGGTCCCGCCGACCTTGGGCCTGCCATCCTAGTGCTAACTGACATTGTCAGCCGTCTCTACCCCGGCAACTCTGTGATCCCAGACAGGTGCGTGGCCACCTACGATCGGCGCACGCTGCCCACAGAGACGGAGTCTGACGTGCTGCGTCCGATACGCAAAGCCATCGGTCATGCACTCAAAAGCCACCCGGGTGCCACAGCTACAGCAGCTATAGCCCGCGATGTCTTTCAGACCTACACGGGCGCCCTGGTCGACGAGCTCAATTTCGCGCCGGCGTGGCTCACGAGCATCGACGCAACGATCGCACGCATCGCACTCGCAGCATTGGAGGCAGCAGACATGAAACGCGAGATATCGGCCTGGGACTTTTGTACCAACGGAAGCGGCACCGCTGGTCGCCTCGGCTTGCCGACGATTGGCTTTGGGCCAGGCGACGAGGCACTGGCGCATCGGATCGACGAATACATCGAGCTTGCCGAGATGCACAACGGCGCACGTGGATATGCCGCCATAGTTCAAGCACTAACCGAAATGAAAGCAGTGGCATAGTGGGTAGCGTGCGCGTGGTTGCAAACCCTCTTCGTACGAACACTATTGAAGATACGACGCCGTCGTCGGTGTTCGCGTTCCACAGCGGCTTGGCTGGTTACCAGGCTACCCCATTGCTGCGCGCGCCGTCGGTCGCGAGGGCGCTCGGTGTCGCGACCGCACTAGTTAAGGATGAGTCAGACCGTTTCGGTATGCCATCGTTCAAGATTCTCGGTGCGTCGTGGGCGATCTACTGCGCGCTCTGCGAGCTTCTCAGCGTGAGTCTCGAGCCAGTCATTCCGTTGACGCAGTTGCGTCAACTACTTGAGGGGATCCAGCCGCTGGAACTCGTCGCCGCCACTGATGGTAACCACGGTCGGGCTGTGGCTCGGATGGCGACCCTAATGGGCCTGAACTCGCATATACTCGTGCCCGACGAGATGGTGCCGGCCCGGCGACGTGCGATCGTCGCCGAGGGCGCTCGTCTAACGCCGATACAAGGCACATACGACGATGCTGTTCGGGCAGCTGCCGCATTAGCTGACAATCACCATCTCGTCATATCAGACACCTCATGGGAGGGCTACCAGAAAGTCCCCACGTGGGTAATCGATGGATACTCCACCATCACTCATGAGTTAGCAACTCAACTCGACGCGCTCGGGGAACGCGCCCCAACAGTCATAGCCGTGCAGATCGGCGTCGGCGCCTTTGCCGCTGCGATGGTGAGATACGCTCACCAGAAGGCAGGTACTGTCTTGGTCGGAGTGGAGCCCGCAGATGCGGCCTGTATGCTCGCGTCGATCGAGGCTGGCCACTTGGTTGAAGTCGCCGGGCCACACCGTTCGATCATGGCCGGCCTCAACTGCGGAAACGCATCGCCGGTTGCGTGGCCGCTTGTCAGCCGCGGCCTCGACTACATTGTCGCAATCGATGACGACGACGCACGGAGAGCCATGCGCTTGCTCGCCCAAGACGGCATCGTTTCAGGCGAGAGCGGTGCTGCCGGCCTCGGCGGCCTGCTAGCTGGCCGCCGCCAGCTCAAGCTGCCACCTACGTCAACAGTCCTCATCGTTTCGACAGAGGGTGCGACAGACCCGTCCGCTTACGAAAGGACCGTCGGCAGGTTGCCTGACGTCCGCGCTAGGTAGGTGGGCGCTAGGCCGGGACTCACCCGAGAAAACAGGCGATCAGCCGCGTTGTGAGTCTTCGGTCACGTTGTAGGTGACCCCAGCGCTCACTGCCCAGCCTGAAGTCCGAGCCGCTCGCGATAACAACAAGCAACCTAAACGGTGGCACTGCGTTCCCGTCATGGTCTTCACCATCGTGACCGAGGTGCCGGAACTCGTCTGGTGGGCGGCGCTGCATCAGCTGGAACTCCCGCCCGTACGGGCATCGCTGCTGGTGGATGGTGTGGGCGAGCATTTCAACACCGTTCGGGATGTAGGTACCCGAGTTGTCGTTGCGCTCGCCGACGATCACGACCGGCCGCCGCCCGGGCTTCTCGAACGCGCGGACGTGACAGATGCCCTGCATGTCGCCCAGACCTGGCAGTGCGAGCACGCACTCGCAGGTCAGCTGCATCGGTGATCCTCCCGTCTTGACCCGGTGTCTTGTATCCGCCGATGCAGAGCGCGGTCAGAGCTGCGGCGTCGGTGTGTGCGCATGTGCTCCCCGTCTGCCGTCCCGATCGCCGGCAGCGCCTGCCCGACATCGGCTTGAGTTGCTGGTAGTTGGGTGTCAGATCTCCCATCCCGGACCCCGGTCGGCCTCACGCTCGCTTCCGCGAGCCGGCCGCTCCGCCTCGGGCTCGCCTGTGTCCGTGTCGCGGCCTGGCCACAGCCGCCTCTGGGCCGGCATGAGCTCCATCTCCTCGGGTCCCCGTCTAGCAGGGTGGCGCTCCTGCCCCCGACGGCCTGGCCACACGCGGCCCCTAACCGGTTCTGGAACGTCTTCCAGCGCCCTGTCGTGTCGTGGCCGCTCCACGGGAGGCGCGTGCTCCGCAACCCGTGCCGCGACGCGACCGGCTTCGATCGCCGCACGCCGGACGAACCGCGCGCGATTGGCAGAAACGTCAGGGGGATCCGCAGCCTCAAGCTCCGTCTCCACTACCACACGGGTTTCGTGTGCGAGCGGGATGCTGATCGAAGGCACCTCCGGCTCTGAACGGCTGAGCCGGTCAGCCAGCAGCGCCAACCTGTCCGTGTCGGGCTCGACATCAGGCGGGCGCGCGGCGTAGACGTGGGTGTCGTGGCGTGCGCGGCTGATCGCGGCGTAGGTGCCTTTGCTGACTTGTCGCGTGCCCGGCGATGATCACGTGCGCCGTGTCGCTCGTGTGCCGTTGAACGGGGAACGGGTGCTGCACATATGACAGTCGTAGGTCGGCGTCCTGGACCTGCTCACGGTCCAGGGTCAGCTCGCGGCCGTCCGCCAAGCGGAGCCGCACCTCGCCCGTCTGCGGGTCAACGCCGGTGACGGTGGCGCCGGTGCCGTTACGCAGAGGCCCGTGCTCCGGCACGGTGATCGTGTGGCGAACCAGCACCTCGTCAGCCTCATGGAGGCTGTAGAGGCGACCAGGAACCTCGAGCGCGTTGTCGCCGAGCTGGCGGGTGTTGTTTGCGGATCGCCTGCGCTCGCGCGTTGAGCGCGTCCAGATGCTCGTTGGAGGTTTGCGCGAGCACCAGGGTGCCGTAGCCCTGGTCACGGTCGGTCTGGGCGGCGTCGAGTGCCTGGTCCTCAGCGTTGTGAGCCAGAGTAGTGCTCGTGGTGTGCAATCACGGGCTATGGTGGCTGATGAGCGCGCGATCGGTGAGCGGTTCCGCGATGGCGGGATCGCTTGACGAGCGCCAGCGGCGTCGGTGGGTGGCGGCGGAGGCGCGTTCGTATGGGCGGGATGGGATCGCGGCGGTTGCGCGAGCGACGGGGGTGGCGGAAAAACACGATCCGTAAGCGGCTTCGGGATCTCGACACTCCGGAGGGGTTGGCGGCGGGCCGAGTGCGCAAGCCGGGAGCAGGCGCGAAGCGTAGGACCGATGTGGACCAGACGCTGTTGGAGGACCTCGAGCGCCCGGTTGATGGGGACACTCGCGGGGATCCGGAGCGGCCGCTTCTGTGGACGTCGAAGAGCGTGCGCAAGCTTGCGCGTGAGCTGCGCGACCTGGGGCATCAGGTGTCCTACCGGACCGTCGCACACGCTCCCTATGAGCTGTCAACTCACAGCATCACCCAAGGTCCGTTCCGGCCATAGGCCAGCCCTGAAGTCGACGAGACGGCAAGGCCCCTTCCCGGATGAGAGCGATCATGGCGCCGACGGCTGGGCGGTCAAGGTCGCTGCGCGGCCTTCCCATCGCTTACGCTCGGTGACAGCCCAGCCGCCCGGCGCGAATCACGCAATGACATCCGGGAAGGGGCAGCACTGGACGGCGCCGGCACCTGATCTCAGAGCGGCCCAGTCGCCCGGCAAGCCGGTTGCAGCGGTGGCTGCGGAGGGCTACTCCTCAGGCGTCGACCTGCCGGCCGATAAACGCCGCCATGCCCGGCACCGTAAAGGCAACGACGCCGTGCTCGGGCGCGTAGATGACGCCCTTGGCGATCAGGGAAGCACGCGTGGGGCCCAGGCTTGCGGGCTTGCGACCGAGCCGAGCGGCGACTTCACTAGAAGCACTGCCTTCATCGCCATCTGTGGCGATGGCGCGCAGGTATGCCTGCTCTGCCGGCGTCGCGCGGTCCCACCTGACGCGAAAGAACCCGTTGTCAAGCGCATTGGTGCCACGCGCGACACCCAAGGCCGCATCCTGGGTCCCGATCAGCGGGCCCGCTGCGACATTCCAGCTCTCTTGACCGAACTGCTGGAGAAAGTACGGGTAGCGTCCGGCGGCGTTCACGACCACGGCGATCGCGTCGGGATGCCAGCGCACATCTTCCAGTCCGGCAGGGATCGTCAGCGCTTCAGCTGCCGCGTTGGGATTGAGTTCCTGGATCCTCATGTAGCGGAGCCGCTCGGCGTAGGATTTCGCTTCGGCAAGAATCCGCGGCAGACTCGGAAGCCCCGCAAAACCGATCAGCACCCGCCAGTTGTCCTGTGCGGCCGCGTGCGCGATCATGCAGAGCGTCGCGAGTTCGTCGGAGCGAAGATCTTGCGCCTCGTCGATCAGGATCGCGAGTCCTATGCCCTCCTCCTCGACTGCACCAGCGAGGTCGCCGATCAGCTTCTTGAGGTCGGTGTCGAGCATGCCCGTGTCCGCCCCGCCACCAGGCACCCCGGACAGGTCGAGCCCGAACCTCCAGGTTCCACCAACGTCGTAGGAGGCCTTGAAACTGAGTGCGGTCTTCAGTCCCTTCAGCAGCCGCCTGCCGACACCGGGCCGTGCCAGATCCGATAACGGGCCGTAGAGCGCCTCGCCCAACAGCTCGCGCAGCGACTTGCCGGAGCCAGCCTCGATCTGCGCGACGATCCAGCCCCTTTCCGTAGCCCGTCGCCGGAACTCGGAGAGCAGCACCGTCTTGCCGACACCACGAAGCCCGTACAGCACAACCGGCTGATCAGTCCTACCGACAAGCCCCCGCTGCAGCGATGTCTGCCAAGCGGCAAGCGCGTTATCACGACCCACGAGAGCCGCCGGCTTACGGCCAGCGCCGGGAGCGTAGGGATTGCGAACGGGATCCATCCCACTCGAGTCTAGTCAAATCTATGGCTATATAGCGAGCCGCTACATAGCCATATGTTTTGCTAGGTCTCGCAGCCCGCCCACAGCAGCCGGCGCAGCGGCGTCGTCAAGCAAGAGCGAAGCGACTCCTCAGTCCGGCACCCAACCCAAAGTCCGCGCTCGGCACAGGCCCGCACAGGGCGCACGCAGATCGCGGGACGGCAACCGCACCGTTCGAGCACTCGGACCGCGCCGCGAAACGGTTCTCAGGCGACCTCGTTCAAGTCGACCTGCAAGAAACTGCCACGCTGAGCTAGAGCCGCAGGCACATCGCCTGACCGTGCCACCGGCGATGACAGCCAGCGTCCGGACGCCGCGACCGCATGAGATCCCGCTCCGGTCGCGACGCGGTCTGGCAAGGCGGCGCAGTGACGGCTGCTCGTCACACATCGTCGCCGACAGGCGCGGCCCCACTGTTCGGGGCGCCGTCGCTGGCTGCGCCGGCCAACACGACGGAGTGCTCGTCCTCGAAATCCGCTTGCATATCCAGCTGCTCTGCATCCTGCAGCCTGGGCGCTGGTGCATGCCAGGGTTTCAGGTTCTGCACGATGTCGTGGTAGAACGCAGTCGTCTGTAGCGCTGTCTCACGCACGAACGAGCCCTTCGCTCTCCCGCGTTTTTGGCCCATCGGCTTGGCTAGCGTCAGGGTGAACGCCCGCGGCGGACGCTTCGGCTGGCCCGGGCAGAGTGCGGCTGACGGATCCTCGCGCACATCACCAAGCTTGACAACGGTGCTCTCGCGGACGTTCGCGAAGCTGGTCTTGATCGACAGGTCGTGTGGTGCATGCTTCAGCTGGCGGATAAGCCAGTTGAACCTAGTCTTGGCCATCCCCTCGCGGGGCGCGTCGAAGGTGACGCTCAAGAACGTCTGCCGCGACCGCAGGTCCGCCCGGATCGTGAGCGGCCCGATCGCGTCAGGCACACGGACGGTAGACCAAAGCTCTCCGGAACTGGCAAGCCTGTCAACCAGCTCATCCAGCCGCGCAGACGACGTCTGGGCGCGTGGACGCGGAGCGGTGACGGTGACGCCCAGCTCCTGGGTGAGGCGCAAGCACAGGTACTGGGTGAACTGCTCCCAACGGTCCGCGACATCACGGCCGGCCCCGTCGCTCTTCCGAAACGACTGGTTGCGGACTGCGGTTCGAACCTTGACCCAGTTCGTACCCATGTCCTCAAACCCGATCGCTCCACTCGCGGGGCTGGTCAGATAGTGGATCAGCTCCCTGAGCACCCACTCCTGATCTGAATTTGAAACCCCGCGGTAACGCTGCTGCACGATCGCCTCGGTGAGCACCCGCCACCAAGAGAGGTGCCACAGGCCGGGGCCGTTGCGCGGTGGCTTGCGCCCGTCGAAGACGATCGGCGATTCGAACGGGCCGGCGGTGATCTGCGTCGATATCGTCAGCACCCCGTCGAAGCCGTGAGCTTTCGCAACATCCAGGTAGGACAGCACCTGCTCGGCTCTCAGGTGCGCAGACCCAGTCTTGACCTCAACCAGGCACGTCCAATCCTTGCCCGCCCACCGGCAATGGATCGCTCCGTCCGGTATCACGGTGGGACGGCCAACCGTCTTGAACCGGACCTCCGCGAACGTTTCGATCACGGACGCCTTGGGAGCGCCGAGCTCCTTGAGCAGCGCATGCCCGAACTCCGGCACACCATGCATCACGGCCAGCAGTAGCGAAGTCGCGCGCTTCTCACGCTCTTGCTGGCTGCGAATGCCGAAGGTGGGCATCAGCCGCGCGTGGGACCAGCTTTCCCATACTTCAGCCCGCGTACCATCGCCCCCTCTCGGCATGGCCAAACCCTACACCCAGCCAACGCGCTGGCGCAACACGCGTCGGTCCGGTCGGCCGAGGTTGCAGGAGCAGAGCCCCGCGCCCAGCGACAGGTGCTACCCGTGCTGGCGCTTGGGCGCAAACAGGCCGCCACGCTTCTCGGAAGGCGCGATCCTGGCGGCGGCGTGCAGGGCAGCTGAACGATCGCCAGCTACGGCACGCCGTGCATGGCGGCTCCGTCACGTCTCCGACGCCGTGCTGATAGCTCACTGCCAAGAGCGGATCGCGCCAGAACGCGAAGATGAGCTGGCGCGCAAGCAACAGCCAGCTCGCGCATGCCAAACAGGGGAAGAACACCGCGCACGCAGCTATGCCGCAGCCGCCTGGCGAACCGTGACCCACCTTGGCTCCGAGAAACGAGCCCCGGATCGCTGCTGCGACTGCGACCGTGCCGGGCCACGGAGTGCGTGATCACGACTGAGGAGCGCGCCGCGTCACGGGCACGCCCGGCGAAGCGACAACGTTCACGGCGGGAAGCGGCCAGCGCGGCGCCAGCACCGTCCAGCCGCCAGCCACGGAGAGCTCGAGCGCACGCTCGCGGCGCGGGCACGACAAACCGAAGCGCGTTTGGTAGCCAAAAGTGGTAGCCAAACGGCTCAAGTCGCTCTTTGCAGCGCTCTACTAACCGGTAAGTAGCTGGAAAAGCGCCTGTTTTTCGAGTACCCCCAGCCGGGCTCGAACCGGCGATCTCCTCCGTGAAAGGGAGGCGTCCTGACCACTAGACCATGGGGGCCAGACGGCCCATTGTATGGCCGGTTCACCAGCCGCCCGAGCGAGCTAACCGCCCGCCCATCAATCTGCGCGACTGCCGTGCGCGCGACCAAGCTGCAGGCGCGCGACAGGCCGCGTTCACGCGCGCGTCCTGCCGCACCTTCACGATGAGTCAAACGGCCAGCAGGCGGTGTGATCCCGCGCGGTCCCGGAAGGCCGCGGGCCACCGTAACCCCTGGTTGGGCACGATCGATCGGTGACCGCCGAGCGGAGCCGGCGGTCACCGGGCCAGCACGCGCGCACGATTCGCTGCGCGCGAGAGCACTGCGGGCGGTGAGAGCTGCCGTTCTGCCGGGGCTTTCACCACCCGATCGCGCACCCCGCCGCCCGAGCCGGTCGTGGCGCAGCCACGCTGGGCATATGGCCTACCGCAACTACAGTCAAGCAGCGATCACCATGCCACCACCACCACCCGACTCCTCACGGCAAGCCACGCCGGACCAGCAGGCTGGGACACAGCTGCAACAACCGCTGACAGTCCCGTTCACCGGGACGGACATCGACCGTGCCAGCGAACTACGCGAAGACCGCCACGAGTTACAGCAGCTGCTGGCTCACCC
>JAJYHG010000132.1 GCA_021784895.1 Actinomycetes bacterium
CGTCTCGCTGCGGCCTGCGGGGTCGACCGGGCTCGGGACCAAGACCGAGCTCAAGAACATGAACTCGTTCCGCTTCCTCGCGCAGGGGATCAGCGCCGAGATCGAGCGCCAGACGGCACTGCTGCGAGCCGGCGGGGTGGTGGTGCAGGAGACGCTCCACTTCGACCCCTCGAGCGGCCGGCTGCAGCCGCTGCGCTCCAAGGAGGAGGCTCACGATTACCGCTACTTCCCGGAGCCCGACCTGGTGGCGCTCGAGGCCACGCCTGAGATGATCGCGGCCGCCCGCGGGGCGCTGCCCGAGCTGCCGTCCGCACGGGCAGAGCGCTTTGCGAGCGCGCTCGGCCTGCCGGCCGAGCGCGCTCGCGACCTCGCCTTCCGCCCCGAGCTGGCCGGCTTCTTTGAAGCCGCGCTCGAGTCCGGGGAGGGGGCCGAGGCGGCGGCCCTGGCCAACTGGATGCAGTCGCTGGTCGAGCGGCTGGATGACGGCGCCGACCCGGCGGCGTCGAAGCTCACCCCGGCCGCGTTTGCAAAGCTCGTGCGGATGGTTTCTGACCGCGCGGTCAGCCGCGACGCCGCCCGAGAGGTGCTCGCGGTGCTGCTTGAGCAGGGCGGCGATCCCGGGGCGATCGTCGAGCGTGAGGGGCTCGGGTCGCTCGCTGCCGGCGACGGGGGCCTGGCGGCTGTGGTTGCCGCTGCACTGGCCGCCGACCCGGAGGCCGCAGCCAAGGTGCGCGCCGGCAACCCCAAGGCGATGGGGCCGCTGGTCGGCTACGTGATGCGTGAGACCAAGGGCCGCGCGGACGGAGCGGAGATCAGCCGCCTGATCCGCGAGCAGCTGGAAGCGTGATCATCCCGGCGTCTGGGCGTGGGCTCCGCGCAGCTCAAGTTGCGAGCCTGCGATGCCGAGATGAGTCGTATGCGCGGCAGCCATACGCCACCGAGGCAAGAATGCCTGCCGCTGGAAGAATTCTTGCTGGGGCTGGACCAAAGCCGGTAAATGGGCTACTTTCTGGCGGCAGGGATTGTTGACTAACCTACGGAGCTTAGGGGAGGGGCCGGCGAAGCCGGTCGGTGAACCCCACGGCAGGGGAAGCTAAGAAAGTGCGCGCACTGGTCACGGGCGGAGCGGGATTCATAGGCTCGCACATCGTCCAACGCTTGCTGGAAACCGGACATGAGGTCCGGGTGGTTGACGATCTGTCAACTGGGAGGCTCTCGAACCTCGACGGACTGATCGACGACCTCGAGTTTCACGAGCTCGATCTACGCGACGGCAGCGCGCTGCGCGGCCCGATGACGGGCTGTGACGCCGTCATCCACCTGGCGGCGCTGCCATCGGTGCCGCGCTCGATCGCAAACCCGCTGGCGAGCCACGAGGTCAACGCGACCGGGACGCTCAACGTCCTGAACGCCGCCCGCGAGGCTGGCGCCGGCCGCGTCGTGATGGCCTCCTCGTCGTCGATCTACGGCGCTGCTCGCGAGTCGCCAAAGCGCGAGGATATGCGTCCGCTGCCGATCTCTCCCTACGCGGTCTCCAAGCTCGCGGGCGAGAGCTACTGCCGCAGCTTCTTTGAGGTCTACGGCCTCGAGACGGTGGCGCTGCGCTACTTCAACGTCTTTGGCCCCCGCCAGGACCCGGAGTCCGAGTACGCGGCCGTGATCCCGAAGTTCATCCGCGCGCTCAGCCTCGGTGAGGCGCCGGTGATCAACGGCGACGGCGAGCAGTCGCGCGACTTCACCTACGTGGACAACGTGGTCGACGCGAACATGGCGGCGCTTGTGGCAGATGGCGTTGGCGGGCGCGTCTACAACATCGCCTGCGGCGGCGCGGTGACGCTCAACGAGATCACCGCGCGGCTGCGCGACGCCCTCGGCGCACAGGTGGAGCCCATCCACGGGCCCGAGCGCGTGGGTGACGTGCGCCACTCGCTTGCGGACATCAGCGCCGCCTGTGCCGACCTCGGCTATGACCCAGTGGTCGGGCTGGAGGAGGGCATCAGGCGGACGGTCGGCTATTACCGCGAGCAGGGGGCCAGCGCGGCGGCCGCTACCGTCAGCGCGCCACGCCTACGCCTCGTGCCGGCGCCCGCAAGGCCGCCACGGCGTGACGGCAAGCGCATGCTCATCACCGGCGGCGCGGGCTTCATCGGCTCGCACCTGGCCGAGACGCTCCTGCAGCGTGATGATGAGGTGCGGATCGTGATCCTCGACGACCTCTCGACCGGCGCCTACGAGAACATCGAGCAGCTGGTGGACGGCGAGCGGGTGCGCTTCGTGCGCGGGTCGGCGACCGACGCACGCACCGTAGACGAGCTCATGCGTGACGCTGACCGCTGCATCCACCTGGCCTCCGCGGTGGGTGTGCAGATGGTGGTCAGCGAGCCGCTCGACACGCTGATGAAGAGCGTGCGGGCGAGCAACGTGATCATGCACGCCGCGGCCCGCAACGGCGTGCGCGTGCTGTTCAGCTCGACCTCCGAGGTCTACGGCAAGCAGTCGCACCGGCTGCTGGCGGAGGACGACGACCTGATCTTCGGCTCCCCGGCCAAGGGCCGCTGGACCTACGCGATCGCCAAGAGCTTCGGTGAGGCGCTGATCCACGGCTACAGCCGGCAGCGCGGGGTGGACGCCACCATCGTCAGGCTCTTTAATTGCGTTGGTCCGCGCCAGACCGGCACCTACGGCATGGTGCTGCCGCGCTTCGTACGCCAGGCGCTCGCGGGTGAGAACCTCACTGTCTACGGCGACGGCAAGCAGACACGCTGCTTCACGCACGTGCGTGACACGGTGGCGGCGCTGCTTGCGCTGAGCGACGCGGGCGCTGCCTGCGGCCGCACCTTCAACATCGGCACCCCGAACCTGATCTCGATCCACGAGCTCGCACGCCGGGTGATCGTCCGCTCGGGCAGTGACAGCGGCATCACGCTGGTCCCGTATGAGCAGGCCTACCCGTCGGGCTTTGAGGAGCTCGGCACGCGCGTGCCAGACACCACCTGCCTGCAGGAGCTGACCGGCTGGGAGGCGCAGTACACGATCAACGACGCGATCGACGACGTGATCGCGTATGAGCGCATGCGGCTGGTCAGGCCCTCGCCGCTCGGGCCTGCCGCCACCGCCGGAGCCTGAGCGCCATGCACGCGATTGTCGCTGGCGCGGTCGCGGCCATCATCACCTACCTGCTGACGCCGGCTGTGATCAGGCTGGCGGTCAGGACCGCGTTCCTGGACCGGCCCGCGGGCTACAAGGGCCACGGCCGCGCGACCCCCTACCTGGGCGGCACCGCGATCCTCGCTGGGGTCTGGGCGGGACTCGCGGCGGGCGGCTTGCACACTCACTGGGCGCCGATAGTGCTGTGCGCGATTCCGGTGTGGGCGATGGGCACCATTGATGACCGCGTCAACCTCCCGATCCTGCTGCGCGTGGGTGTCGAGATGCTGGTCGGCGTGGTGCTCGTGATCACCGGGCTCGGCTGGCAGGTCTTTCATTTCGCCCCGGCTAACGACGTGATCACCGTGCTGTGGGTGGTTGGCGTCATGAACGCCTTCAACCTGATGGACAACATGGATGGTGCCGCCGCCACCACGGCTGCCGCGTCCGCGATCGGTGCCGCCGGCATCGCGCTGCTCTCAAACCAGCGCGGCCCAGCGACCATCTGCCTGGCCACCGCCGGCGCCTGCATCGGCTTTTTGCCCCGCAACCTCGCGCGCCCATCGCGCATCTTCATGGGTGATGGGGGCAGCCTCACCCTCGGATTGCTGGTCGCGGGGCTGACGATGTCAGCGGTCACGCGGGCCTACTTCGGCCCCAGCGGCGTTGTGATCGGGGCGCTCTTGGTCGGCTGCGTGATCTTCGACACGACCCTGGTTACGGTGTCCCGTACGCGGGCGGGCCGGTCGGTTTTCACCGGGGGTCGTGACCACACGACGCACCGGCTGCGCACTCTTCTCGGGACACCACTGAACGTTGCGCTTGCTCTTGCCGCCACGCAGCTGATCCTTTGCGCCATAACCGTCGCTCTCGCCCGTGCCGGAGAGGGGTGGGTGATCCTGGCGGCTGGCGTGTGCTTGGTGTTCGGGTTCGTGCTGCTGTGGCAGTTTGAAATGTCGCCGTGGTTTGAGGTGGAGCGTGACCGGCAGGAGGCGAAGGCTACAGGTGCGTTAGATGCGCCTGATGCTCTCACAGCGCTCACCGACGCTCGGGTCGCCGGGTCGGCTGCTATGACGACGGCACTTGCGAGTGTCGCTCACCGTGGCGACACAGCGCCTGCATCACCCTCTGCTCGATAGGCCACCGCCGACGACCGCGAGGAGTGCGAAGCCCACATCCGATGGCGAAGAGTCAGTCCACATGCGGAATTCAAGGCGTATCGGCACCGACGCTCTGGTTGCGAGAGCGATGGGAGACGCGACCCCTGGTGTCGATTTGCATTCCCACCTACAACCGTGCGGACTACGCGGAGGCGGCGGTTCGCTCGGCGCTGTCACAAACTTATGAGCCGATCGAGGTTCTGGTGTCCGACGACTGCTCCGATGATGGAAGCTACGAGCGTCTGCTGAGCGTCAGAGATCCACGGCTTCACGTTAAGCGCAACTCACATAGGCGCGGCCCGGTCTCTAACCGAAATGCGGCCCTCAATCGCGTCCGAGGCCAACTCATCAAGTTTCTTGACGATGACGACCTGCTGGAGCCGGACTGCGTATCGTCAATGGTGAGTCTCTTCGAGCAAGACCCGCAGGTGGGGATGGTCTTCTGTCCACGTACAATCATCGTGGAGGGCGATACCGATGACGACAGCGTGCAGGCGTGGAGGCAGGTCTATAACGCTTTGCACACCCAGTTCGGTTCCTTAGAGTCCGTCAATGACGGCCGCGACCTATTCCGTCAGCTGATGACCGATGGGTTTCGCCGCAACTGGATTGGCGAGCCGACGGTCGTGATGGTCAGCACGTCTCATCTACGACGTACAGGGGCTTTCAGCGCGCAGGTCCAGCAACTTGTTGACTTGGACCTCTGGGTGCGGATTCTTCCGCATTGCCGGGTTGGCTTCGTAAGCGAGGAACTGGCCCACTACAGGATTGGGCACCGTTCCGTCTCGAAACACAACCGCCTCACCAAGCGCGCGTGGCTTGATCGCCTTTGGCTCTTGGAGAACCTCTCACGCGATCCTGAGCTGTGCGTGGCATTCCCGGCAATTTCCGAGATGTTGCATGCTGAGCGTCGCCAGGCGTGGAGAACGGCCCTAAAGGTAGGGCGTGGAGCCGGTGGCCGCCGGGTTCCTGCTGCGAGTTACCTACCCTACGCGCGCTATAGGGTCTGCTTGAGACTGGGCGTATCGTCGTCGACGGTGCCGGAGCGCCGCGTTGCAACGTCCGGAAACTGATGGTCCCCGCGTCACACGTTGGATGCGTCGGCGGTCTTGATCGTGCGCAGGAACGTGGGTGGCGGTAGGGTCGGCGGGAGGCGCCCGTGCCGCGCGGCGTAGCCGACTGGCGCTGGTTTCCTCCCGCCAACCCTACGTGCGCCCAGTGTTGGAGGTCGATGATGGAAGAGCTATATCCAGAAGTTGTGGCGGCGCCGGGATAAACCGGCATGGAGAAGGCCAAACGTTCCGGCAGCTCGCGGTCAAGGGCCTGGGCCGTGACCAGCCGACCCTGATCCTCACAAACCACCAGCAGATGACCGCCAAACAGCTGATCGAACGCTACGCCAAACGCTGGGGGATCGAGAACCAGCTCGCCGAGCAGATCCGCGCGTTTCACCTCGACTCCCTCTGCTCCCAGGTGCCGCTGGCCGTCGACTTCGACGTCACGCTCACGATCCTCGCAGACATCATCTACCGCCACTTCGCCAACACCCTACACGCCGCCTACCACCACCAAACCCCCGACACGACCCGCGGCCAGCTGATCGACGGGATCGGCGAGCTGCGCTTCACCCCCGGCCACATCGAGGTCGCCCTGCGACGCCGCACCCACACCCCCGCGCTGCTCGACGCCGGCTACCAAGACCGCGAGATCCAAGTGCCATGGTGGGACGGACGGACCCTCAGCTACAGCTTCCCCGCCCGATAACCACCCAGAACCTTCAACGCGATTAACGAACCGGCAATCCAGGTTAGAAGCGACACTCAGATATTCTTCCGAGAGCCGAACTTTTTTAACATAACAGCCGGAACACTAGCAGTTATTGTGTCACCAGCCCTCACGTCACGGATACTCACCTCGTCGTGATGGTCTCTCGGACCCGCGCGAACACCGAAGCGCTACGCAAAATAATGAAGGGTTTCTTGCCCCCGTTGGGCCTTAGCCCAGAGCAAGCATTGCTCTCTATTGAGGATCAGCCTCGGGTGGGTAAACGTCGGAGTTTGGTTCCCAAATAGAACCGAGCATCCGCCGAGAGCGAGTCGCTAGGATTCCTGATGGTGCTGCTGAGCGCTGCAGCCTTGACAGACACGTTGCCTCGTCGGAGCGCCTGAAGAACTATGTCAAGGTATTGCATGTCAGCGACGCGCCGAATATCCGTGACATCATCCGGATGGTCGCGCAATGCCTTTTGCTCGAGCGTGTTGAGCAACGAGATGCCGGCTCGCAGCTCACATGCGCTAGAGGTGCTGTCGAGTCGATTGACGAAAACACGGTGACAGCCTGGTGTTGCCGTAATACCCGTTTCGCGAGCGAGATGCCTTCGGGCGCACTCCACGAAGTTGTTAATCTGCTGTGCCTCGTTCCTTGCCGACACTCCATGGGGGCCTATAAGACGCGTCACCAACCGCTGTGGCAGATTAGCAAACTGATGTCCGTCAGCCAGCATCCGTGCAAAAAGCTCATAGTCCTCGGTGTGCGAGGCGTGGTGCGTGCCACCGTACCTGTAAGACCTCAAAATGGGCGCGCGTGCCATAATAGTTGGATGGGATACGGGGTTTGCAAACAGAGACATGAATCGTGTCCCCACGGGCCAGAAGCATCTCACCGGATTGGACTTGAGTGGCCGCCCGGTGTTTGCGTCAATGCGGTACTCACCGCTGCCAAGAACGGCGATATCCGGGTGGGCCATAAGAAAAGCCACTTGGGTGCTGATCCGATCTCGAGCGGCGATGTCATCCGCATCGATTCGCGCGATGAAAGCGCCCCGAGCGAGTTGCAATCCATGGTTAAGGGTGACGATCAGGCCGTTGTTGGTATCCGACCGCTCCGCCCGGATTCTTCGATCGCGGGCAGCGTGGCGTCGTATTGCGTCGGATGTACCGTCGTCTGAGCCGTCGTCGATTACGAGGATCTCGAGATCACGGTAGCTCTGCTGGACCAATGAATTCAGCGCCGTGTCAATGGTAGCTCGCGCGTTGTAGCACGGCAACAGAATCGTCACCAGCGAGTCCACTAGCGCCGCCTGAGGATCATTTTGATTTCGTGTCGCCACTCTGCATTCGATGGCTGCAAAAACCCTGCTGCGACGCCAGCCACGAAGCGTTCGTATCGATACCGTGAGTTCCGAAGCTTCCATACGAGAAACTCGGCAGATGCTTGCCGTTCCTCGTCATGGTGCAGAAGCGGATACTGTCCGGCACCGTCGACCGTATGTGAGAGCCGCTCGAGAGGGCCTAAGGCAACGCCGTTGTAGTGATAAGGTGCCAATGTCCGGACAGGGACATAGCTCATCTTGCGGTTCAACAGCGCCCGCTCAGGTTCAGCGATCTGGTACTCATCCGTCTCGACATCAGCGACGCGTGTGACTGATATTGGCGAGTGCCATACGCAGGTTGGTGCAAGACTCAACGCCACATTAAAAGGGGCTGGTGCTAGGCCGGCTCTGGGAAAGCGATAACTATGCTCCGTGTGTCCCCAGCGGCGGTACTGCGCGAACTGAGTATGCCAGCCACCAACAATCTGAAGCCCAATTCGCGTGAAAAAATTGAAGTCAGCGCTGCCGTATCTGCAATGCAGTACTTCATGACCCAGTAGCGATGTTCTCCGGATCGCCTCTCGCGCTACGCGAGGGTCAAACAACGACATGTGATGAATCCCGAGGCCGTGCGCAAGAGCTATGTGGTCAGTAAATACTTCACCATCAACCAACTCAACGTCGTCTTCAAGAAAAAAGTAGTAGTCGAAATCGTCGAACTGCTCGAGCACTCGGTTCTTGGAGATCCCTACCCCCTCCGTAACCTCGGAGTAAAGCAACGGAACCTCCCAGGTATCGCAGAACTGCCGTGTGGTGATGTCGCAACCATCCAACGAGACGACGACCGCGAACCGCGGTTCGTCAACGGTGGCGCGAGCTAGCTGGGGCAGGCAGCGACGCAGGTACCGCTCGCGATTACAGGTCGTTACAGCGATTAAGGCGCGCCAACTGTGAACCATTGACCCACGGCGGCTCACATCGCCGTTATGACCCATTGGCGCTCCATGGCCCTCGCGCGGCTCGGCTGGAGGTGGCGTTTGGAAGATGAAAAACCGAGCGAGCGTATGCCTGTGAGCGAACCGAGAGAGAAACAGCGCTCTGGCGCGGCGTTTTGGGCTGTAGGGCGGTGAGCTTGAGTGAAAGTGCGGTAAGTGCCGCCATGGCTCGCGTGAAGGTCCGGCCACGGAGGCGGCACGTGACGCGTAAATGGCCTTCCACCTCTAGGCGTATCCGCATTTCGTCGCCCCAAGTCGCTGTCGTGCTCGTCCCTCCTGCATGGTACACGGTGGCAGTTGTGCATACCCCCACTCGCCAGCCGGCCTGCACCAAGCGCCAGCACCATTCGCGGTCCTCTCCATACATGAAAAGAGAGTCGTCTAAGGTTCCAACCTCTCTGACCGCGGCCGTGCGAACCATCATGGCGGCCCCCGGAATCCAGCCAGAGAATTCTTCGATCATGCGGTCGCTCCCTGGCAAAAGCCAGCGTGTCCGCAGGCGCCTCGGCATCAGTTTATGCAGCCGCAAGAGTTCTACTAGCGGCCGCCACAGGGTGTCGTGGGGCCTAACTACATTGTGGAGTGCACCAGTCGCTGTCTGCAGGCGGGGCGTGACCGCGGCGACTCGTGGATGTCCATCCATCCATGATGTGAGTGCCGAGAGAGCGCCAGGCGTCAGGCGGGCATCTGGATTTAGTAGCAGCCAATAGCGGGAATCAACGTGGGGCCAAGAGAGGTTACAGGCACCGGCAAAGCCGATATTCCGCTCGCTGTAAAGGACGCAAGCGTTCGGCAGAAGAGTGCGCACCACCTCGGCGCTATTATCAGGACTCGCGTTGTCAACCACAAGAACTTTGGTGTCCCCGTCCGGCAGTGTGCGAGTGATCGCGCTGCAGTATTCTGGAAGGGTGTGAGCAGAGTTGTAAAGGACCGTGGTAATCGTCACTGCGGAGGTGCTCATCATCACCAACACCTAGGGCGCGCGGCGGTGCGCCAAACCTCCAAGAGCGTGTCGGCGAAGCGCTCGTAGTTACGGGAGCTGTCATAGGACTCGAGGAACGCTTGTTGGATTGCCGAGCGGTCAAACCCGTCAGAGCAGAACGCTGCCAGCAGTGCGGCGGCGATATCCCGATCCGAAGCGGATCTGTTTAAGAGAAGGCCGGTCCCAGGCACCACGAGTTCACTAATGCTACCAACGTCAAGGCTGACGATAGGAATGCCGTAACTCTGTGCCTCCATCATCGACACCGGGATGCCTTCGTATTGGCTCACGGATAGAAACGCGGAGACCCCGTGTGTGGCGTAGAACTCTCTGACAACCGTGTTGGGTATCTTACCAACGAGTCGCCACTCTACATGTCTAGGCAGATCAGCTGCCGCTTCTAGCACTCTTGAACGTTCGGGCCCGTCGCCTAGGTGGGTCCAGGAGACGGGCGTGTTCAGTGCGCGAAGGATGCTCGGGATCCGGTGGATGTCTTTCCCTAGTCGAAGGGCTGCGCACGAAACCACGTGGGGTATGGCAGGAAGCGGAGGAGCTTGGGATGTCGGGGCAGCTGTCCCCAAGCGGGCAGTGCGGATCGGGACGGGATACTTCGCTAACCGCGAGCAGAGATATGTTGTACCCGTATCTGAGATCGCAAAGATCGCGTCCAGATGAGCTGCTTTGAACTCTCTGAACGGAACACGTCCCAGGGTCTCCCAGCGCCAGTCGAACACATCGAACTGGTGAGCACGCGAGACCGCGGAGCGAATGAGTCCTCTGCGCCGCAGGATAGCGAGAGCCAGCGTCGTGTTCTCAAACCAGTAGTCATAGAAGATAGCGTTGTTCAGCCCTTGGGCTGTGGCCCAGCGGGCGATGTCTCGCGCTTTGATGAGGTTGGACGCACATATGTCTAGGTAAGAGCGTGCACCGCGTCCGTAGGCCAAGACATTCGACAAGCCTGTGAGCGTCGATGTCAGCACCGGGATAGTGGTTAGCGTCCTGAGCGCCTGGATCTTCTGCGTCCGAGACCACCCGGCTGCCCAGCCCATGTCGATGCAGGCGACGTTATCCGGGAGCGAGACGGGTGAAGACCCTGGATAGGATGGAAGAACATAGATGTGGTTGAACCGTCGCGCCGTGACCTCCAACTCGTCGCGGAGCACGGATTCGCTTCCGTCGTACGGAAAGCGATTGGTGAATAGGACTAAGTCTGGAGCGGTCATGTGCGGGTTCCGTTCGGGCTCGTGAGGCCCCGGATGTGGGTTAGGCACCCTGCCGCCGATCGCCGCACCCAATGAGGCGCACGACGCAGCTTGCGACGCAGCACCAGCAGTCGCCGGCGGGCTCTGAAAGTGGCTATGAATCGAAGGGCTTCATGCTCGCTTGGGAATAGCTCTCGGGACACCCAGAAGCCTGCGAGCGCTTGAGCGCTTGGAGAATCGAGTCTCGCAAGTGCCTCACGGTGAACGGCGAAAATAGGCCCCGATGTCTGGGCTCGTTCGGTCATCTGACGCACGCCATCAAGGTTGGCAAGATGTGCCCATAGCGTTGGGCGGGCCAGTTCAGTCACGAAGAAAGACTCATCGATCGTGTGCCCTTGGTTGAGTAGCCAGCCCGTGTACGCCGGGAACTCGGTCATACCAGTCTTGACGAAGGCGGCCGCAAATTGCTCCGCGCTGCGGCCCTCCACATATCTCAGGAGGCCACGGCCAGCCGCCGTTTCGATCACGAACGGAGTCGTTGATGCAGTGAATCGATCTATCAGGCGATCATCGAGGCCGAAGTATTCAAGCGTCGCCTGTAGGCCGTGTTCACGAGGATGGCCGCGATAGCTGTGAACGGCAACTTTGCTGCGCCCGTCTGGGGCGAGCAAGGCGGCTGTGTCCATGTGATCGACGAGATGATTCTTGGCGTCAAGCACCACGTAATGGGAGGTTGAGACGTAGTCGGCTGCCGCAAGCTTCAGAGTCTGCTGGCCTCGGTCTCCCTGTGTGTCCTGGGCGATGCCGAGTTCCCGAGGCGTGATCAGCTCGACTCGTGGAGCGAGGTCGGCGTATTCCCTATTCAGCGCGGACTTCTGGGCTGGCCTGATTCCCGGACGTGAGTTATCCACCACCACGAGCCGGCCCACCATGTTTCTGTTGAGATAGCGGCTCAGGGATCGCGCCTGTAGCAGCAAGAGCGGATACTCGATGTCGAAGAATACGGTGACGAAGTCCATGGTCTGGTGAAGGCCTTCGGCAGTTGTAATTCGGGCTGACGACGGGGTACCTGTCATCGCGAAAAAGCGCTACGAACCGAGAGCGGCGTCGTAGTTAGCAAGGGTCCGATCCACCGGCCCGACTTCACGGATCATCCCCTTCTCAAACCATGCCACCCTGCTGCACACAGAAGCAATCTGCTCAGATTGGTGGCTTACGAAGATGACCGTCGCTCCACGCTCCGTCAGGGTCTGAATCGCAATAATGCATCGCTCACGAAAGGCAGCATCGACTACTGCCAGAACCTCGTCGAATATGTAGATGTCAGCTGGATACTGCATCGCGATCGCGACGCCTAGCCGCGACACCATGCCACTCGAGTACCGCTTTACGGGGGTATCAATGTGCTCACTGATCTCAGCGAAGTCAATCACATCATCAATTCGGTCGACGATTGTACGGCGCGGGATCCCCACAGACGTGGCGAAAAGGGTTATGTTCTCGCGCCCCGTGAGGTCGGGGTGGAATGAGGTGGCAACAGCCAGTAAGGGCAGTACGCGGCCGCGCACGGATAGCTCCCCACCTGTCGGCACGGTCGTTCCTGCCAGTATCTGGAGAAACGTGGACTTGCCGGCGCCGTTGGTGCCGATAAGTCCTATGGCCTCCCCCCGATAGATGGTGAGATCGACACCGGCTAGTGCACTGAAGCCGCGGTTCCCTGCTGGCGCGTATCTGCCCAGCACGCGTGTCAGCAGTGGGCGAACGCCGCCGAGCTTGCCTAGCTGATATTGCTTATGCAGGCCGCTGGCCTCGACGGCAATCTCAGAGTGGCGTAGGTGCTGGTAAGTGGCGTCAGATGACATCTGCCATCGTCGTCTCCCGTGCCGCGAATGTGCGCCAGCCTAGCGTGGATATGAGGAATGTGAGGCCTAACGACAGGGCGATCGGCGTCAGGTCCAGTGGGTAGCTCCGCAAGATCATCCAGCGGAGCGTCTCGATCACACCGGTAATGGGGTTCAGCTCGACCACAGTGCGCAGACCAGGAGATAGTGCGTTGAGTCCGTAGCCCACCGGTGCGACGAACGCGCCGACCTGCAAGAGGAACGGAAGGGCGGTGACCACGTCGCGGTAGCGGACGGCAATCGAGGCCAACACGCCGAGTATTCCAAGCGTCAACAGCAGGAGCCAGATGAGTGCGGCGGGGAGGAGCAGCAAGCGTATCGACAGCTGGCCTGTTAGGGCCGCGCTGACGGCGGCCGCCCCGGCGGTTACGGCGAACGACGGCAACGAGGAGATGACGCCTGCGGCGAGCAGGGCGATCCTCGGGCACGGCGTTGACTTAACAAGGTTCAGGTTGGAGATCATCGACGGGGTCCCGATTGTCATCGCTGCCTGAAAGAACGACCATGCGGCCAGGCCGCAGAGAGCGAAGACAACGTAGGGAACATGCGCGGTGCTGGCGTCGCCAACGCCCTTGAACGCCACCAGGAAGGCAGCTAGCAGCGCGAGCGGCTGGAATATCAGCCAGGCCGGCCCGACTATCGACTGCTGGTACCGGACCTTGAAATCTCGTGCCACGACGACGCGGACTACGGGGGCTGTACCGGGTAGGTCGCGGACTTTAATGCGGCGCTTCGCCGGCCTGATAATGCGGCAGCGTTCTTCTATGAGCGAAGGTCGATCCACAGTTGAGTAGACAGGGTCAGAAGCTGTTGGACCCCGCATGTAGCTCAGGTTATCGGCCGGTTGGTCGTTCGACCTGAGCTACGCATCAAGTCTCCGGGCTCGGTGCACCGGGTCGGCGCCGCAGCTCCGCCGGTCCGCCCACCGGAACGCTTGCCGTGCAGTGCGGACCCCGCAAAGCGTTGGGGGCGTTCGGCGATAGCCTCGGTCAGCGTTCAGAGCGTCCAGAAGCTTGAGTGCCACGCTCCTTCACCGGCCAGCCTCCTGATGCGGTGTTGCGCCTGGGCCGCAATGGACGCTGGCCGCTCCTCGAGCCAGGTGAATGGTCTCGTGTCAGAGCGCTTCCAAAGAACCGCCCGGGCATAGTCGCCCGTTCTAGACCGATGTCGCTGACGAACAGCCTGGTTACGGTGCCTATCCCGGTGGCAATCTCGAGGAGCCGGTGGTGTCGTTGTGACCCAGCTGTCTTCACGCCTGCAGCCATGGAACGCTGTCGCGGATTGACGCCGACACGCTGCTAGTGCTCGCTGGAGCTGCCGTAGAATACGGTGACGTAAGTCATGGCGACCTGATAGTTGTAAGCCCTGGCGGAGCACTCACCGCTTCAAGCAGGGGATCGTTGTCCCTGCGCCGCGAAGGGGATGTGATAAGCGGTCAGGTCGGCCTATCGTAATGGGTGGAAACGACGCGATCGACAAGCTGCGAGTCAACCGTCAAGTCGAATTTTCGCGCAAAGAGCTTGCCGGACTGCATAACCGCAGGGAGGTCAAGCGTTGTCAGAACCTTCGGATGCCAGCCAGGCGCAGCGACGATGTAGCGCAGAGACTCGGACTCCAGTTGGCCAGGAAACGCAGTGCCACCAAGAATACTCGAGAAGAACACCTCTTCCGCGGTTAACGTGTGCTCGTGGTAGCGCCGGTAGTCCTCGTGGTTGGCGACGAATTCCAAAACGTAGAGGGCCGCATCCCGGTTAATGTTCCACCAGGTGTCGCCCATCATCGGGCGCACATAGTGAGGGAAGGAGCGTCGGCCTTTCGGCAGGCTCCAGAGACGTAGTGCGGTATTTAGGAGCTGCCCCTTGAGGCTGAGATAGCTTGAGTCATGGTGCCAGGGCACGCAAACTTCCCGCCTTCCGAACAGGGTGTAAGCATAGAAGTCTGTGCGGTCGATGCCACGGTATGGACTGTTGGTCTCATGGATTGGCCAGTAGCGGAGGTAGCTCGTCGTGCGATGAGCCGCAAAAAACCGGACAATGTCAGCAATCGGCACGAGCGGCAGGTCTTGGCCGCTGATCGTCAGGATGTAATCGCAGCCGTCGGAGTAGGCAACCCGGAGCCCCTCAAGGATCGCGTCGACACAGCCGGCGCTTCCCCAGTAGGACCGGTAACGGCGCAGGAACGTCACACCGAGCGTAGAAGCCGCGGTCCTGAACGGCTCGAACCGTACGCCCTTGTCTACGTGAAGGTAGATGCGCACTTCGGGGTGCTGAAGAGTCGTGAGTAGCAGCCTGAGCTGCGCTGGGAGCTTGTAGGCCAAGACGATAACCCCGAGCCTAAAGCGGCCTTGATTTTGCGGGGAGCCGTTCACCCGGGCGAGAGCATATCCAGGTTGGGTCGACATGTGAAGCGTGCTTGGGGATGATTCGAATGACGGTGGCATCCGGTCAGTGGCGCTCCGTCGAACGCTGGCGTCGTGGGACCCATGGCGTTGCATGTGCCTGCCTCCGAACAGCAGCTGACAAGGGCTATCGTGACGTTCGTGTGTGGAATCTGTGGAGTAATCCAGAAGCGACCAGACGATCTCTGGGACAGCGTCGCCCGCCAGCTATCCTCACAGCGTCACCGCGGGCCTGACGCTGAAGGATACTTTGACGGAGGCCGCGGCGTCGTGGCTCAGAACCGTCTGGCGATCATCGACCTCGAGACCGGTGATCCGCCGATAGTCAACGAGAACCGGTCGATCGGCGCCGTCCTAAATGGCGAGATCTACAACTTCAAGCTGCTGCGGGAGGAACTGCGCAAAGGAGGGCACAGGTTCAGCTCGCAGGGCGACACGGAGGTGCTCGTGCATCTGGCGGAGGAATCCGGGGCTGCGGAAATCGCGCGGAAGCTCGACGGGATGTTCGCGTTCGCCATCTGGGATCGCGACCGCGAACGCCTGCTGCTCGGCCGTGACCGCATGGGCAAGAAGCCTCTCTACTACTGGCAGAGCGGCGACGAGTTCGTCTTCGCTAGCGAGATCAAGAGTGTGCTCGCCCATCCCGCGGTGCCGTGCCGGCTGAATCCTCGCGCGCTCAGTGCATATCTGACATTCGGCTACGTACCGACGCCGGAGACCTTCTTTCAGGGCATCTACAGCCTTCCGCCTGCGCATGTCCTGACCTATGAGCCTGCGGCGTCAGTCTTGATCGAGCGCTACTGGAGCCTCCTGATTCCCGGCGTTGACTCTGGTGTGCGACCACTGGACATTGGGATCGAAGACGCGACGCAGGAGGTCCGCAGGCTGTTGCTCTCGGCGATCAGCAAGCGCCTCATCGCCGACGTGCCGCTTGGCGCGTTTCTGAGTGGCGGCATCGACTCGAGCGCGATCGTGGCGCTCATGGCAGGTGTGATGGGCGAACCGGTGAAGACCTTCACAGTCGGCTTTGATGACCGGGATGGCTACGACGAGCGGCCCTACGCGCAAGCGGTGGCTGAGCGGTTTGGCACCGAACACCACGACGAGGTTGTCCACCCAGAGGCAGTCGAGCTAGTCGAGCAGCTCGTCTACCACCACGACCAGCCGTTCGGAGATTCGAGCGCGGTCCCGACGTACCTCCTCAATCAGACAGCGCGCAAGCACGTGACTGTTGCTCTCTCTGGAGATGGTGGCGATGAGCTCTTCGCCGGCTACGAGCGTTTTGTCGCCGCTCTGGCGGTTGACCGGACGCTTGCGGCGCCCGACTGGCTGCGTCGGCCAGCCCGCTCGTTGGTCGACCTGCTGCCGCCGAGTGCCGCCGGTGGCCGGGTCGGACGCCTACAGCGGTTTGCAGCAAAGGCAGAGCGCGGGCTGCCGGATGC
>JAJYHG010000268.1 GCA_021784895.1 Actinomycetes bacterium
CCCTCCAGAGGTGCGGCTTTGGCGGTCGGGAACCTCGAGGCGCTCGGTCCGCAGTCCGGCCTCGAAGAGGTCTTCGAACGCTTCAAGGCCGTCGCCGCTCCGGATCCGTACGAGGCCGCGCCAGCCCACACACCACGCGTGCTGGTCACCGAGCGCGACTCAAACCAGTCGCATCTGCGGATGTCATACCGGCCGTCGGTCGACGTCCGCGACCCGGCGCAACGGGCCGCGCTCACGATCTACTCGACTCTGCTCGGCGGCTCGATGGGCTCACGCCTGTTTGACGAGATCCGCGAACAGCGCGGCCTGTGCTACTCGGTCAGCTCATACCCTCACGCCTACGCCGACGTGGCCGTCCTACAGCTGAGCGCGGGCCTCGAGAGCGCCAAGTGCGTCGAGGCGTTTCGCCGCATGGCTGAGATCGTCGCAGAGCTGCGCGACCACGGACCGACCGAGGCCGAGGTCGAGCGCGCCCGCGCCTACGCCGCGGGCGCGCGGGCGATCGCCTTTGAGAACACGGGCGCGATCGCTCGCACGGCCGCGACCCAGGCGATCGTCTTCCGCCAGGACGTTGACCCCGACGCGTCGATCGCCGCGCTCGACGCCGTGAGCTACGACCAGGTGCGGGAAATCGCCGCCGGGATTTCGCACGACTTCAGCGTCGCGTGCGTCGGGCCACATACGGTCGAGGAGTTCCTGCCCGCATAGCCACCACTTCCTGCCCGCAGAGCCGCCGCTGCGGTTCGCCCTGCTGACGCGCAGCGCGCGGTTTCGCGTTCGTGACCCGCGGGTTAGGAGACTGTTGTCCTCCACCCCTGCCCCTTGCGCCGCTGGCTTCGCCAGCTGGACAATCGCTGTGTGCAGGGAACACTCACCCTGAATCGCACCGAGCTGCGCCGCTACCTGACACGCATCGGCGACCGTTGGCGCCTGGAGGGGGCCTACCTCGGTGGCACCGCACTGACCGCCGGCCCCGGTGAGCGTCCCGGCGACCGGCCCGGCGACTGGCCCGGCGAAGTGGCCGCAGACTTCACCGTGGTGCTGGTCTCCGACAGCTTCGATGAGGTGCCGTGGCTCGAGCGCGTCCACGTGGCAAGAGCGCTCTGGGACGTCAGCGAGATGGGCTCGCCCGTCAACCCGTACTGCTACACGCGGGCCGAGTTCGAGCGCAAGCGCGACGCGGTTGCGGAGGTACGCGACGCCGTCTGGCACGGACTCGACCTGCTGGTGTTCATCTGAGGGATGCGCGCGGCGCAGCGGCCAGGCCGCGCCCGGTACTCAGCCGATCGCGATCATGCGCTCGATCGGGATCCGTGCCCGCGCGGCGGTCGCGGCGTCGACCCGGACCTCGTGGCGCATGTCGCGGAGCGAATCGCGCAGCTTCACCAGCGTGATCATCTTCATGAAGCGGCAGGCGGCCGCCTCGTTGGCGGCGATGAAGCTCACGTCCGGGGCCGCCTGGCGCAGCGGGTGCAGCATGCCGACCTCGGTGGCGACGATCGCCGCACGCGCAGCTGCGCCGGAGTGACGCCGGGCGTACTCGAGCATGCCTCCGGTTGACAGCAGCCTGACGCCCTCCGCGTCGACATCACCGGCCGCCACGTACTCCATGACGTTGGTCGAGCAGCCGCACTCCGGGTGGATCAGCACGTCGGCGTCTGGGTTGGCGGCGCGCAGGGCGTTGATGTCGCGTGGCCGGATGCCGGCGTGCACATGGCACTCACCGTCCCAGACATGGAGCTTGCAGCCCAGCGTCCGCTCGACATAGGCGCCAAGGAACATGTCGGGACCAAAGAGGATCTCCGTCTCCGCGCCGTGCTCACGGCGGATCCGGGAGACAACGTCGACGGCGTTGGCCGAGGTCACGCAGTAGTCGGACTCGGCCTTGACCGCCGCCGAGGTGTTCACATACATGACCACGACCGCGCCCGGATGGACGGACTTCCACTCGCGCAGCTGCTCGGCGGTGATCGAGTCCGCAAGCGAGCAGCCTGCGTCCAGGTCGGGGATCAGCACCGTCTTGCCGGGCGAGAGAATCGCTGCCGTCTCGGCCATGAAGTGCACGCCGCAGAAGACGATCACCTCGGCGTCGGCGGTGGCCGCACGGCGGCTGAGCTCGAGCGAGTCACCGACATGGTCGGCGACTGCCTGGATCTCCGGCAGCTGGTAGTTGTGTGCGAGGATCAGCGCGCCCCGCTCGCTGGCGAGCGAGCGGACCTCGCGCTTGAGCAGCGGGATGTTCTCGAGCAGAAGTGGTGCTGGGCCCTCAGGCGGCGTCAGCGTGGGCAGGTTCATGACAGCGGTTCGAGCAGGAGCGAGAGATCAAGCGCCGGGGCGCTGTGGGTCAGCGCACCGACAGAGATGAAGTCTACGCCCGTGTGTGCGACCTCTCCGATCGTCTCGAGCGTGAAGCCGCCGCTCGCTTCGAGCGCCACCCGGCCCGCCACCTCGGCGACGGCGTCGCGGAGTTCTGCCACCGTCATGTTGTCGAGCAGGATCCGGAAGTCATCGCCCAGCGCGAGCTCGGCGGCGGCGGCGAGCGCCTCCCTCACCTCGGCGAGCGTGCCGCATTCCACCTCGATCGCCAGTTGCGGCGCATGTGCGTGCGCCATCCGCACTGCCGCCCCCACACCACCGGCCATGGCCGCGTGGTTCTCCTTGATCAGGATCGCATCGTAGAGGCCAGCACGGTGGTTGACGCCGCCGCCGGCGAGTACCGCCTGCTTCTGCAGTGCCCGCAACCCTGGCACGGTCTTGCGCGTATCGAGTATCCGGGCCTGGGAATCGCCCACCGCCCGCGCGCAGCGGGCGGTCAGGGTGGCCACACCGGACAGCTGCGCCAGGAAGTTGAGCGCTGTCCGCTCGGCGGTCAACAGCCCCGCGGCTAAACCACTGAGCTCGAGCACCGGGCCTCCCTCACGCCAGACGCCCTCAACCCCGGTCACGCGAACCAGCACCTCCGGGTCGGTGGCACGGAACACCGCCGTCGCGACCGTTAGCCCGTAGAGGACCCCGGGGGCCTTCTGCGTGATCACCGCGAGCGCCCGGCGCTGCGGTGCCACGGTCGCGGCCGTGGTCACGTCGCCGGCACCGACGTCCTCAGCCAGCGCCCGCGCAACCAGTGCGTCGAACTCGTGCGCCACCACACCCGCCAGCATACGGACAGGCCGCTAGCCGTGTCTGCGCGCGGGTGCACGACCCGGCGGCGGGCCCGTCAGCGCAACCGCCCGGCCACTGACGGTCCCGAGCCTGGGGAGGCTCGCCACGGTCACCGCCAGACGCCGCCGGGCGGCGTGCTCGAGCAGTTGGTAGGCGCGTGCCGAGAGCCGCAGCACAGCCCGTGCGAAGCGCCCGCCGCGCACGTCATAGCTGATCCGCCCGAGCGCCACCCGCATGAGCTGCGGCCGG
>JAJYHG010000140.1 GCA_021784895.1 Actinomycetes bacterium
GTGTTGAACGTCGCCGGCGCGACAAGCAGCGCATCGGCTGTCGGCAGTTCGTCGGCCTCATCGGGCCTCCGAGGCCGAACTCGCACCTGGTCGCGCGGTCGCGCCGTGGGCCGCCAGCCAGCCGACCAGCTGCCCGGCGATCAGGGCTGGGCCGATGGCGGTAGTGTCGGTGAGCATGCGCGCTGCGTCTGAGAGCGGCGCGAGGGAGCGCACGAGCGCGCTCGCGATGATCTCGACGCGCATCAGAGCGTTCGGCGAGTGCGGCCGCCAGCCATGTGGTGTCCGCGTTCGCGGAGGCCTGTGGGAGCGGCGGCTGTGCGTACCTGTGAGGTCGGATCGTGAACAGCGAGGTCTCTACGAACCGGCGCAGCAGTCGTCATTGCAGCCGTCAGCCCGAGCGTCCAGCCCCGGGACCGCGTGGCAGTCGCACTCCTCGCCGCGCCACAACTCCAGGCCCTCTCTAGCCGCGACGGCGGCGATCGCTAGGGCCGCGAGCGGGTCAATCCAGGCGACACCGGCACCGGCGGCGATCACGGCGACCAACGCGGCAAGCGCCTGCGCGGCGCACAGCAGGTTCTGGATCCCTTCTCCTGCGGTCGCGCCCGAGTCAAGCCGCCGCCCGAGTCGCAGCTTTGCGGACCCCAGCAACGGCATCAGCAGGATGCTTGAGGCGGTCAGCGCGATCGCGAACGGCGCGGCGTTGGCGCGGGTGCCGTTGATCAGCCGGTCGACCGCCTCGTAGAGGAAGTACGGAGTGAGCAGGAAGAAGCTCGCGGCGACCAACCGTTGCGCGCGGCTCTCGGCGTGCTCTGAGAGCTTGCGGCGGCCGGTGAAGCGCCAGATCACGATCGCTGAGGCGAGCCCTTCGACCGCCGATGACGCTGCCCAGGTCAGCACGCTGATCGAGTTGGCGTCGATTCCTGCGAGCAGGCCGAGCGCGCCCTCGAGCGTCATCCAGAAGAGGCTCGCCCATGCCAGCAGCTTCGCCTGCCGCGCGGAGCGCACCCATCCGTGATCGCGTCCCGGCCCGGGTTCTACGGGTACCGCCGGGAGCGCGGCCGGCGCCGTCGGCGGACTCACCGCGCGGCCTTCGCGTCCGCGACGGTGATCGCGTCAAGCAGCCGCTCGCCGCGCGAGGTCAGCGAATAGAAGACCATCTTGCCTTCCCGGCGGGAGACGAGGAGCCCGGCGGCGCGCAGCAGACGGGCGTGGTGGGAGACGAGCTTGTCCGAGCGCTCACACACCCACGCCAGATCGCAGACGCACAACTCGCCGCCATCACGTAAGGCCAGCGCGACCGCCAGCCGGGTCGGGTCGGCCAGCGCCTTCGCGACCCGAGCGGCCAGCTCAAGCTCGGCGATCGGCCGGCGGGAACGGCGCAGCGCTTCCGCGCGCGGGAGGTCCATGCACAGCAGCTCGCACGTGTCCTTATCCACACGCTCATTCTAACGTCCGTGCGAACGTGCGTGTAGCGGTTGCGCTGCACGGGTCGACCAGCGCCCACGGGCGCGGTGGGGCCACGGCCAGTGGGCCGGTGGCGTCGGAGTCAGGCCGCGTGGGGTGAGCCGTGAGCGTGCTTGCCCATCGGCTTGTTCATCATCCTCAGCATTGGGAGCCCGCCGCCTATGCGGAAGTAGCGGGCGACCAGGATCGCTGCGAGCGTCAGGAAGAGGACGTTTAGCACCGTGGTGTAGTCGAGCGTCACGCTCGCCTGGATCACCTTGGCATGGCGTGCGCCGGTGGGGACCAGGCCGGCGGCGTTGAAGATCAGGTCGACGATCAGGCCGGCGGCGGCCATCGTGGCGTAGAAGGTGATGAGCAGGAAGGCGGCTACGTGGCGGCCGTAGTACTTGCGGTAGATGTTGAGGATCGGGAGGATGATCAGGTCGGCGAAGATGAACGCCAGCACGCCCCCGAAGCTGATGCCACCGTTCCAGAGCACGGCGGCGAGCGGCACATTGCCGACCGAGCAGACGAACGAGATGATCGCGACCAGCGGTCCGATCAGCGGGCCCCAGATCGTGGAGAGGACGCCGTGGTGCTGGAGGAACAGGCCGCGCCAGAACGAGTCGGGGACCCATGCGGCGAGCGCGCCGGCGATCAGCAGGCCGCCGAAGATGTCCATCCACACGGCTCCCCAGTCCATGACGAAGTAGTTGCTGGTCGCCGTGAAGCCGTCCGCCGAGCGCAGCCGCTGCCAGATCGTGCCGCTGTCGCCGACGCTCATGTCCATCTCGGCATGGCCCTCCATGCGGCCGAGGACGCCGCGGTTGGCCTCTGAGCGTGCCGCCTGCACGATCGAGGGCTTCAGGAAGCGCCGGAAGAGCAGCGCCATCAGCGCGATCATGATCGGTCCGCCGAGGAACTCGCCGGCGGTGAACTGCCAGCCGATCAGGACCGCGAGGATGATCCCGAGCTCGACTACGAGGTTGGTCGAGGCGAACTGGAACGCCATCGCGGAGGTGAAGTCGGCGCCGCGGCGGAAGAGAGATCGCGCGAGCGCGACCGAGGCGTAGGAGCAGGAGGATGAAGCTGCCCCCAGGCCAGAGGCGATCGCGAGCGTCCTCGGCGAGTCGTCGGGCAGCAGCTCTCGCATCTGGCGTTTGCTGACGACCGCCTGCACGGCAGCGGAGAGCGCGAAGCCGAGGATCAGCGCCCAGAGGATCTCCCAGAACATCCCGAACGAGAACGACAGCGCGTCCCCGACGTGCGAGATCAGTGTCGTTGCGAACCGCGGCGTGCTCATCGTTCGGGCGCCCTGTTGCTCACTTGGTGTGACCGCTAGCGGCTGCGGGTGAAGCGGTGGACGGCGTCGAGCAGCTCGCGGCTCTTCTCAGCGGCGACCTCTTCGTCGCCAGATGCCAGTGCTCCGGCCACGCAGTGGTTGACGTGCTGGTCGAGAATCTTGAAAGCGACGGACTCCAGCGCGGTGGTGATCGCCGAGATCTGGGTGATGATGTCGATGCAGTAGCGGTCGTCGTTGACCATCTTCTCGATTCCGCGGACCTGCCCCTCGATGCGGTGCAGCCGCTTGGCGAGCGCCTCCTTCTCAGCCGTGTAGCCGTAGGTTGGCGTCGTGGCTATGTCCGTCACAGGGTCTCCCTTCGGGATTGGAAACGGCGTAGCCGCAGCGAGTTGCTGACCACGAACACGCTCGAGAAGGACATCGCACCGGCGGCGATGATCGGGTCCAGCAGGCCAGCGACCGCCAACGGGACGGCGGCGACGTTGTAGCCGAATGCCCAGAACAGATTGCGCTTGATCGTCGTCAGGGTGCGGCGCGCCAGCCGGATCGCGTCCGCGGCGGCGCGCAGGTCGCCCGAGACGAGCGTGAGATCCGAGGCCTCGATCGCAACGTCGGTACCGGTTCCGATCGCCAGGCCGAGGTCGGCCTGGGCGAGCGCGGGCGCGTCGTTGACACCGTCGCCGATCATCGCCACGACCTCTCCCTGCTGCTGCAGCCGTGTGACCTCGGCCGCCTTCTGGTCGGGCAGCACACCGGCGAGCACACGCTCGATGCCGACCTGATCGGCCACCGCGCGGGCGGCACGCTCGTTGTCACCGGTCAGCAGCACGGGCTGCAGACCCAGTGCCTTGAATTCAGCGATCGCCTGCGCGCTGCTGGCCTTGACCTGATCGGCGACGGCGACCACCCCGCGGGCGGCGCCGTCCCAGGCGACCACGACGACCGTGTTGCCTTGCTCCTCGAGCCGCTGGGCCTGTGCATTGAGGTCGTCGGGCAGCTTGACGCTCCACTCGGCGAGGAAGGCTGGGCGGCCGACCAAGACGGCGTGGCCGTCGACCACCGCCTGGACACCGAGCCCGGCTTGGTTGGCGAAGCCCTCCGCCTCGGGGAGCGCGCCCAGCTGCGCGCGGCCGTATTCCGCGATCGCGCGGGCGATCGGGTGCTCGCTGGCGTCCTCGGCACCCGCTGCGAGGCGGATCAGCTCGGTCTGCTCGGTGCCGGGAGCGGCCAGTGCTGCGCTGACGGCCATCCTGCCCTCGGTCACTGTGCCTGTCTTGTCGAGCACGATCGTGGTGACCTGGCGCGTGCGCTCGAGGATCTCCGGGCCCTTGATCACGATCCCGAGCTGCGCGCCCCGTCCGGTGCCGACCATCAGAGCCGTCGGCGTGGCCAGGCCGAGGGCGCAGGGACAGGCGATCACGATCACCGCCACAGCCGCTGTGAAAGCGGCGGCGGCGCTGGCCGCGAACGCCAGCCAGCCGGCGAGCGTCAGCAGCGAGACCGCGATCACGACCGGGACGAAGACCGCTGAGACCCGGTCCGCGAGTCGCTGCACCGGCGCCTTGCCGGCCTGCGCGTCACTCACAAGCCGTGCGATCTGCGCGAGTGCGGTCTGCGCCCCGACTCTGGTCGCGCGCACGACGAGCCTGCCGGAGGTGTTGATCGTCGCGCCGGCGACCTGATCGCCGGCGGCCACCTCGACCGGGACAGACTCACCGGTCAGCATCGATGCGTCGACGGCGGAGGAGCCACTCTCGACGATCCCGTCGGTGGCTACCTTTTCACCCGGGCGCACGACGAACAGCTCACCGACCTGCAGCTGCTCGACCGGCACGAGCACCTCCTGCCCGTCGCGCAGGACACGCGCCTCCTTGGCGCCGAGCTCGAGCAGCTTGCGGATCGCCTCCCCCGAGCGGCGCTTAGCACGCGCCTCGAAGTAGCGGCCCAGCAGGATCAGGGCGGTGATCAGGGCGGCCGCATCGAAGTAGATGCCCTCGTGCAGGCCCGTCACCAGCACCACCACCGACCAGATCCAGGCCGCGAGCGTGCCGACCGATATCAACGTGTCCATCGTCGCCACCAGATGCCTGGCATTCAACGCGGCGGCACGGTGAAACGGCCAGCCGCCGTATGCAACGACCGGGGTTGCGAGTGCCAGCGACACCCACCGCCAACCCGAGAACTGCAGCGGCGTCGCCCATGCGAGCAACGCCAGCGGCACCGAGAGCGCGGCGGCGATGAGCAGCCTGATCAGCCAGATGCGGGCAGGGTCATCCTGCTGCGTGGCTTCCTGGGGAAGTGAGGCGTGGTAGCCGGCCGCCTCGACGGCGCCGATCAGATCGGCAACGGACAGATTGCTGGCGTCGAAGCTGACGGCAGCGTGCTCTGAGGCGAAGTTCACTGATGCGCTCACGCCATCCAGCCTGTTCAGGCGCTTCTCGATCCGCGTCGCGCACGACGCGCAGGTCATCCCCTCGATCGCCAGCTCCACCTGCCCGGACGGCCGGTCCCGGGCCTCGACGGGGGCCGGCTCGGTCGAGACCGACATCACGCCGCCTCGTAGCCCGCCTCGACGATCGCTGCGCGCAAGGCGCCTTCGTCGAGCTTCTGACCGCTGACCTCCACGAGCTTGGTGTCGAGGTCGACGGCGACCAACTCCACCCCGGAGACGCCGGAAAGCTCTTCCGTCACCGCCGCCTTGCAGTGGTTGCAGGTCATCCCGGGGACGCTGTAGGTGATCGTCTCGGCCATGGTTTCTCCTTTCAAAGGTACCCCAACAGGGTATAGCGCATACCCTAGGGCAGTATCGCCCGGGGGGTCGCCGCTCACACCGTGATCTGCCTCGCTGCGTGCTGCGGCGTTCCCGCTATTTCGTCGCAGGCGAGCACGGAGGCAGGCAGTCCGCAGCCTCGTCACGATCGACCAATGCAACGTTCACGTAGGGTTGTCATTGGCGCTGCGGGCGCCACGATCCTGATCCTCGCGCTCGCCGGAGTCGCGGTCTCAGCGGTCTTCGGCAACGCTCGTCAGACCCCCTACGGCGCGGCCGCGGGCGGACCCGCGGGATACGGCTACGGGATGATGGGGTCCGGGGGCTCCGGGATGGGACCCGGGGGCGGCTACGGCATGATGGGCGGTACGGGAGCGTCGATTGGGAGTCGTTCGGGCTCCGGCGCGGCGAAGGCGCGCGGATCGCAGGCGCTGACGCTGGTCGTGCGCTCGGATGCCGAGCACGCTCTTCGCGGGTCCGACGGCAACTGGCACGACGCCTTCCTGCCGGCCGACTTCACCGTGCAGGCGCGCCGCAGGGTTACGGTCACCGTCTACAACTACGACGATATGCCGCACTCGTTCACCTCATCCGCGCTCGGCGTGGACGCGACGATCCCCGCCGGCTCGGAGAGCTCACCCAGCAAGACGACCTTCGCGTTCACGGCACCCGCGACCACCGGGAGCTATGCCTGGTGGTGTGCGCTGCCATGCGACTCCTGGGCGATGGTGCATGACGGGTACATGCGTGGCCATGTGACCGTACGGGCCTGATGAAGCGAAGCGCCGCGCTCGCGCCTCTGTCACGCGACCACCACCACGCACTCGTCGTCGCGAGCGCGCTCACCCGCGCCGGCGAGGGAACCTGTTACTCATCAGCGATGCTGTTCGCGGACTTCATCGCCGACCACGAGGCCAGGCACTTCGCGCTCGAGGAATCGCTCCTGCTCCCGACGCTTCCACCGGGCGAACGGGCGCGCCTCCTGGCGGAGCGCATGCGTGCCGACCACGAGCACCTGCGTGAAACGGCCGGAGCGCTCAGGCAGGGGCGCCTGCAGCCGACAGTCGAGCTGACGGCGTCGCTCGGTGCCCGCCTGCGTGCGCATGTGCAGCTCGAGGAGCGCGAGCTGTTCCCGTACATCGAGCAGTCGCTGGACGCCGCATCGCTCGAGCAGCTCGGAATGCAGCTCGAAGCCGGGACATAGCCGACCTAGACGACTCGGTTCACAGCTTCCGCACGGTCACCGCCCACAGCGACGGCATCGGCCACGGCGCCACATTCATCGTTCGCCTTCCGACCAGCCAGCGACCAGCGACCTAACCTTCACAGGTGGCTGAGCCACTGCCCGACGATCCGGTTCGCCCCACCCGATGTGCCAGACGAAGGCGTCCTCCAGCGTCGGGCGCCGAAGGAGGGACCTGGCATCTTCTGCGCGAGTGTTCAGGAGTCGCCAGATGGTTGGACTTGCCCGAGCGCCGCGCGGACAGGCCTCCAGGAGAAGCCGCCATCCGTGACGGTGATCGACTCCTCCCCTTCGAGCACCACCGCGCCAGCCCGTCGCAGCAAAGCCAGATTCGTCGGGTGAGCCGGGTGGGCTGCAAGCGCCGCCTTGCAATACGTCGCCACCACGATCGGCACCCCGAGCCCCAGCATCTCGTTGAGCAGCCCCAAGGCGAGGGAATCGTTGATCCCAGCCGCCCACTTGTTCAGCGTGTTGAACGTCGCCGGCGCGACAAGCAGCGCATCGGCTGTCGGCAGTTCGTCGGCCTCATCGGGCCTCCGAGGCCGAACTCGCACCTGGTGGCCGGTGGCCTGCGCCAAATGGTCCATGTCAAGCCACGAAGCCGTCGTCTCGGTGGGGACCGCATAGACGTCCCACCCGTCCTCCTGGAGCTGTCGCAGCGGCTCCTCCCACGCCAGCGCCGGCGGCGCAGCGCACAAGATCCAGTAGAGGACCGCCGGTCGCGCGGGTCCGGCCGTCATCAGGCGACCGACGTAGCGTAGGGAGCCAGAAGGCGCAGACCGGGCACCGCGGATCGCTGGCCGCGCTGCAGCAGGTCACCGATCAGTCGCTGCGCCGGAAGGTTGACGCGCAGAACCTGGGGTCCGATGCGTTCGGCGCGCAGAAGTCGGTCGACGGCCTCTGCGTCGCGTCCCTGGCGAGCGTGGGCGAGCGCGGCGTCGAGGTGGACCTGACACCGCCGGCCGACGAGCCCGGGCGGGAAGCGATCGGTTTCGATCTGGTCGGCGATCTCAACCGCCCGGTCCGGCTGGTCCAGACGCACGGCCGCGGCGAGCGCATGAGTGCGCACGTTCGTGGGGCCGAACCCCGTCCAGGCGTGATTGCGGTCCGTGCCGAGGTCATCGGCGAGGTGCTGGGCCTCGGCGAGGTAGCGGCTGGACGAGGCAGCGTCGCCCTGTGCCGACGCAGTGATCGCCGCGATCAGTAAGAGCGCACCTCGCACCGACAGCACGGTAGGGTCGCGGCGGCTGGCATCGGCCAGATGCTCGGCGCCGATGGCCGCCACCTGTTCCGCGTGCGCGGGTTCGCCGGCCGCCTCGAGTGCGCATGCGAGCTGATATGTCGCCGCACCGCGCAGCGCAGAGGAGCCGCTGAACGCCGCGGCCGTGACGGCGCGATCCGCCGCCAGTCGAGCGGTCGGTGTCTGGCGGAGCTTCGTCGCGACCTTGGCGGCGAGGACGAACGTCCAGCCCTGGGCGGCGAGGGCCCGCCGCCGGCTCCGTTCATCCTCTGCCAGAACCATCCCGTCCGTCGTCGGGCCGATCAGGGATGGCAGTACGTCGGCGACGCGCTGGTATTCGCCGCGTTGGTAGCTCGCGTGTGCGCGAGCGATGCGCTCGTCAAGCCCAGCGAGCGTTGGTGGCTCGGTCGGGGTAGCTCCGCGAAGGCGCAGGCCTCCCCAACCAGCCAGGTCAACCGAAAGCATCGCTCCCGCTGCTCCGGCGGCCGCCTCCCTGAGGAAGTCCCGGCGCCTCACGTCGTCGTCCGCCAAGCCGAGCAGGTTTGGTGGGATGTCGAGGTGCTCGGCCAGGCGACCCAGCGTGCGTATGTCGTAGAGGCGAGCACGGCCATTCTCGATGCGTGAGATCTCCGACTGGCTGTATCCACAGGCGTCCCCGGTCTGGCGTTGAGTCTCCCCTTTGGCGCGCCGAGCCAGCCGGATCACCGTTCCGGTGTCGCCCTGCTGGACAGCCTCGAGGACTGCCGGTGATTGACACCACGCCTCGACCATCTCGACGATCGCTATTGAAGGCTAACCCCCGCCCCGACGGGCCGCCATCCCGTATGCAAGTCATGCATACGGGATGCATCGCCGCCATGTCGACACCTACGCTCAGGCCGTCCATGGTCAACTGGTCCCTTGATGGGCGGCGCCGAGCGACCCCAATCCAGCACGGACCATCGCGGACGGCCCGCCGCGAGCTCCACGCCAACGCTGGCGCTCAGTCGCAAAGACGCCGCCGCGGCGCTCGGCATGTCGCTGCGGCACTTCCAGCGCCACGTCCAGCCGCAGCTCCGCTGCATCCATTCCGGCCAGCTGCGCCTCTACCCGGTGGCCGAGCTCGAACGCTGGACGGACGCGAACATCTCAAGCGCACTCGACAAGTGGTAGACGATGTGGAGATGCCCGACCGCGACATCAGAACTCGCTATCCCGGCGTCTACGCGCGTCACAAGGTCGGCTGCAGGACGGAGAGCGGCGGCAGGTGCAGTTGCAGCCCCAGCTACTTCGCGTCCGTCTACGACCGCGATCGCAAGCGATACGTCAAGACGCGGCGGCAGCAGTCGATCGCCGCCGCCCGCAGCGCTCGCGACGACCTCATCCGCGCGCTCCAGACCGGGCAACTGCCCGAGAGCGGCGGCATCCGCCTGGCTGAGGCGCGCGAGCGGTTCGTGAAGTCCGCGCGCGAGGGCCGCGCACTGAACAAGCGCGGGCTGCGGTACAAGCCGCGGGCGATCGACAACGTCGAAGAGGTCTTGCGGGTCCACATAGAGCCGACGCTCGGGACGAAACGGCTCTCCACGATCAGCCGCGGTGACGTGCAGAAGATCGTCGATGAACTGACGCCACACATGTCCGGCAGCCGCATCCGTTCGATCGTCAATGGGCTGCGCTCGTTGTACCGCTGGGCGCAGGACCGCGATCTTGCGATGCACGATCCGGCCGCGCTGGTCCGACTGCCGGCGATGAACGCCAACCCGGTTGAGCGGATCGCGACCCCGCATGAGTTTGAGCGGCTCCTCGCGGCCCTCGACACCAAGGATGCCCTCCCCTACGCGCTGGCCGGCTACGGGATGGGTCGCCGCGCGCAGATCATTCGCTTGCGTTGGACCGAGGTCGACCTGAAGACCGGCGCGCTCGAGTGGGGCGTCGAATGGGAGGCCCGCAAGTACGACGCCTCACGCCGCGTCGTGCCGCTCGTCCCGCAGCTGCATACCTTGCTGAAGCGCGCATACCTCGAACAGGGGCGACCGAAGGAGGGTCTCGTCTGTCCTCCCCATGCCGAGTGGGCGAGCACCGGGATGCTCAACACCGGCTGGTTGACCAAGCGCGTCAAGCTGATCTGGGCGGCCAGCAAGCTCGAGCCGATCTCACTACAGGAGGCCCGCCACTCCGCCGCCACATGGCTGGATGCTGCCGGGGTGCCGCCTAAGATCGCGTCGGTTTTGATGGGCCACGCGACACCTGAACGCCAAGCCGGCGCGGCGCAGATCACCCTCGCGCGGTACACCCACGCGCTGCCGGAGGACATCCTCAAGGCGCGCGATACGTTCGCGGCGTACCTGACCGCGCACCAGGCGGAGCGTGCAGCTCGATGAGGTTTCATTCCCTTTTTCATTCCCTCGGACCTAAAGATCCAGTGTTCATAGGGGTTTCTGGCCGAACATCCCGGTCTCGAAAACCGGTATGGGGTCTCACTCCATCGGGGGTTCGAATCCCCCCCTCTCCGTCGGGCCGGCAGCTCTCCGCGTTTGCCACTGCGCGGGCCCGCAGGATCCGGGTGGGGCAAGCTACGCGGCGGGCGCGCGCACCACACCAAGCCAGGCAACGCTGCGCTGCCTGTCCGGATCGCAGTCGAGGCCACACTACCGGCTGTTCATCCGCCCACACCGGCGCCGCCTCTGGCACGAGTGTCGCAACGGTTGCGATGACCACCTGGGACCTTCAGCGGGCCGCAACGGGCGCCGGTTGTCCATCGGATCGATGACCAGTCCACCCGCCGAACAGCAGCGCGGGCGCGTCGGGCAGGCGCCGCTCAGGGCCCTGTCCAGAGCCTCCCGCTGGTAGAAGGCAGAGTACGTCCGCCTCTCCGTCATAGCGAACGCGGCCGAAGGTGTGCCCGCCGATGGTCACGCTCGTCGGTGTCGTCTGCGCGGGAACGCCGCCCCGACAAACGCGCGGTATGCCCCACAGCCTACGACCAGGTGCAACCGGCAGCCAGGCCCAGGACAGGCGTTCCCAAGCAGGCACCACACCTCGCCCTCGAGTTGACCGGAAAGCGCTCGGTCGGCCGTTCGATCGCCCGGAGCGGAGCGCCCCGGTACTCGGCCATCTCAGGATGGCTGTCCGGGTGCATGGTGTGCGCCCACCGCTCCACGGATAGCTCGACGCGCTTTCCGTCCGGGTGCTGCGGGCGGCGGCGGAACCGCATCTGTTCCCAGCCGGATCCCCCAGCATCCGCAATCTCAACGCCAGCCGGGCGTGGTTGCCGTTCAAGCCACAGGTGCTTGACGCCGCGGCTCTCAGGCTGTGCCCACCACCACCTGCCCGAAGGGAACGGGAGGCGCGTTGCCGTGGTAGCCGCCTCCCGCGGCCACGCAGAACGCGGGCGATGCGCAAGACACCACGAGCGAAAGCCCGAGGCCGGCAACGGTGTGCCGCTGCCACACCCGGCCCAAGTCATCGGTCGTGAAGAGCTCCCCGTAGGCGGCCCCGCCAGCGCGTCTCAAGCCGAACAGTGTCGAGAACACACACAGGCCGGCGGTCGCGCAGCTGCCGCTCAGCCAGCCGCCGTTAGCGCGCACAATCGCAGGGAACAACGCGTGCCACCCGGCCGCTGGATCACGGCTGAAGGCAACCCCATAGGGTCCCGGTAACGGCATCACGCAGGCACGCGGAGTCGCACATGCCAGCGCGCCGAGCGTGAACGAATAGCCTGGCCGGCCGATCACGTGCACACGACGCCAGGAGCGCACGCCGCGGCCAGGGTCAGCCGAGATGAGCACGTCTCCGTCGAGGGTGCTGAGCAGACAGTAACTCGCCAGACAGGAGACCGAAGCCGGCATATCGTGCAACGGCTCCGCGCGCCAGGCGCCCGGCCCGCCGGAGGGATCAGAGCTCACGTACACGAGGCCGCCGGTCGGGGCTCGGCAGCAGCCGGGCAGCCGGACGCTGCGGGCAACCGCAACGCACAGCCGGCGCGATTGACAGGCGACCGAGGTGAGATAGTGCCCAGCGGGCAAGCTCAGCCGGTTGATGCTCCATGCGGTCACCCCGCCCGCCGGGTCGCTGGAGCTGAGGATCGAGTCCGGTCCGGCGGCCACGCAGAAGCTGGCTGACGGACAGGCCACCGCGTTGACCGTAGCGCCAAAGATCCCGTCGGCGGGCGCCGACGGCCCCTGCAGCCAGGCACTCGCTCCTCCTGGCGGATCGGTGCTGACCAGCAGGCCGGCGGTCGTTCCCGCCAGGCAAAGGCCGCGGCTCGGACACGCTAGCGAGAAGACCGGCGCCGCGACTGCAAACGGCTTACCCCACCGGATCGGAACCGCCGCCAGTGCCGAGCCGCAAAGCAGCAGAGCAGCTAGACCAGCCGCCACCAAGCCCCGCAGAACAGACCGCCCCATGATCAGGCATAAGTACACCACTAACAGAGCTAGTGCAAGCATGGCCGCGGCCGCATCACGAGCCACAACACATCCTCGTCACCGTCGTTGTCCACCTGCCAGACGGCGTCAGGCTCGACCATCACGCTCGGCCGCGGCACCAGGGTGAGCAGACCACCACCCAGGCGCAGCCTCCCGCTGCCATCGCTCGCCAGCGGCGGCTCGGTCCGCGCGCAGTACAGGTGCCTGGGCGATGCCGGACCGCACGTCAAGCCGCCACAGCGATGGGTGGCACGCCGGCTGGCTTCGCTACCGCCCGGCCGCCAGCCGGTAACGCCGCACCGCCAGCGGCGCGAACACGAGCAGGATGAACGCGACCCAGGCGAACGCCTGCCAGAGCTGGTCGGGGGATGGCTGGCCGGTCCACAGCCAGCGGAGCTCGTTGACGATGATTGTGAACGGGTTGACGTCAGCAAACTGACGCAGCGGGGTCGGCAGCGACTGCCCGGGAACAAAGGCCGAGGAGATGAACGTCAGCGGGAAGACGGCTATGAAGCCCACGGAGTTGGCCGCCTCGGGCGACTTGACAAGCAGCCCGAGGAAGGCGAACACCCACGAGAAGGCGTAGCCGAACATCAGCGCCAGCACGAGGCCCGTGATCACGTGCAGCACGCCGGCCTGAAACGAGAACCCGATGATCAGGCCCGTCACGATCAGGATCGTCATCGACACCCCGTTGGTCAGGATGTCGGCCGATGTCCGGCCCGCGAGCACCGCCGCCCGTGCCATCGGCAGCGAGCGGAAGCGATCGATCAGCCCCTTCTGCATGTCCTCGTTGAGCCCGAGCGCGGTGACAAAGCCGCCAAAAGCGATGTTCTGCACGATGATCCCGGGGATCAGGAACTCAGCGTAGGAGCCGCCCGGAACCCGGATCGCCCCGCCGAACACGTACCTGAACAGCAGCACGAACATGATCGGCTGCACGGTGAAGGCGAGTAACAGCTCGGGCGCGCGCGGAAGCCGGATCAGGTTGCGCTCAGCTACCACCAACGTGTCCGACAGCAGCCGTCTCACTGCGGATCCGCCTCCGCGGCAGCATGTCCCGTCAGCGCTAGGAATACGTCGTCGAGCGTCGGGCGCCGCAGCGCGATGTCATCGACGCGGACCTCCGCCTCGTCCAGGTGGCGGACAGCCTCGATGATGGCACCGCTGCGGCGCTTGACCCCGACCCGGACCAGCGCGCCAGACACGGTCGGTTCTTCTTCGGACATGCGCGCCAGTGCCGCGGCGGCGGCCGGCGCCTGCCCAGGATCCTCCAGGTGCACCTCGAGCCGTTCCCCGCCGACACGGTCCTTGAGCTCATCCGGCGTGCCCTCGGCGATCACGCTGCCATGGTCGATCACCGCGATCCGGTCCGCGAGTCGGTCTGCCTCGTCCAGATACTGGGTGGTCAGCAGCACTGTCGTTCCCTCGCTCACGAGCGTCTCGATCACACCCCAGAGATCGATGCGGCTACGCGGGTCAAGGCCCGTTGTTGGCTCGTCCAGGAATAGGACAGGAGGCTTGGCGACCAGGGCTGCAGCCAGGTCCAGGCGGCGGCGCATGCCGCCGGAGTAGGTCTTCACGGGCCGGCGTGCCGCGTCGAGGAGGTCGAACTGCTCGAGCAGCTCCCGGCCGCGTGCCTTGGCAGCGGCCCGCCTGGAGCCGTAGAGGCGGCCCACCATCGTCAGGTTCTCGAGCCCGGTCAGATTCTCGTCCACGGCGGCGTACTGCCCGGCCAGGCCGATCCGCGCCCGCAGCCGGCGCTGCTCAGTCAGCACATCCAGGCCGGCCACACGCGCAGACCCGGAGTCGGGCACAAGCAGCGTCGCGAGGATCCGCACGAGCGTGGTCTTTCCAGCCCCGTTCGGGCCGAGCAGGCCAAGCACCGTGCCCTGCGTGACGTCGAGATCGACCTCACGCAGGGCACGCACGTCGCCGAATTTCCTTGACAACCCCCGTACGCTGATCGCCGCCTCGCCGTCGATCACAGCGCCAGCGCCATCCCGGCGAGCCGCTCCGGCAGCCAGATCCATGCTGGCACTATGCCGCAGCCGGCGGCCGGACAGCTCAGCGGCCGCCGTCCGCAGGCTTCAGGAGCGGGCGCTGCGCGGCCTGCCGCGTAGGTCGCAGCCCAGCGCCGGCGCGAACAGGCAGAGGTTGAGGGCACCCGCGGCAAGCGGGACGACCCCGACCACCGCGAGAATGATCCCGCCCGTGCCGCCGATCGCCAGGCCCGCGGCGATCATTGCACCACCGGCAACGATCCGCACACCACGGCCCGCGGGACTACCCATGAATGAGACGAATGACATGACATCTACCTCCGGTTTCGTTGATCCTTCTGCATATAAGACGCGATGAGCACACGGAACTGGACATCCCAGCCTCACGGAGACCGTGACCGCGAACTAGCGGCCCGGATCGAGCGTGAGCTGCCCGCCCTGCTGGCACTGGCCACACGGCTAACCGGGGATCCGGACGACGCACACGGCGCCGTCCAGGACACGCTCGAGCGGGCTTGGCGCGCGCGCACCCAGCTCCGCGATCCGGCGGCGGCCGGCGGCTGGCTGCGCAGCATCCTCGCTCGCCGCGTGATCGATCGCCGCCGCGGTCGCCGTGATCTGCCGGCCGGTGGCGCCACCGAGCTCGATGACCTGCTGCTCCCCAACATCGACGATCCGGCGAGCATCGTGGCCAGCGCCCAGGATGAGGGTGCGGTGCGCGCCGCCCTGCGGACGCTCGCCACCGACGATCGCGTGGCTGTCGTGCTGCACGACGGCGAGAACTGGACCGCGGCGGAGGTCGCCGAGCTGCTCGGGATCGGCCCGGAGGCAGCTCACAAGCGCATCCAGCGCGCACGCGCCAAGCTGGTCGCCGCGCTCGCCGCCCCGCAGGCCGTGAGCGCCCCAACCGGAGACTGCGTGCTGGTCCGCGGCCAGGCCCACGATCTCCTCGACGAAACCCTCGACGCCGCGAACCGCGCGCGGCTGCAGACCCACCTCGACAGCTGCCCACACTGCCCGGCAGCGCTGCAGGCAGCGGCGGGAGTGCTCGGCTCGCTGCACTCCCCGGGTCATCCGCAGCCACTAACAGAGTCGCTGCGTGAGCGGCTGCGCGCCTTGGTGGCCGAGGGCGAAGCAACCACCTGAGCGCGAGACTCCGCGCCAGACCTAAGGTCCGTTTAGGCGCACTCCAGAGAATGCCCGGAGTGGCAGCCGTAAAAAGAGAGCTTTGGGGTGGCTGGTGGCCGGCGCTGGCATTCGCGCTTTCGGCTGCCCTGCTTGCGGCGGCACTCCTGGGTCACATCGCTCTGCCACCAGCCCATCCGCTGCACAGCTTCCGCTTCTTCGATCTGAAGGTCTACCGGCGCGCTGCCACGCTGGTCGCGCGTGGCGGCCCGCTCTACGCCGCCAGGCTCAGTCACGGGCTGGGGTTCACATACCCGCCGTTCGCCGTGCTCCTGTTCATGGCCCTGCGTCTGCTGTCGTTGCACGGCGACGAAACCGCCGTCACGCTCCTGAACATCACCCTCGTGGTGGCTGTCGCCCAGCTGGCGCTGCGGCTGCCACGCCCAGGCTCCGCGGCGCGGGCGCCGGGCCCAACGCGAGCAGGCGCCCTGCGCCGCACGGCGGCGGAGTGGCGCGTCGCGGACGCCGCTCTGTGTCCAGGGCCGGTGAGCCCTGCCAACGGCTACGGCCAGATCGACGTG
>JAJYHG010000244.1:0-2233 GCA_021784895.1 Actinomycetes bacterium
CGAGCTCACCGGCGCCGAGTCGCAGATCGACACCCCATAGCGGCAGGCCAAAGGTGACGATCTGCGAGCAGCCCTCGGTCATCCCGTAGGTCGGCGCGACCGGCACCCCCGCATCGCGGGCCCGGTCAAGCAGCGCCGGTGCGATCGGCCCGCCGCCGAGCAGCGCCCAGCGCAGCGCCGGCGGGCGCTCGAGACCCGCGTCGAGCAGCCGCGCGAGCATCGTCGGCACCAGGGAGACCAGCGTGATGCGCCGTCCGGGATCCATCAGCTCCTCAAGGACAGCGCCGCTCTCAAAGCGCTCGTGCAGAATCACGGTGGTTCCGTACAGCGTCGAGCGCAGCAGGATCGAGAGCCCGCCCACGTGCGCCAGCGGCATCACGCACAGCCAGCGCTCGCAGGGATCGAGCCCCAGTGCCAGCGCCGAGCCGACCGCGTTCGCCGCCCAGTTACCAAGGGTGAGGTACACGGGCTTGGGCACCGCCGTGGTGCCAGAGGTGAACATCACCGTGGCCACGTCCGGGTAGGGCAGCTCCCCGCGGTGGCTGCGCAGCCGCTGCTCGTGATCCGGCAGCCGGCCGTCCACCGGAAGCACGGCCGTGCCCGCCAGCAGCGCGCCGTGCAGATCCACGGCGAAGCGCATGCCGCCCCCGTGCAGGCGGACCACCCCGTCCGCGCCCTCTGGGCTCCCCGTGCCCCGCGGCCCCGCATTCACCGGCGCCCGCTCCGCCTCCGCGAGCAGCTGCGCGTAGCTCAGCGCCCCCTCCCCCGCCACCTCGATCGCGATCCGGTCGGGAGCCCGCAGCGCCGCGCGATGAAGCCAGTCATACATGCCGCGAAACGGTAGTCTGAGAGCGCCGTGAGCGTGACCTGGACCACCGCCGCCGACTACGAGGACATCCGCTACGAACTCGCCGCGGGCGAGGGCTTTGACGGCACCGCGCCGACGATCGCCAAGATCACGATCGACCGGCCCGAGGTCCGCAACGCCTTCCGCCCCGAGACCGTGATCGAGCTGATCGACGCCTTTGACCGCGCCCGCGAGGACCCGGCGGTGGGCGTGATCATTCTCACCGGTGAGGGCGAGCTCGCCTTCTGCAGCGGCGGCGACCAGCGCGTCCGCGGCAGCCGCGGCGGCTACGTCACCGGCGCCGACCCCGCCCAGGCCGGCCACCACCAGGCCGCCGGGCGCTTCCACGTCACCGACCTGCACGTCCAGATCCGCCGGCTGCCCAAGCCGGTGGTGGCGATGGTCGCCGGCTACGCCGTCGGCGGCGGCCACGTGCTGCACGTCATCTGCGACCTCACGATCGCCGCTGACAACGCCCGCTTCGGCCAGACCGGCCCGCGCGTCGGCTCCTTTGACGGCGGCTTTGGCGCCAGCGCCCTGGCGCGCCTGGTCGGCACCAAGAAGGCCAAGGAGATCTGGTTTCTCTGCCGCCAGTACGACGCGCAGGAGGCGCTCGCCATGGGCCTCGTCAACGCCGTCGTGCCGCTCGCGCAGCTCGAAGCCGAGACGGTGCGCTGGTGCAAGGAGATGCTCGCGCTCTCGCCCATGAGCCTGCGCCTGCTGAAAGCCAGCTTCAACGCCGACGAGGACGGCCTGGCGGGCATCCAGCAGCTCGCCCACGACGCCAACTACCTCTTCTACATGAGTGAGGAGGCGGCCGAGGGGCGCCAGGCCTACCTGGAGAAGCGCAAGCCCGACTTCTCCAAGTTCCCGCGCCGCGCGTGATGGCTCAGACAGCCCCGAGTCCCGTGCGCATCTGGGTGATGGCGGCGCGGCCGCGGACCCTGCCGCTCGGGGTCGCGCCGGTGCTTGTCGGCACCGCGCTGGCCGGCTTTCAGAGCGTCTTCCACCCGCTGCGCTTCGCCGCAGCCCTGCTCGGCGCGGTCTTCATCCAGATCGGCGCGAACCTCTCAAACGACTACTCCGACGCCCACCGCGGCGCCGACACCGAGGAGCGCCTCGGCCCCGTGCGCGTCACCGCCGGCGGGCTCGTACCCCCGCGCCAGGTGCTTTTGGCCACCTACCTCACCTTTGGGCTGGCGGTGCTGTGCGGCGCCTACCTGATCGCGGTCGCCGGCTGGCAGATCCTGTTGATCGGTGTCGCCTCGATCATCGCCGGCGTGCTCTACACCGGCGGCCCGCGCCCCTACGGCTACGAGGGCCTCGGCGAGCTGTTCGTGTTCCTGTTCTTTGGCCTGGCGGCAGTGGCGGGCTCGTACTTTGCAC
>JAJYHG010000244.1:2243-3376 GCA_021784895.1 Actinomycetes bacterium
AGCTGGGAGTCGCTGGTGCTGTCGGTCCCGGTCGGGCTGATCGCCGCCGCCGTGCTGGTGGTCAACAACACCCGCGACATCGACACCGACCGCCGCGCCAACAAGCGCACGCTCGCGGTCAGGCTGGGGCGCGAGCGCACCCGCCTGATGTACGCCGCGATGCTGCTGATCCCCTACCCGGTGGCGCTCCTGCCGTGGCTGCTCGGCCCGCTGCGCGCCTGGCTGGCGCTGCCGCTGCTCACTCTGCCGCTCGCACTGCGCCTGATCGCCGTGCTGCGAACCCACACCGACGGACCGTCGCTCAACGGCGCCCTGGCCAGGACCGGCCAGCTCCAGCTCGCCTTCTGCGTGCTGCTCTCAGCCGGCCTGCTGCTCAGCAGATGATCGCCACCGCCGAGGTCACGAACGTTCACCTGAACGATCCTCTGCGACCTACGGCGGGCTCGCCGCTGCTTCGCCCGCTGATCACCTTCCGCATCGAATCCCCCGACGGGCTCACCGGCCACGGCGAGGCGGCCCCGCTCGAGGCTTACGACGGCGTCAGCGTGGTGCAGGTGATGGCGGCGCTGCTGCGCCACGCCGCCGTGCTCGAGCGGCTCGGCGAACCGGAGGATCCCGAGCAGCTGCGCGCCACACTCGCGGCCTGCGCAGCCTCGGACCCGCTGCCCCAGGCCCTGGCCGCCGTCGACCTGGCGCTCTGGGACCTGGCCGGCCGCCGTGCCGGGCGCAGCGTCAGCGAGCTCCTGGGAGCGCCCGGGCCGCAGCCGGTCGCGCTCAACGCGACCATCGGCGCAGTCGCACCCGCAGACGCCGCCGTCGAGGCCGCCTCCGCGCTCGCGGATGGCTTCGCTGCGATCAAGGTCAAGGCCGGCACCCCTGATGACCGCCAGCGCCTGGCGGCGGTGCGCGAGGCGGCCGGCCCCGGCATGCTGATCCGCGCCGACGCCAACGGCGCCTGGGACGCGCTCACAGCGCCGGAGCGGCTCCGGGCGCTGTCGCGCTTCGAGATCGAGCTGTTCGAGGAGCCCGTGCACGGGCTCGCAGCGGTTGCGGCGCTCAGCCGCGCACTGCCGGAGGCGCGCGTCTCACTGGACGAGAGTGCGGGCGCCGCCCTATCGGGCGGCGCCCGCACT
>JAJYHG010000215.1 GCA_021784895.1 Actinomycetes bacterium
AACTCGAGCAGGCCCTCGTCGCGCAACAGGTGCAGTGCGCGCAGGACGGTGTTGCGGTTCACGCCGAGCACCGCTGCCAGGTCGCGCGCCAGGGGCAGCCTGTCGCCTGGGCTGGCTTCGCCGTCTGCGATCGCGCGGCGGATCTGGGCGGCGGCCTGCTCGTGCAGGGTCAGCGGGTCGCGCTTGTCGACAGCGCCAAGCGGCATGGTCTTAGCAACGATAGTACCACTGTGTATAGATTCCAAGGGTCCGGAAACGACGGCAGGCCGCGAGCGGCCGGCTGGGGCGCAGTGGGCGGCACAGGCTTGGGCGGCATCTCCGCGGAGGGGTGCTTGCGTAGGCAACCAACACGGGTCCGGGCGGCAGGCGATCGGGCCATCGGGCGCGGGTAGCGGCGTCAGGCGTGTAGACCCAGTCAGGAGGAGCAAAGTGGCCGATGCAGGGGCAGATTGCTCTGACGCGCGCGGCGGTTTCCGGGGATGCAGCGAGCAAAGCACCGGCTCGCCTCGCAGTCTGCTCGTCCTGACTGGTGGGGAGCGCCCCGCGGGACCGCGCCACGCGCGCCGTGCCCCCCAGACGCCGCCAGAGCAGCGGCGATCGCCGGCACGCGCGGGGGCGCTGGCGGGTATAGGCTGCTGGTCAAATGGACGGAGCGCCGACCAATTCCGGTGCCGCTGAGGGCGACGACCAGGCGAGCCGTGCTGGGCTGCTCGCGGATGTCGGACTGTTCGCGGATCTGTCAGAGGACGACCTGGCCGCCGTGGCGGAGGTGGCGGTGCCGCGGCGTTATGGCTCCGGGGACGTGATCTTTCACGAGGGTGATGCCGGTGACACCTGCTATGTGGTGCGCTCCGGGCTGGTGCGGGCGATGCGCGAGCATGCCAGCGGCCGCGCGATCACGCTCTCGCATTTCACTGCCGGCGAGATCTTCGGTGTGGTGGCGATGTTCGACGAGGAGCCGCGCTCGGAGACGGTGGACGTGATCGAGCAGGCGCAGCTGGTGGCGATCTCTGGCCGCGACATGCAGCGGCTGATGCGTGAGCGCCCGGCGATCGCGATCGCGTTGTGCGGGGCGCTCGCCAAGCGCCTGCGCGCAACCGGGGAGCGGCTCGCCCGGCAGTCATTCCAGACGGTGCAGAGCCGTGTGGCCGCCGCCCTCGTACAGCTGGTGGGTGCCGCGCGGGCGGGCGTCGCGAGTGAAGACGACGTGGTTGTGGTCCTGACCCAGGCCGACCTGGCCAAGCTGGCGGGCGCGTCGAGAGAGTCCACGAGCCGCTTCCTGGCCACGCTCGAGCGCGCCGGCGTGATCACGCAGGGGCGCGGGCGCCTGACCGTGCGCGACGCTGGCGCGCTCGAGGCCTATGTCTACTGAGCCACAGCCGGTGCCTGCGGCACCCCCCGGGCCCGCCCCGGGCGACCGTCCCGGGGAGGAGTTCTCGGCCGGTGGCGTGGTCGTCCGCGGGACGGATGTGGTTGTGATCGTCCCGACCAGGCGCGGTGCTGGTGGGATCAAGGTGCTGGCGCTGCCCAAGGGGCACCCCGAGCCGGGTGAGACGCCACAGCAGGCGGCGCTGCGCGAGGTCAGTGAGGAGGCCGGCGTCCGCGGCGAGCTGCGCGAGTCGCTCGGAACGACCGCCTACGTGTATGAGCGCGCTGGCAGGAGCGTCGCCAAGCGAGTCGAGTTCTTCCTGATCGCCTACCGCGAAGGTGACCCCGCCGACCACGACCACGAGGTCGAACGGGCGTGCTGGATGCCGCTCTCGCAGGCCGCCACGGCGCTCACCTACCCCGGAGAGCGGGCGATCATCGCCCGTGTCCTTTCGCGCCGGGCCCAGGATCTGTAGGCTGAGCGGGTGCGCGTCCTCAACTTCTACTCGTCAGTGTTCGCCGACCAGCTGCGACGGGGCCGTAAGACGGCCACGATCCGCCTCGGCGACAAGTCCCACAAGTACCGCAAGAACGACTGTGTGCTGGTCACGATCGGCTACCAGCACTCACCGCGCGAGAAGATCTTCCAGGCCGTGATCGACCAGGTCGAGGTCAAGCGCGTCAAGGATCTCTCGCCGCGTGACATCGAGCACGACAACCCCGAGTTCCGGCGCGTCGATGAGATGGTCCACTTCCTCGAGCAGATCTACGGGCGCAGCGTGGCGATGGACGACACCGTGACGGTCGTGCGCTTCTCGCAGATCATCGAGAACCCACCGGAGCTGCGGGACCGCATCCACGGGCTCGGCGGCGCCAACAACTGACGGCGCGACCGCGGCGCGGTGCGAGGCGGCGTGGCCGCGTGGCCGCGTGGCCGCGTGGCCGCGTGGCGGTGCGGCGCAGCGCGAGCGCTCAGCGGGGCTGCTGGGCGGCGGCCTCGGCGCGCTCGGCGGCAGCGGTGGCCCGGTCGACAGCCTGCTCGAGCGAGTCGTGGCGCTGGTGCAGGTGATCGAAGAGCCGGCTCAGCTCCCGACTGCGTTGGCGGTCGCGCTTAACCAGGTGGACGGTGAGGCCGGCGGCGATGCAGGCGCCCAGGTCGGAGGTCACGTTGGTGTAGTTGCCGCCGATCAGCTCCGCGCGCGCGCTGACGTCGACCCCAAACAGTGGCAGCAGCACCAGGTAGACGCCCAGCACGGTCAGGAAGATGATGTGGGCGTGGCTCGAGAGCGCGCGCGGCACGAGCGCCAGCACGCGGTCGAGCCTGCTTGACGGCGCGGCGGCCGCCGTCACCGCCTGGGTGTCGGCCGGCTCGGCGGCGGGGATCTCGTCGGTGGAATTCATCGAGGCTCCTTTACTCGGGGACGCCGCGATTATGTAGGCCGCGGGCGGCTAGCGCTACTGCTCGAGCGCCGGCCAGTCGAGGCGTTCCGCCAGCTCGGCGGCGCCCAGCTCGATCAGTCCGCTGTGCGCCACCGCCGCATAGGCGCCCTCGCCCAGGGCGAACCAGTCGACGGTGCGCTGCTGCGGGTCGACGATCAGCACCTCGTCGACGCCATGGGCGGCGTAGAAGCCGAACTTGTTCCAGCTGTCGTCATCGGGCGAGACGATCTCCAGCACCAGCGCCGCGGTCGGGTTCCAGACGGCGGTGCTGGGCTCGCGGAAGAGACCGCCGTCGGGGCAGCGGAAGTCCAGCTCGGACTCGCCGAGGTTGAAGCCGCTGATGCCGGGATCAAGCCCAGCGGCGCGCGCCAGCGGTCCCAGCAGCTCGGCGAGTTGCTGCTGCACGCTCACGTGCGCTCGTGATGGATCGGGGCGCATGTGCAGCACACCATCCCAGATCTCGTCGTGGCGGTCGGCGCCGGCTCGGCGCCGGCGCTCCATCAGCGCCTGGACCTCAGAGGGCATCGGTTCGGCGGTCAGCACCCGCATGTCTGCAAGCGT
>JAJYHG010000235.1 GCA_021784895.1 Actinomycetes bacterium
TGTCCCGACGCTGGGGGCCTCGGGGGCTATCTTCGGCGTCTTTGGCGCCCTGATCATGGTCGCCCGCGCGCGGCGGATCTCGCTGTGGCAATCCGGCCTGATGCCGATTCTCCTGCTCAACCTGGTCTTTGACCTGGGGGTTGCAGGCATCTCGATCGGCGGCCACCTGTTCGGATTCCTGGCCGGCCTCGCCGGTGGCTTTCTGGTGATCGAGTACGGTGAGAAGCGCGACCGCCGCGCGGTCGTGCTGGGCGGCTGCCTGCTGATCGCGGTGCTGGCGGTGGCCGGGTCGCTGGCCGTCGCCGGCGGGCCCGGCCTGGTTCCCAGCGGCAGCATCATCTGAGCTCATCGCCCCGGGCGCCACCGGCTCCGGCTGCGGATCGCTGTTTCACGGCCCGCCCGCGGCATCCGAGCAATCTGCGAGGGGCAGGCACGCTTTGCTCGTTTGAGCTGGTCGTGAGCGGGCTAAACGTCCACGGTGATGGCGCGCGCGGCGAGTTCGTCGCTGATGTCCACCAGCTCCGGGTGGATCAGGTAGGCGAGCAGCTCGAGGCCGTCCACCAGCCTCGGTCCCGGTCGCGAGAAGTAGGCGGCTGCGTCGACCGCGATCACCTCGCCGGCGCCGAGCGCCGCCAGCTGCTCGCGGTGCATCTCGGCCTCGCGGTGGGCAATCTCAGCGTCGAAGCCGCACGGCATCACGATCACGATGTCCGGCTCGGTGGCCGCGACCAGCTCCCAAGCCTGCTCCTGCGAGCCCTCGCCGGCAAAGCCGAGCACGTCCTCGCCGCCGGCGTAGTCGATCATCTGCGGCGTCCAGTGGCCGGCGGCGTATGGCGGGTCGAGCCAGTCGAGCGCAACCACGCGCGGGCGGCGGGCGCCACGCACCAGCAGGCGGACGCGGTCGATCCGCGTGGCTGCCTCGCGGATCAGGTCAACAGCCGCGTCCTTGGCGTCTGTGGCCTGTGCGATCGTTCTGGCATCACCGAGAACTTCGCCCAGTGTGTGCGGATCGAGCGCCACGACCATCGGCTGGCTGTCGATCTCCTCCGCCACCGCCCGGACGTCGTCAACCGACACGGCGCAGACCTTGCACAGCGCCTGCGTGATGATCAAATCCGGCTGCAGCTCGTGGAGCAGCGCCGTGTCAAGCTCGTAGATCGACTCCCCCTTGAGCGTGCGCTCCTTCACCGCCGCGTCGATCTGGGCTGTCGTCAGACCTGCCGGGAGCCGGTCGCGCGTGACCCGCGGCAGCGTTGCGGCGGCGGGCGGGTAGTCGCACTCATGGGTGACGGCCACGACCTCATCCATGAGTCCGAGCGCGAACAGCATCTCGGTTGCCGACGGCACGAGGCTTACGATGCGCATAGGAGGTCAAAGATATGACAACCCCGCCACTGCTGAGCAACGATCAGATTGCTGCGCGCCTTGCGGGCAGCGCCTGGCGGCAGGAGCGCGCGATGATCGTGCGAGAGCTGGGCTTTGATGACTTCGCCGCCGCGATCACCTTCGTCAACCGGGTCGCCGAGGTCGCGGAAGCCTACAACCACCACCCCGATATCCTCGTGCACGAGTGGAACAGGGTGACGCTCAGCCTCACCAATCACGCGGCCGGCGGGCTGACGGAGACCGACTTCGCCATGGCCGCCCGCTTCGACGCGCTGCTCGGCCAGGCAGCAGCCTAGCGCTGGCATGAACGCGCTGCTGATCGCGCTCGCCGCGCTGCTGGTGTTCGTCAATGCGTTCTTCGTGATCGCCGAGTACGCGCTCGTGCGCTCGCGCCGGGCACGGCTCGAGGAGCTCGCCGAGTCGGGCTCGCGGGGCGCGCGGCTCGCGCTGTTGCAACTGGAGCAGATCGGCGACTACATCTCCGCCTGCCAGGTTGGGATCACGATGGCGTCGATCGGCATCGGTGCTCTGGGGGAGCCGTCGGTGGCGCACGCCTTTGAATCGGTCCTGGGCCGGGGCGCGGGCAACGAGGCCGCGGTGATCGTGAGCGTGATCGTCGCCTACGTGCTGATCACCTTCTTTCAGAGCACAGTCGGTGAGATCGTCCCCAAGCTGTACACGATCCAGCACGCCGAGGGGCTGGCCCGCCGCATCGCGCCGCCGATGCAGACCTTCATGGTCGCCTTCCGCCCCTTCATCACGGCGCTGAACGCTTCATCGGAATGGATGCTCAGGCGGCTCGGCGTCGACCCCGACGCCGAGCCGGCCCACGGCACGCCGGAGGAGCTCAAGCGGCTGATCGCCGAGTCCCAAACCGGGGGTCAGCTCGACAGCGGCGAAGCGGAGATGCTGACGGGGGTCTTTCACCTGCACGAGCAGGAGGCGCGCCAGGTGATGACGCCGATCCCAGCGGTGGTGACGGTCGACATTGCCGAGACGGTCGGGGCCGCGCTGCGCCGGGCAGTGGCCACGGGCCACTCCCGTCTGGTTGTCACCGAGGAGGACGACCAGGACCAGGTGCGCGGCATCGTGCATGTCAACCAGCTCGTGCGGCTGCTGATGGAGCACGGCGAGGATGCGGACTTCCGCTCACTCGTCCGTGAGGCGCCGATCTTTCCCGAGACCAAGCCGCTGGATGATCTGCTCGCCGACCTGCAGCGCGAACGCACGGAGATGGGGGTGGTGGTCGACGAATATGGCCGCACCGCGGGAATCGTCACGATCGAGGACATCATCGAGGAGGTCGTGGGGGAGATCACCGACGAGACCGATCCCGCCGGAGGTGCGGTGCGGCGCCTGGCGGGGGGTGACTGGTTCGTCCGTGGCCACGTGGCGGTCACCGACCTCGAGGACTACGGGCTCGAGCTGCCGGTCGATACTGACGCCTACAACTCAGTGGGCGGCTTTGTGTTCGCGCAGCTCGGCCGCCTGCCCAAGCGCGGCGACACGATCCGGGCCAACGGCTACTCGATCAGGGTGGAGTCGGTCCGTCAGAACCGCATCGAGGCGGTCCGGATCCGTGAGCATCCGGATGCGTGATGCGCCCGCCGGGCCCTGGCGTCCAGAGGGCAACCGGGCCTGGCGACACACTGCTCGCGACATTAGTTACAATTACAGCTTCGCAACACCGGTCAGCACACGTTTCGGGTACGAGACGGCTCTGAGGTCTTCCCGGTGGTTGAGAGGAGAGAGATGAAGCCGGCCCACGGGCCGGCTTCAGCAGTTTGCGGCCACTTGTCGTGCCGCTCGCCGAGCCGCTTGCCGTGACGCTCGCCAACGCCTGTCAAAGAAGAGAAGCCGGCCCGCATTCCTGCGGACCGGCTTCGCGCTTCTGGGGAGGAGGTGCTGCTATGAGGTACGTCGCACCGTGAAGGATGCGCCCGCGACATGAATATACGTTAAATTCATGTTAG
>JAJYHG010000168.1 GCA_021784895.1 Actinomycetes bacterium
GGCGAGGAACTGGCTAATGACCGACCTGTTCCTCGTACGCCACGGGGAAACGGTGTGGCACCGCACGAATCGCTATGCCGGCTCAAGCGACGTCGAGCTCAGCCACCGAGGCCGTCGGCAGGCCGCAACGCTTGCCCGCTGGGCCGCAGCGGCGGGGCTGGACGCGCTGTGGTGCTCGGAGCTTCGGCGAGCCCGGGAGACAGCCCGCCCCTGTGCGGACGCCTCCGGCCTGGAACTGAGGGTGGACTCGAGGCTGAACGAGGTCGCTTTCGGGCAGGGCGAAGGGCTCACAGCCAAGGAGATACGCCAGCGGTTTCCACGCGCGGCGGACGCCTTTCAGACCGATCCAGTGGCGCACCCCCTACCTGGTGGCGAGGACCCGAAACGGGCGACATCGCGCGCCCTCGCCAGCCTGGAGGAGATCACTCGAGCCTACCCACAAGGACGGGTTCTGATCGTGACCCACAATTCGCTCATTCGTCTCGTGCTCTGCCAGATGCTCGGGATCCCGCCGGCCGAGTACCGCCGGAGCTTCCCGTCGATGCGCAACTGCCACCTCAACCACGTGCGCGTCTTGCCCGGCCAGCAGGCGGCGCTGCTGCAGCTCAACACGCCACCGCTCGGAGCGTGGGCTGCGAGCGGGGAGACAGCCGAGCGCAGTGGCTCGTGAAGCGACCAGTGCCGGTCGCGAACGCGCCTCTCAGCCTTCCTCTGGTCGACCCACGCTGATCTCGCGCAACTGGCGTGTATCGACATCAAAGACGAAGCCGCGCACAATGTCACGGTGTGGGAGAAAGGCGGCCCGGCGCACCCGCAGCAGCGACTGGCGCACGTCGGCCTCGACGTCGGTGAAGGACTCGATCGCAAAAGTGGGCGCGATCCCGGTGTCCTCCAGCAGCTCTGCGCGGAAGCCATCGTCGGTGAGCCGCTGCATACCGCAGTCGGTGTGGTGGATCAGCATGACTTCGCGCGTCCCCAGCTTGCGCTGCGAGATCGCCAGCGAGCGGATCACGTCGTCGGTCACGACGCCACCGGCATTGCGCAGGATGTGAGCCTCACCCTGCCCCAGCCCGAGCACGGCGAAGACATCGATCCTCGCGTCCATGCAGGTCACGATCGCGAGGCGCCTGGTCGGGCTCGGACCGGCGTCAGGCGCGGTGGCAGCGTCGGCGTGAAGGCGGTTGTTGGCCACCAGCTGGTCGATTATGGTCATGGCGCCCAAGAGTGTCAGAACGCGGAGGCATCCAGCAGCCGCCCGAGCTCGATCGGCACCTGGTGGAGCACCAGCCGGCTGCGGATCTCGCGCACGCCGTGTTCGCGCTTGAGCCGGTCGATCACCTGCTCGAACTCCTCGGGGTCGGTGCAGGCCACCTGCAGCAGGTAGTCGTAGTCACCGGTCAGGCGAGCGGCCGCGATCACCTGCTCGACCTCCACGAGCCGCCGCTCGAACTCGCTGCGATCAACGCCCTCGCGCAGCCGCACGTCGCTCATCAGGTGCAGCCCGCGCCCGATCAGCGCCAGGTTCAGCTGCGCGTGGTAGCCGCTCACCACCCCCGAGCTGCGCAGGCGCCGGACGCGGTCGGCGACCGTGTTGGCCGACAGGTGCGCGACCCGTGCCAGCTCCTGATAACTGACGCGCGCGTCTCGCAGCAGCTCCCTGATCAGCAGCCGGTCGATTGCATCCACGCAGACACTCTTAGCAGAAACTTCGGCTGAATCGGCTTTAAGAAGATGTTTTCACGGCAGATTGCCCGCACAACTAAGTAAGTCCGCGAGAAACTCGGCGGTTTGTCGTCGATCATACGCAGACATGACGATTCTGCTCCGCATCGGGCTGACGCCGCTCGCCTACGCGCTGGTCGCAAAGGCCCAGGCGCGGTTCGGCGACTGGATCGGGGGACGCCTGATCGGCCTGCCGGTCACCACGGGACCGTTCCTGCTGACCGTCTGCCTGACCGCCAGCCGCGCCACGGCCGCACACGCAGCCGCCGGAGTGACCACGGGCCAGATGGCCGTGGTCGTGTTCTGCGGCGCCTACGCGTGGCTGGCCCGCCGGCTCGACCCGCTGCGGGCGACGGTCGCGTCGCTGGTGCTGGCGCTGACGGCGGTGCTAGGACTGAGCTCGTTCTCCGGCGCGTGGACCGCCGCCGCCGCGGTCTGGGCCGTGATCATCGTCAGCCTGCTGTTGTGGCCGTGGGCTCCGCAACCCCTTGCGGCGGGCACGGACACCAGCGCGGACACGGCCACAGACACCAGGGCCCCGATCCTCACCCGCGCCGTGATCTCCACCTGCGTGGTCGCAACCATGTCGACGCTCGTGCCGATCCTGGGCGCCCGGCCCGCCGGCGTGCTCTCCTCCGCTCCGGTTCTGCTCTCGATCATCCTCCCCAGCACCCACCGCTCGAGCGGCGCCGCCGGGGCCGCTGCGGTGGCCCGCGGGACGATCGTCTCGATGGCTGCCACGGTGGCCTTCTCGGCCGTGCTCGCGACCACCCTGCCGCACATGGCGGTGGCGCCGGCGCTGCTGCTGGCGGCCGGCGTGCTCGCCGCGCTGCTCCTCACCACACCGCTGGTGGATCGCGCGCTCGCCCAGGCAGGCTCAGCTCTCGGACGACCCGAGGCCGTGCTCTAACACGCCCTTGACGCCGGCATCCAGCGCGTTCAGCCGGTAGAGCGCCAGCGCCTCAGGCGAGGCGAAGCGCCCGCCCGGAAGGCCGCTTGCGCCGTGGTGCGCGATCACGCAGTGCAGCAGCGCCAGCCGCCGCGGCTGGTCGAGCGCTTCGCCAAGCGGGGCGAAGCGCTCGCAGAGAAGCTGCTGGCCGAGCGTCAGGTGCCCGAGCAGCCTGCCCTCGTCGGTGAGCCCGATCTCGGCGCGGTAGGTGAACTCGCGCGTGCGGCCGATGTCGTGCACGATCGCCGCGGTCAGCAGCAGGTCGCTGTTGAGCCGCCGGTGCAGGTCGCAGAGCTCGCGTGCGAGCGTCGCCACCGCAACCGTGTGCTCGAGCAGCCCGCCGAGGTAGGCATGGTGGCCCGCGCGGGTACAGGGGGTGCGCCTGAACGCCGCGCGCAGCTCGGGATCAGCCATGAGCGAGTCCAGCAGCGCCCGGTAGGCGGGGTCATAGACCTCGGAGGCCAGGTGCTCGAGGAAGCCGTCGAGCTCCTCGAAGTCGCGGTATGCCACAGGCAGGAATGACTGTGTAAGCGCCTCCGACGACGCCCCGCCGTCCCCTTCGTGGCGGCGGATGTCGACAACCTCGATCACCAGATCGTCGCGGAAGCGCTCGACCCGGCCAGTCACAGAGACGATGTCACCCCGCTCGAACCGCCCCGCGACCAGGTCGGCGTCGCGGAAC
>JAJYHG010000250.1 GCA_021784895.1 Actinomycetes bacterium
GGCCAGGATCGCCCTCGAGCGCGGCGCTGTAGACATGCTCCCCGGGCAGGAACATGACGACGAAGTCTGGTGCATCGTCCAGCGCCGACCAGTACTCGCGGCTCGCGAGCCGGTTGACGTGGCCCTTGAGAACGCGGGCATGCGCCTGCAGGCTCGCACCACGAAGCGCCGGATCGCCCGCCTGCGCGGGCGTCAGCACCGGCACAGGTGGCGACTTGGCGTCCACCGGGATGCGCTTCTCTCCGGGCAGGTTGACCACCATGTCGGGACGCAGGCCGGCGCCGTCATGGCTGTGCAGCGACAGCTGCTCCTCGAAGTCAACGTGTTCGGCCATCCCCGCGAGCTCGACCACCCGCCGCAGCTGCAGCTGCCCCCACTGCCCCCGGCTGTTGGGCCGGGCCATCGCCGTCGCCAGCGACCCGGTCTCCTGGCGCAGTTCGGCAAGCGCCCGCATCTGCTCGGCCATCTGCCCGCGTGCCGCCCGCTGGTCGAGGCCCAAGGCGGCGATCTGCTGGTCCATGCGGCGCAGGCCGTCGGCCAGCGGCGTCACCAGCCGCTCGATCTCCAGCCGTCGCTTCTCAAGCTCACCCTGAGCCTGAGCCTGGCTGGTCTCGAGCTGCGCCCGGTGCTGCTCACTCAGCTGGCCGATGGCCGCCTGAAGCGTGCTCTGCAGCGCCTCCCCGGTGTGCGCCCTGATCGTGGTCTCGACCTGCTCGAGGGCGAACCTGGCTGTGCGCAGGCGCTCGCGCATGACCGCCGCGGTGATCAGCACCCCGGCCACAAACCCGGCCCCCAGCAGCATCGCATCCATGCACTGAGCATGACGCGGGGGCCGGACGGAAGACTGCGAACGTACGTTCGGAGGTGCCGCGACCCGGCCTATGCGACCTCGGCGGGCTCATCCTTGCCCGCCAGGCGGTCACGGCCGCGCTGCACCGCAGCGATGAACTTCGACAGGTTGACCTCGAGCGTGTTGAGGATCTCGTCCGCGTAATCCTCGGCGCCCAGCCGGATCTCGCGCTCCCGCATGCGAGCCTCCTCGAGGATCTCCTCGGCGGCGCGCTCGGCCTGCTTGGTGATCTCCTCTTCGGAGACCAGGCGGTCCTGCCGGTCCCGCGCCTCCTTGACGATGCGCTCAGCCTCCCGCTTGGCCTCCTGGAGCATCTCCTGGCGCTCTTTCACGATCCAGCGCGCCTGCTTGATCTCCTCCGGGATGGTGGCACGCATCTGGTCGAGGAGGTCATAGATCTCCTCCTTGTCCACGCGCACCTGATCGGTGAGCGGCATCGGCTTCGCGTTGTGCACGAGGTCGTCGAGCTTGTCGATGAGTACGAGTACATCCATCTCAGGTTCTCTGTTTCGTCAGCGGCTGATTCGTTCCTTCAAGGCCTGCGCGACCTCGGCCGGCACCAGGCCGTCGATCTGACCTCCAAACGTGGCGAGCTCCTTGACGCCGCTGGACCTGATGAAACTGTACTTGGCCGAGGCCATCAAGTAAACGGACTCGATATCCGGGGCCTGTCCGCGGTTCAGCTGGTTGAGCTCGAGCTCGTACTCGAAGTCGGAGATCGCGCGCAGGCCGCGGACGATCGCCTTGGCCCCACGCGCGCGGGCGAACTGCACCGTCAGCACGCTGAAGGGCTCCACCGCGACGTTGCCGAGGTGGGCTGTGGCACGCTCAATGAAGCCGACCCGCTCAGCCGCGGTGAACAGGGTGCCGCCCTTGCGCATCGGCAGGTTGACCACCGCCACGATCACGTGGTCGAACATCGCGCAGGCGCGCGAGATCACGTCCAGATGCCCGTTGGTCACGGGGTCGTAGGAGCCGGGACAGACGGCTATGCGGTTATCGGGCGGCATGGAGTCGGATCAGGGTGTCGCCGTAACGGCGTTCGCGGAGCAGCGGCAAATCCAGTTCGATCGGCACCCGCCGGTCAGACTCCGCCACCACCCTGGCCCCGCGGGCAAGCAGCGGTGGTAGCAGTGCCGACAGCTGGGGGCCGAGCGAGCCAGCAGAACGGTAAGGGGGATCGAGAAAGACAAGATCGTATTCGCATGAGCGCACCTGGTTGCAAGCCAGCGCCCGCATCACGGGCATCTGCAACACATCCGCGGACAGCTCCAGCGCCTGGAGATTGTGGCGGATGGCGCTGATCGCTGGCGCCCCGCAATCGACGAACACAGCTGCGGCCGCCCCCCGGGACAGCGCCTCGATGCCCAGCGCTCCGGAGCCCGCGAACAGGTCGAGCACCCGCGTGCCGTCAACCGCCGCCAGCATCGAGAACAGCGCCTCGCGCACGCGGTCCGAGGTGGGCCGGGTGCCCCGGCCCCGCGGCGCCCGCAGCACGCGTCCGCCCAGGTTGCCCGCGATCACTCTCACACCACGATCGTAGGGAGCACGGACGCGATCAGCGCGTGTTCCGGGGCCGAGAGCCCGGGGTCCTCGTCGACCAGCACGCGGGCGCGGAGCACCGCGCGCTCGAGCAGCTCCTGGTCGCGGCTGAGGTCGGCAAAGCGGTGCCCGTCGTCGCGGCCGGACTGCCGCGTACCCACCAGCTCACCATGGCCACGCAGTGCCAGATCGGCCTCCGCCAGCCGGAAGCCGTCGGACTCGCTCGCGAGCGCCCGCAGCCGCGGCGAGTCGCGGCGCCCAAACAGCAGGCACAGCGACTCATGGTGTCCACGCCCGACCCTCCCGCGCAGCTGGTGCAGCTGCGAGATCCCGTAGCGGTCGGCGTCCTCGACCAGCATCACGGTCGCGTTGGGCACGTCAACACCGACCTCGATCACGGTCGTGGCAACCAGGACCTGCGCTGCCCCCGCAGTGAAGCGCGCCATCGCCTCCTGCTTCTGGGCGGCGCGCATCTGGCCATGGATCAGCACGATCTCATAGCCGCGCAGCGGCCCCTGCCGCAGACGCTCGTACTCGGTCTTGGCCGCGCGCGCCTGGAGCGCCGCTGACTCCTCCACCAAGGGGCAGACAATGTACGCCTGGCGGCCGTCGTCAAGCTCGGCGCGGATCCGCGCGTAGGCGCGCTGGCGCTCGGCGTCGCTGTCGCAGACGTAAGTCGCCACCGCCTGGCGCCCGCGCGGCAGCTCGCGCAGCTCGGTCACGTCCAGGTCGCCGTAGTGGCTGAGCGCAAGCGTGCGCGGAATCGGGGTGGCGGTCATGTGCAGCTCGTGGGGCACCACGCCACCGGGCGCGGGCTCCGCCAGCGCGGCCCGCTGCCCGACACCGAAGCGGTGCTGCTCATCGATCACGACCATCGCCAGGCGGCGGAACTGGACGCTCTCCTCGATCAGGGCGTGCGTGCCAACGACCAGCGCCAGCTCGCCGCTTGCGAG
>JAJYHG010000103.1 GCA_021784895.1 Actinomycetes bacterium
TCTGCAGCGCGACGTTGTGCTGTTGGGATCCGGTCAGGTGCTGGTGGACATTGCCGAACTGATCAGGCTCAACCACCCGCACATCGGCGGCGATACCGCTGTGGGTCAGGATCCGCACGGCGTTGCGGCCCGGCGCAGATGCCTCCTGCACCTGCGGCAGCGCCCCGACCGCCGCGGTCAGCGCCGCCGGATCTCTGGCGCTGGCCACGATGTCGAGGTCCTTGACCGTCTCGGTCATGCGCCTGGCCGAGCCGGCCAGCTCGGCCCGCTCGGCCCCGGGAAGCCCGCGGATGGCGGCGAGCAGCTCCTCGCCTGTGGCGAGCGCCCGGCTCAGCAGGATCCGCTGCGCTGCACCGTGCTCTGCCTGTGCTTGCACGGCCTCGAGCAGCGTCCGCTCCGCCTTGCGGCCAAAACCCTTGAGCTCTCTGATGCGCCCCTGGGAGGCCGCGGCCCGAAGGCTCTCTAGGGAGTCGATCCCGAGCTCCTGATACAGCCGGAGTGTGCGCTTGGGGCCGAGCCCCGGCAGCCTGGTCAGCTCCAGCAGCCCCGGCGGGAAGCGCTGGCGGAGCTGCTCGAGCGCGGGGATCTGGCCGGTCATCGCGAGCGCGACGATCTTCTCCTGCAGCGTTGTCCCGATCGAGGGCAGCTGCGTCGCTCTCCCCTCGAGCGCCAGCCGTGACACCTGCACCGAGCTGTCGCGCACAGTCCGCGCGGCGTTGCGGTACGCCACCACCCGGTGGATCGTGGCGCCGTCAAGCTCGTAGAGGTCCGCGAGCTCCTCGAACGCGGCCGCGATCTCGCCGTTGGCCGGCTCGCCACGGCGCGCGCCGGTCACCGCTCGCTCGCGCCTGGCTTGTAGCGGTAGCCCGTTGGATCAAGTGCGGCGAGCGTGCGGTCGACCGCACGCGGCCGGAGCCCGTGATCCTCGCTGTGCTCCTTACGCGCGATCGCCGCGCGCACCAGCCGGCCGCCGAGGTAACGGATCGGCTCGGGCGGAAGCGCCCGCCGCGGCACCGTCCGCAGGGCCACGGGCAGCCCCGCCGTACCACCGTCGCAGACCATCTCGGAGAGCAGCTCACCGGCCAGCCGCGAGGGGCCGACGCCGTCCCCGGAGAAGCCGGCGCAGACGAGCACGCCAGGGAGCTCCCGCAGCCTGACGAAGAACGGCAGGCCGCTCAGCGAGTAGTCGACCGGCCCGCTCCAGCGCTCAGCGACACCCGCATCCCACAGCCCTGGGTAGGTGCGCAGCAGCTGCGCCCGCACCCCGTTGGCACGGCGGCCGGGATGGTCAAAGGCGGCGCTGACACGGTTGCCATACCCAAGCGTCCCGCCGCCCTTGCCGAAGATCATCCTTCCATCTGCGGTTGCGTGGTAGTAGTTGACCAGCCGGCGGCCGTCGGAGATACAGAGTCCTGGCCGCGGGCCGGCTTGTGCGAGGCGATCGCCCAGCCTCTCGGTGGCGATGATGTCGCTGGCCACGACCACCAGGCCGGCCCCGATCTCCGGGATTCTCGCCGCCCAGGCGCCGGCCGCCAGGACCACCTGTCCGGCACTGATCGAGCCGTCGGGGACGGTCACCTTGGTCCGCTTTCCGTCCTGCTCGAGCGCGCGTGCCTGGGTGTGTTCGTACACGTCGACCCCAGCCTCCTTGACCGCCCGTGCGAGCTCGCGGGCGATCCGGGCTGGCTGAACCGTCGCCGACGTGCGCTCGTAGACGCCGTCCAGGTGCTGGGCTGAGCCTGTCAGCTCGACCACCTCGGCGCGGCTGAGGCGCTCGTATGGACGCTCGCCACAGGCGTCGATCAGGCGCATCGTCGTTTCCCACTCGCCGACCTGGGTGCCGTTGGTGGCCGCCCACATCCAGCCCTCCATATGGAAGGCGTCGGCGATCCCGCGATCCCGGCAGAACTCGCCGATGCTCCGCACCGCCTGCTCGGCCCGCCGCGCCAGCACGACCGCCTGCTCGGCGCCGCACAGGGCCACCAGGTGTTCAAAGTGCGCCCACCAGGTCAGTGCGAAGCCGCCGTTGCGTCCGCTCGCGCCAGCGCCGCAGATGTCGGCCTCGATCACGGTCACGGTCGTGCCGGGCGCGCGGCGCCTGAGCTCGAGCGCGGTCCAGAGTCCCGCGAAGCCGCCGCCGATGATGCAGACGTCGGTGGTGCGCTCTCCGGCCAGCGGCTGATGCTCACTGGGTTCCGGCTGGCCGAGCTCCTGCTGGAGCCACAGTGAGCGCGAGCCGTGGGTTCGCACCGCCCCGCGCGGGAGCTCAACGCGAAACCTTTCAGGATTCATGGCGCGGGTCACAGTGACAGCATGACGGGTACGCGCCCGGCGTGCACCTGGGCTGGCGCGGATGCCGGTACTATACTTTGTGAAGTAAAACAATTTTCAAGAGGAGCCGTGATGGCAGGCAACGTTTCCGAGGTGACCGACAACAACTTCCAGGCTGAGGTACTCGAGTCCGACCTGCCCGTGCTGGTCGACTTCTGGGCGCCCTGGTGCGGCCCGTGCCGGATGGTGAGCCCGGTCGTCGAGGAGATCGCGGCCGAGCAGCAGGGCAAGCTCAAGGTCTCAAAGCTCAACACCGACGAGAACCAGCAGACGGCGATGAACTACAACATCATGTCGATCCCGACGCTGATCGTGTTCAAGAACGGCCAGGAGGTGAAGCGCGTGATCGGCGCCTACCCGAAGAAGCGCCTGCAGGCCGAGATCGAGCCCGCCCTGGCCTAGGCTCACGACTCAATTGCTGGGCGGTTTGGCGGCGTCTGGACGCGCCCGGATGGCGCCCTCGGGAATCGCCGATGCGCTGCATCGACTGATCCCGCGTGCGGTCCCAGCCACGCCCCAAACCACTCCACTAATTTCGTCGTGAACCCCTAGCCGTCCACCCGGGGCGCTGGTCCCGCTGGACCGCGCCCCGGCCGCAGCACCCCGGCGCGAGCGCTGACACCGGCTCCGGCCCAGACACCGCCTCGGGGCCGGTCGTCGGCTACGCCACGCGGAAGCGCACGCGCCCGCCCGGGCGTAACTGTGCCACGAGGGCGATGTCCTCGCTGTGCACCACCGCAATCACGGGATAGCCGCCGGTCGTCGGATGGTCCGCCAGCAGCAGGATCGGCCGTCCGTCGGGCGGAACCTGGATCGCACCCGGCACCAGCCCCTCTGAGCGCAGCTCCTCGCCGGGGCGGGAGCGCTCCAGTGCCGGGCCATCGAGCCGCAGGCCGATGCGGTTTGCCTGGTCGCTGACCGTGAACTCGGCTCCAGTCAGCCGCGCGAGCGCCTCCGCCGTGAACCAGTCGGCGCGTGGTCCCAGCACCACGCGCAGCGCGCCGACGGGACTG
>JAJYHG010000228.1 GCA_021784895.1 Actinomycetes bacterium
TCCATGTTGACGTCGATGATCTGGGCGCCGTTCTCGATCTGTTCGCGCGCCACCACCAGTGCCGCCTCGTAGTCGCCCGCCTGGATCAACCGCTTGAAGCGGGCCGAGCCGGCCACGTTCGTGCGCTCGCCGATGTGGATGAAGGTCGCGAGGGTGTCGGTGCTGGCGGCGGTCATCTGCTGGTGATTGGGTTCAGTCTGCGGGCGGGTCGCGTCACGGGCAGCGTCGCCGGCTCAGCTGGCCGCGAACGGCTCGAGCCCTGAGAGCCGCAGCGTCGGCTTGACTTCGGGGACCTGGCGGGGCGGAATGCCTGCCACCGCGTCGGCGATCGCGCGGATGTGAGCGGGGGTCGTTCCGCAGCAGCCGCCGACGATGTTCACAAGGCCCGCCTGGGCCCATTCTCGCAGCTGCGTGCTCATCGTCTCGGGGCCCTCCTCGTACTCGCCGAGCTCGTTCGGCAGGCCGGCGTTCGGGTAGGCGGAGACAAGTGTGTCAGCGCCACCCGCGAGCTGGGCCAGGAAGGGGCGCAGCTGCTCGGCGCCGAACCCGCAGTTGAGCCCGACGGCGAACGGCTCGGCATGGCGCACCGAGATCCAGAAGGCGTCGATCGTCTGGCCCGACAGGGTCCGGCCGGAGCGGTCGGTCACGGTTCCCGAGATCCAGATCGGCAGCTCGACGTGCCCCTCATCGCGCAGATCCAGGATCGCCTTGAGCGCTGCCTTCGCGTTCAGGGTGTCGAAGATGGTCTCCACCAAAAACAGGTCGACACCGCCCTCGTACAGGCCCATCACCTGTTCCCGGTAGGCGTCGTAGAGCTGGTCGAAGTCGACCGCCCGGGCACCGGGGTCGTTCACGTCCGCCGACATCGACAGCGTGCGGTTGGTCGGGCCGATCGATCCGGCCACCCAGCGCGGCTTGGACGGGTCGGCAGCCGTGGCCCGGTCGGCGGCGGCCCGGGCCAGCGTCGCCGCCGCCAGGTTGAGCTCGTGTGCAAGGTGGGCGGTGCCGTAGTCGGCCTGGGCGATCGCGGTCGAGCTGAAGGTGTTGGTCGAGACGATGTCGGCACCGGCGTCGAGGTAGTCGCCGATCAGCTCCGTGATCAGGGCCGGGCGCGTGATGCAGAGAATGTCGTTGTTGCCCTTGAGCGGCTGTGGGTGGTCGGCCAGGCGCTCGCCCCGGAACTGCTCCTCGCTCAGCCCGTGGCGCTGGATCTGCGCCCCCCAGGCGCCGTCCAGGATCAATATCCGCTCGGTGGCCGCCCGCTTGAGCGCCTCGATCCGGGCTTCACGGGCCCCTGGCTGTGCGCCGGCGCGCTGCTCGCCAGTCATGCCGCGCTCCTGGCTTCTGCCGGCGCGAAGGCGAGCGGCCCGCAGACCGCATGTGCGAGCTCGGCCTGGTTGAGGGTGTAGAAGTGGAAGGCGTCAAAGCCTTCGCGCCGCAGGTGCTCAACCTGGCTTGCGGCGATGTCGGCGGCCACGCGGCTGCGGCGCTCGGCGTCGTTGTCGATGCCCGCAAAGCGCTGCGCGAGCCAGCCCGGCACGGTCGCGCCGCAGCGTCCCGCCATCCGGGTCATGGCGGCGAAGTCACTCGCCAGCAGGATCCCGGGAACCACCTGCAGCGGTATGCCGGCCCCGGCCATGCGGTCGCGCAGGTTCACGATCGCGTCCGAGTCGAAGCAGAACTGCGTGATCGCACGGCTGGCTCCAGCCTCCGCCTTGTGCGCCAGCACGCGCAGGTCGTGTAGCGGTGAGCGCGACTCGGGGTGGGGCTCTGGGTAGGCAGCGACACTGATCTCGAATGGTCGCATGGCGCGCACCGCCGCCACTAGCTCAACGGCCGAGCGGTAACCGTCCGGATACGGAGCGAAGCGTTCCTGGCCCGCGGGCGCATCGCCGCGCAGGATGACCATGTGCCGCACACCGGCCTCCCAGTAGCGCAGCGCCTCGGCATCGCTCTGGGCGCGTGAGCGCCCGACGCAGGTGAGGTGCCCGGCCGCGGGCGCGTAGCTGCCGGCGGTCAGGCTCTGGATCGCGCCGAAGGTTGCATCGGCGGCGCTGCCGCCCGCGCCGCAGGTCACCGAGACGAAGCGCGGGTTCAGGGGCGCGAGCGCCTCCAGCGTCTGCTGCAGGCGCGCCTGCGCCTCCGGGGTGCGCGGCGGGAAGACCTCAAAGGAGATCTGCGTCATCGGCCCGTCACCGCCTCACCGGCGGCCAGCTCGCCGGGCGACGAGGCGCGCAGCAACCAGAGCCGCACGGTCAGCTGTCCGGTGCCACCTGACGGTGGGAGGGTGCGCTCCGCCTCGGTGGTGAGACCGGCCTGGGCCGCCCAGGCGTGGAGCTCCGCGTCGGCGATGCCGAGCCGGCGGTGGCCGTGCAAGGAGCGCAGCTGCTCCAGCTCGTGGGGCGCGAAGTCGGCCACCAGCAGCCTGCCTCCGGGGCGCAGCAGGCGCGCTGCATCGGCGATTGCACCGTCCGGTGAGTCGAGCAGGTGCAGGACGTGGTGCATCACCGCGACGTCGAAGCTGCCCGCCTCGAACGGCGGCCGGTGCAGGTCGCCGTGACGGACGGTGACGCGCGCCAGCTGCGCCTCGCCAAGCGATGCCCGCGCCAGCGCCAGCATCTCGTGGTCGACGTCGAGCCCGACGCTCTGCTCGCTGTGCGGCGCCAGAAGCTCCAGGATCCGGCCGCTGCCGGTGCCGATGTCGAGCAGCCGCCCGATCGGCTCATCCCCGGTCAGCATGTCCAGGAGCGCCCCTTCTACGGCGGCCTCGCCGACGTAGAGATCCTGCAGGCTGGCCAGCTCATTGGCATGGGCGTCGCGGTAGGCGATCGCGGCCTGGAGGCGGGCCTGGCGCACGCGCGCGAGTGCCTCGAGGTCGGCGGCGACGGTCGTGTCAGTAGCCGGAGTCAGCGCGGCAACCGCTCGAGCGAGTCCGGCCTCGGGGCGGTCCTCCGCCAGCCGGTAGTAGACGAAGGCGCCCTCCGGGGCGCGCTCGAGGATGCCTGCGTCAACCAAGAGCCGCAGGTGCCGGCTCGTGCGGGGCTGGCTCTGGCCGATCACACGGCCGATCTCGGTGACCGTGAGCTCTTCCTGCCCGAGCAGTGCGACCAGGCGCAGGCGCGTCGGCTCGGCGACCGCGCGCAGGGTGCCGACCAGCGCGTCGAAACCGAGCGACGGCGCAAACTGGGCGGGATCTTCGAGGCTCAGGAGCATGTCGGGTGCAGATTATCACCTAGGCTCATGCATATAAAGATATGTGCATATCGCGCGCGGCCGGTGAGTCCGTTTGCAACGCAGGCGCGGGCTGTGAGGGCGGGCGGCGGGGGCGGCGGGCAGATCGGA
>JAJYHG010000127.1 GCA_021784895.1 Actinomycetes bacterium
CCTCCTGGCCGGAGGGGCCGGCGATGTGCAGCAGTGAATCGAGGGCTTCTGGAATCGGCATTTCAGTATCTGTCTCCTCTTTCCGTTCAGGGCTCAGATGAGCTGGCGCAGGACGTAGGGCAGGATGCCGCCGTGGCGGTAGTAGTGCTGCTCCATGGGGGTGTCGATCCTCACAGTCACAGTGAACTCGCGCTCGTCGGCTTGGACGGTGAGCTCGCGGGGGATGTCGGCGCCGCCGGCGATACCGTGGATGTCGTAGTGCTCATGGCCGGTCAGGCCGAGCGTCTCGGCGCTCTCACCGTCCTTGAACTGCAGGGGTAGCACGCCCATGCCGACCAGGTTCGAGCGGTGGATGCGCTCGTAGCTCTGCGCGATCACGGCCCGCACCCCGAGCAGCCGGGTGCCCTTGGCGGCCCAGTCGCGCGAGGAACCCGAGCCGTACTCCTTGCCGGCCAGCACGATCAGCGGAACGTCCTGCCCGACGTAGCGCATCGCGGCGTCGTAGATCGGCATCTGCTCGCCCGAGCCGTCCGCGAGATACAGGGTGACGCCGCCCTCGGTGCCGGGGGCGAGCCGGTTGCGCAGGCGGATGTTGGCGAACGTGCCGCGCATCATCACCTCGTGGTTGCCGCGCCGCGAGCCGAAGGAGTTGAAGTCCGCCGCCTCGATGTGGTTCTCGTTCAGGTACCGTGCCGCCGGGCCGCCCGGCCTGATCGAGCCGGCGGGCGAGATGTGGTCGGTGGTGACGCTGTCACCGAGCACGGCGAGCACGCGCGCGCCGGTGATGTCCTCGAGTGGCTCGGGCTCGCGCGGCAGGCGCTCGAAGAACGGCGGGCGGCGGACGTAGGTGGAGCGCTCATCCCAGGCGTAGAGCTCGCCAGCCGGTACCTCGAGGCTGTTCCAGCGCTCGTCGCCGTCGAAGACCTCGCCGTAGCTCTTGTGGAACATGTCCGACTGCACCGCTTCGCCGACCACCTGCGCGACCTCCGCCGAGCTCGGCCAGATGTCGCGCAGGTACACGTCCTGACCGTGGTTGTCCTGGCCGAGCGGCTCCGTGTAGAGGTCCACATCCATGCTGCCGGCGATCGCGTAGGCGACGCACAGCGGCGGGGAGGCGAGGTAGTTCATCTTCACATCCGGGTTGATGCGCCCCTCGAAGTTGCGGTTGCCCGACAGCACGCTCACCACCGCCAGATCCGCGTCCCCCACCGCCTTCGAGACCTCGGCCGGCAGCGGGCCGCTGTTGCCGATGCAGGTCGTGCAGCCGTAGCCGACGAGGTTGAAACCCAGGGCGTCCAGGTACTCGGTCAGCCCGGCGCGGTCCAGGTACTCGCTGACGACCTTTGAGCCGGGCGCGAGCGAGGTCTTCACCCACGGCTTTACGCTCAGCCCGCGCTGCACGGCGTTGCGCGCCAAGAGGCCAGCGCCGACCATCACCGACGGGTTTGAGGTGTTGGTGCAGCTGGTGATCGCGGCGATCACCACGTGGCCGTGGTCGAGCTCGGTCGCGGTGCCGTCGGCCAGGGTCAGCGGCACGGCTGTGCGCAATGCCGTCTGCGTGAGCGCGTCGTCTGCGCCTGCGCCAGCGGGCGCGGGCGCAGCGGAAACGTAAGGTGAAAGCGCGGTCTCGAAGTTCTGCTTGGCGTCTGTCAGCGCGATGCGGTCCTGCGGGCGGCGCGGGCCCGCGATGCTCGGCACCACGCTCTGAAGGTCGAGCTCGAGCACGTCGCTGAAGGCCGGCTGCTCGGAGTGCTCGTCGTGCCAGAGGCCGTTTGTGCGCGCGTACGCCTCGACCAGCTCGATCTGCTGCTCCGGCCGGCCGCTGAAGCGCAGGTAGCGGATCGTCTCCGCATCGATCGGGAAGATCGCGCAGGTCGAGCCGAACTCCGGCGACATGTTGCCGAGCGTGGCGCGGTCGGCGAGCGGCAGCCGCGCGAGGCCGGAGCCGAAGAACTCCACGAACTTACCGACCACCCCGCGGGCGCGCAGCATCTCGGTGACGGTCAGCACCAGGTCGGTGGCGGTCGCGCCCTCGGGCAGCTGGCCGTGCAGGCGGAAGCCGATCACCTGTGGGATCAGCATCGACATCGGCTGGCCGAGCATCGCCGCCTCGGCCTCGATCCCGCCGACCCCCCAGCCGAGCACGCCCAGGCCGTTGACCATGGTGGTGTGGGAGTCGGTGCCGACCAGCGTGTCCGGGTAGGCGAGCGGGGTGGCGCCGCGCTCGCTGGTGAACACCACTCGCGAGAGGTACTCGAGGTTGACCTGGTGCACGATCCCGGTGTCGGGCGGCACCACCTTGAAGTTCTGAAAGGCCCCCTGCCCCCAGCGCAGGAAGGTGTAGCGCTCGCGGTTGCGCTCGAACTCGAGCTCGGCGTTGCGCGCGAACGCGCGCGGGGTGCCGAACACATCGACCTGCACCGAGTGGTCGATCACCAGCTCGGCGGGCACCAGCGGGTTGATCTTCTCAGGGTCGCCGCCGAGCTCCCTGATCGCGTCGCGCATCGCCGCCAGGTCGACGACCGCAGGCACGCCGGTGAAGTCCTGCATCACCACGCGCGCCGGAGTGAAGGCGATCTCGGCTGCGGACTCGGCCTTGGCATCCCAGCTCGCCAGCGCCTCGATGTCCGCCGCGCGCACGGCCACGCCGTCCTCGTTGCGCAGCAGGTTCTCGAGCAGGATCTTCAGTGAGAACGGCAACCGCGCAACGTCAAAGCGCTGCTGCAGCGCGTTGATCCGGAAGATCTCATAACGGCGGCCACCGACATCCAAGTCCGCCTTCGCGCCGAAGCTGTTGATCGACATCTCAAACTCCTCAGGTATCTCTGGTCAAGGGGCCGCGCCCAGGCAGCCCGCCAGAGACTGTAGTTACTGCCCGAGGAGGGCGTCCCGGCGGCCGAGGTGGGAGTACCGGCAGCCCGGGCCGCTAGAGCCCGACCGGGTGGCGGACCACGAAGCCCGCGAACTCGCCGCCGCCCCGCGCCCAGCGGGTTCCGTACTGGGCCAGCGCGACGGTGTCAAAGCGCCAGCCCGCAATCTCCATCCACACGTGTGTGGGGTTGGCGTAGATCGTGACCCACTGGCCGGGGCCTGGGTCACCGTAGCTCTCAAACCAGCCGGAGACCTCCGGTGAGCTGAGCAGGCCTGCGGCGTTGAGCACGAAGCTGACCGACCCGGAGCAGTCGTAGCCGAGTGCCTGGAAGGAGGCGTGCCCGCCGCCCCAGATGTAGGGCAGGGTCGCGATCGCGTTGCCGGCGGCGATCATCTCCTGCACGGCCTGGGGCGCCCCGGGCGGCGCCTGCACCATGCTGCTGGTGTTGACCGCCACGCCGCCGGCCTGCTGGTTGACCTGCTCGGCGGCCTTTGCGGCGGACTCGGCCGCGGCCCGCGCGGCGGCCGCTTGAATCGCTGCGTACCTTTTCTGCAGTGAGGCGACGTGCGCGTCGACGCTCGCCAGCCGGCCCCTGCTGGCGGCGCGTGCTGACTCCTGGCTGATCTGCTGCTTGACCAGTGCCGCCTCGATCGTGGCCGCCTGGTTGCGCTGCTGAAGGATCTGGTTGGTCAGGCTGCGGTCCTTCATCTCCAGCGAGCCGAGCGCCAGCGCCTCGTGCTGCACGCGCTCGCGCGCGATCTGGGTGACCTTGACCACCTCGGCGTCCCGGTGCTGGGCGTCCTTGAGGTAGCTCACCTGGCTGAGCAGGTTGGCGAAGCCGTTGGCGTTGAGGATCACGTCGACCAGGTTCGGCGAGCCGTTCTCATAGGCGGAGCGCAGGTTGGCGGCGAGGTACCGGGCGGCGATGTGGAGCTTGTCCTCGAGCGCCAGCAGGCGGTCGCGGGCGCTCATCAGCTGCGTCTCCACCGTGCGCAGCTGGGCGGTGTGCTGCTCCAGCTGCGCCTGGATGGTGGCGAGCTGTGCCTGCGCGGCGGCCACTCCGCCAGCCGTCTTCTGGATCTGTGTGGTCTCGGCGTTGATCTGCGCCTGAAGCGACGCGGCCGCCGACTTGCCGGCGCTGATCTGGTTCTGGATGCCGGCCGAGCTCGAGGCGACCAGGACGCCGCCAAACAGCGCGCAGGCGATCATCGAGGCGAGGGTCAGGCGTTTGAGGTGGCGGGAAATGTTCATCCTCTGTGAAGGGTGTGTCTCGTCGGCGCTACGTGGCTCGGGTAGCCGCACAGCTCCTCAAAACGCCGGGCCGGGGACCGGCGGCGCCTACCTTACAGGGCCGCACTTTGACGGCAGCTAAACCGGGTCCGTATGCAAGAGATCCTGCAAAACGCACAGTTTGCTCGATCCACGTGAGCGGTGGCGGCGCTTGAGCAGCGTATAGCAGCGGCTTTCAGTCCCGGGCCTGCCTGCGCGCCCGCGTGGCCTTCACCCGTGCGGTCTGGTCGAGCATCGTCTTTCGCAGCCGCACGTTGAGCGGCGTCACCTCGACGCACTCGTCCTCGCGCAGGAACTCGAGCGCGGCGTCGAGTGAGAGCTCGCGCTTGGGCACCAGCCGCACCAGCTCATCGGCGGTTGATGAGCGCATGTTGGTCAGGTGCTTCTCCTTGACCGCGTTGACGTCGAGGTCCTCGGCGCGGGCGTTCTCGCCGACGATCATGCCCTCGTAGACCTCATCGCCGGGCGCCACGAACAGCGACCCGCGCTCCTGGAGGTTGAAGAGCGCAAACGCGGCCACCTTGCCGCGGCGGTCTGCAACCAGCGAGCCGGTGCCACGCGTGCGGATGTCGCCCTGCCACGGTTCCCAGCGGTCAAAGACGTGGTGGACGAGGCCTGTGCCGCGCGTCTCGGTGAGGAACTCGGTGCGGAACCCGATCAGCCCGCGCGCGGGCACGATGTACTCCATCCGCACCCAGCCGGTGCCGTGGTTGACCATCTGCTCCATGCGGCCCTTGCGCAGCGCCAGCATCTGCGTGATCACCCCGACGTACTCCTCGGGCGCGTCGACGCTCATGCGCTCCATCGGTTCGTGCAGCTTGCCGTCTACCTCGCGTGTCACGACCTGCGGCTTGCCGACGGTCAGCTCGAAGCCCTCGCGGCGCATCACCTCCACCAGTACCGCGAGCGCCAGCTCGCCGCGACCCTGAACCTCCCAGACGTCGGGGCGCTCGGTCTCGCCGATGCGCAGCGAGACGTTTCCGACCAGCTCTCGCTCGAGTCGCGCCTTCAGCTGCGAGGCGGTCAGCTTGTCGCCGTCCTGGCCGGCGAGCGGCGAGTCGTTGATCCCGATCGTGACCGACAGCGACGGCTCATCGACGGTGATCGGCGGCAGTGGCCGCGGGTCCTCAGGGTCAGAGAGCGTGTCGCCGATCGTGATCTCCGGGATCCCGGCGACGGCGATGATGTCACCGGCCCGCGCCTCCGCGGCGCTCACCCGCTCGAGCGCCTCGGTCAGGTAGAGCTCGGTGACCTTCACGCGCTGCACCGACCCATCTGAGCGGCACCAGGCGACGGCCTCGCCGCGGCGGATCACGCCCTGGCGCACGCGGCAGATCGCGATCCGGCCCACATAAGGTGAGGCGTCGAGGTTGGTGACGTGCGCCTGTAGCGCCGCCTGCGGGTCGTACTCGGGCGCCGGGATGTGCTCGACCAGCAGCTCGAGCAGCGGCCCCAGGTCGGCACCGGGCTGGTCCAGGTCGAGCGTTGCGGTGCCCGCTTTGGCGTTGGTGTAGACGATCGGAAAGTCGATCTGGGACTCGTCGGCCTCGAGGTCCAGGAACAGCTCATACACCTCGTCGATCACCTCGGCGATGCGCGCGTCCGGCCGGTCGATCTTGTTGATCACGAGGATCACCGGCAGCCGCGCCTCGAGCGCCTTGCGCAGCACGAAGCGGGTCTGTGGGAGCGGCCCCTCGGAGGCGTCGACCAGCAGCAGCACGCCATCCACCATCGTCAGCCCCCGCTCGACCTCACCGCCGAAGTCCGCGTGCCCGGGCGTGTCGATGATGTTGAGCGTCACCTCGCCGTAGCGCACGGCGGTGTTCTTGGCGAGGATCGTGATCCCCTTCTCGCGCTCCAAGTCCATCGAGTCGAGCACCCGGTCGGCCACGTCCTGGTTGGCCCTGAACGCGCCCGACTGCCACAGGAGCGCGTCCACGAGCGTCGTCTTGCCGTGGTCGACGTGCGCGACGATCGCGAGGTTGCGGATATCAGTGCGCCTGGCCATGTCCGGCGCTTGACTGTAGAGGCCAGCCCCGCGCTCGAGCGTCTCACGCAGGGCGCAGGGCGGCGCTTTCAGCTTCGGCCGTGCCCCGCTTGGGCACGGCCGTCGGCGTCGGCCGTCGGCGTCGGCTCCGCAGTCGCCCGTGCCGACCAGGATCTCATACTGGGATGATGTCTATCTGCCGTCCCGCGGCTGCCGCCACCAGCGCGAGGTCGTCCGCGTCGGAGATGAGGCTCGTGTCGCCATCGCAGGCGAGCAGCACGAGTGCCGCGTCCAGCACGTCGCTGCCGCCGGTCCTTGCCAGCAGGGCGCCGCTGCGGCGGCCGAGCTCCTCGTCGAGGTGCGCGACCACGGTTGCTTGAAGCCACATCGCAAGCCGGGGCCGCCGTGTGCCGCTACGCCAGACCTGCCCGACGATCCCGCCGTGGGTAGGCGGCGGGCTTCCGTGTGAGCGCTCGCGCTTCAGGCGAATCGTGGCTTGAAGGTCGCCCCGTTCGAGCGCGAGCAGAGCGCCGGCGTCGAGTAGCAGCGTCACTCTGGCCTTACGTGGATCGCCCGGGCTTGCATGCTGCGCTCGGCGCGCGTCGCGTCGGCTTCGGTGATCTCGCCGTGCTCTGCCTCGTAAGCGGCGATGACCTCGTCCATCGCACGGAGCTTATGCTCGAACTCGAGGGCCGCGCGCAGTGCGGTGTTAACCCGGGCGCTGAGGCTCTCCACGCCACCCTGCTCGACGATCCAGTTGCCGTAGCGCAGAAGCTCGGCGTCGACGGTCACCGACAGACGCTTCTTCTGACTCATACATTTACGCTACCGCAGTACCACGGTGGCGCCGAGCGCTGTGCTGACCATGTCCGGCGGTACACCGTAGAGGATGCTCCGCATTCCCGTGAGTCGGCCGGTCAAGGAGACGCGTCGCTCGCCCAGCGCCAGCGTGTGCTCGCCGGCGTAGATCAGCACTCCGAGCTTGAAGCGGGCGTCGATGCGGTCGCGCAGGAATCGCAGCCCGCGCGCGTCGCCGTCCCTGGTGCTGGCTGCACTCTCAATCTCCGCGGCCGCGACTCGATGAACCCGTCAGGGTCCGCGAGCGCCGCGGTTCGCGTCTGTGTCTCGTCCAGCGGTAGCAGGCAGGCACGGTGCCCGCTGCCTGCGGGCGGCGGGCGAGAGTGCTCTTCCCTGCCTGCCGGGGGCCCACCACGGCCACGACACGGCTGAAGCAGAGCATCTCCGTGAGCGGCTGCTCGATCATCCTGGGGATCGTTGGCAAGGTCTCGACCATGCCGGCAGATCGGGACGTTGGTCGCCTGCGGATCGGGAGATGGATGGTCCACCGATCGGAAATCCGAGGCTGGGTTGCGTCTGACTTCACCACGGAGGTGGAGCTCCCCGACGATGGGGTAAAGGTATGCGCCGGCTGATCCCGCGACCACGTCATATGACATGTTTGGCTCAAACCTCGATCACCAGGTCCACCACATGCTGTTCGGCGTATCTGTAGAAGCAGAGGTTGACCGCGGTGCGGCTCCAGGTCGCCTGCTTGACGGGGACCAGCTCGGCCAGCAGCTCGATCTGGAGCCGAGCTGGTCCGCTGGCAAGCCGTTACTGAAGCCGAGGTCGCTGGGCCGATGCAGTATCTCATACGAGAGCGTATTATGCGTTAGCGTATATGGATACCAGGTGTCCTTTCAAATACGGTCCGGTGGCGCTCGACGAGGCGTTCACGGATCGCGAGTTGGAACTTGCCGAGCTGGTCGCCGACGCCCTGAACGGGCAGGACGTGGTGATCTTCGCGCCGCGGCGTTACGGCAAGACGTCGCTTGTGCGGCGCGCGGCGCAGCGATTGCTGAGCGAGCACGCGCTGGTCGCCGCCGTGGACCTCTGGACAACGCCGAGCAAGGAACGGCTGGCCGCACACCTGGCCCGCGAGGTCGCAGAGATCACGGGTCTCGGCGGCAGGCTCAGAGAGCTTGCGCAGCTGTTCTCAGGGTTGCGCGTCACGCCGGTGATGAACCTCGATCCCAGTGACGGGTCGGTCAGCTTCAGCTTCGGTGTGGGGCACGCCGCGGCCGACATCGACCAGACTCTCGAGCGGCTGCTCGGGCTCTTTGGCGAGACGGCGGCCGAGCGCAGGCGTGCGGTGGTGGTGATCCTCGACGAGTTTCAGGAGATCACGGAGATCGACGCCGGCCTGACCAGGCTGATGCGCGCCGCCTTCCAGGATCAGCCGGAGGTCTCCCATATCTATCTCGGCAGCAAGCGGCACCTGATGGAGCGCATCTTCAGCGACGCGAACGAGCCCTTCTGGCGCAGCGCTAAGCGTGTCGAGCTGGGGCCGATCCCGTCAGAGCACTTCGCGTCGTTCATCGCTGCCGGCTTCCGGAGCACGGGGCGCGGGATCGAGGAGGCCATGATCTCGCGGGTGCTCGCCCTGACCGGCGGGCACCCGTACGCAACTCAGCAGCTCTGCTACTTCCTCTGGGCACAGACCGACGCGGGCGCCGCAGTCGACGCGCAGCGCTTGGAGCAGGCGCTCGCACGCCTGCTGATCTCGGAGGACTCGCACTTCGGCGACATCTGGGATCGCTGTACCGCCAACCAGCGGATCGTGCTCACGGCGCTGGCGGCGGAGCCGGGCAGGCCGTTCTCGGCAGCCTACGCCCAGCGCCACGGGCTGCGTTCGGCATCGGTGACCCAACGGGCGCTCTCCGGGCTGGCCGCAGCAGAGATCGTCGTCAGAGACGGCAGCTACACGCGCATCGCGGAGCCCTTCCTGGCGGAGTGGATCGCCCTGCGAGGACTCTAGATTATGCGACGCTGCATAACGCCCATCTGCATACGGTGAGTTCAGGTGAAATGGTGCGTGTCAACACGACCGGCGCTCGCAACCGCGCCCGCCGCGCTGTCGTCGGACAGCCCGTCGTTGACCCAGGTGCTGGGGCTTCGTTTACGTCGTGCCCTTACCGCGCGGTCCGCGTCTCGGTAAGCTCCGCGGTCCAGTGTTCTGTGGCGAGTGAGCCAGGCCGCTGCCCCTGGGCGTCTCAGCCTGGTCGCCTGGCCACAGATCCTGACGCTAGCGCTCGGGATGGGTGACCGTGACGCCGCCGGCCGGGTGATCGAGTTCCTCGCCGGACGGCTGCCCGGACACGTGCCGCCGGTCCAGCACGCGCACCTCGCGCGCGGCCGGGGCCTGATCGCCCTCAACGACGGCGATGACGAGACCGCTGAGCGGGAGCTTGCCGCCGCGATCAGCGGTTTTGGGGAGATCGAGTGCCGCTACTGGCAGGCCGTGAGCGAAGCCGACCTAGCGGCCGTGCTGGCCGGACAGGGCCGCGGCGAGGAGGCCGCCGGGCTGCTCGAGCGGGCTATCGGCGTGCTGGAGCCGATCGGCGCCAGACCAGCGCTCGCGCGCGCCCGGCAGCTGGTAGCTCAGACGACCGCTCCGGTGCGGCCAGCCTGTCCCGTCGCGCAGCCGGACCGTCCCGTGCCGGCGGCCGGGTGAGCCGGCCGGCCAAGCGGGCCGGCCGACTGAGGTCAGGCTGGCCCGCTTGGCCCGTCCCTTTCAGCGTGCTAGTCCTCGCGGATCATGGTTGCCTCCTGGACGTTGCCGCAAGCGGCACGTGCGTTGCTCGGTAGCGATAAGGTACGGCCAGTCGCGGCGTGCAACTACGTCATATGACACGTTCGCGCGCGGCCGCGGCGCGACGCCGCAAATGAGCAACAACTATCAGGCGCGCTCCGCCGCCGTCGGCGAGACTGCACGGCATGGTCGACACCGATCGTCTGCGCCGGACCCTCGAGGTCATTGAGGAGAGCCTCGACGCGCCGGAGGCCGCTGGTGCCGACCTCGCGGCCGGGGTGTACCTATCGCGATATCACTTCACGCGTTTGGTCCGGGCCGCGCTCTGTGAGCCGCCGGGGACCTTCCGGCGGCGGCTGCTGCTCGAGCGCGCGGCGTGGCGGCTCGCGAGCACCGACGACGCTGTGATCGACGTCGCCTTTGATGCCGGCTACGCCGCGCCCGAGGCGTTCGCGCGTCCCTTCGCGCGTGCGTTCGGTCGCTCACCGTCGGGCTTCCGGGCCGAGACCGGCGCGGCGTGGGAGCTACCGGCCCCAAGCGGAGTCCACTTTCGTCCCCCCGGCGGCCTGCTGCTGCCCACGACCAGGAGGAGCACTGCCGTGGATGTGGTCACCTCGATGCTGGACCACCACCTATACCTGACCGGTGAGATCATCGACCGGCTCCCGCGCGTCGACGCGGAGGCGCTCGACCGCCCGATCACGCTCAGTGTCGAGGGCATCGACCGGTCGCCGACCCTGCGCAGCGTCTCGGCGCGGCTCGTCGGCCAGCTCGAGATGTGGGTCGCCGCGCTGCAGGGTGCAGATCGGGTACCCGACGGCGGTGGGGACTGTCCGGCAGCGCTCCGGCGGCGCCTGGATGTCGCAGGGCCGCAGTTTCGCGCCCTCATCGTCGATGCTTTGAGTGAGGGCCGCGCCGAGGAGACCTTCATCGACGCGACCTGCGACCCGCCACACACTTTCACCTACGGCGGCGTGCTCGCCCACGTGCTCACCTTCGCGGCCGTTCGTCGCACGCTGGCGATCGGGGCGCTCGAGTCCGCCGGCGTCGATGATCTCGGCTCCGGCGACCCGATGCGCTTCGTCGGCGGTAGTGGCGCAGACGCCTCCGGGATCCGGCGAAGCTCGGGGTCCTGAGGCGAGAGAGAGCCACAGGCGCGCAGCGAGTCAGCCGGCCAAGCGGGCCGGCTGACTCAGGACAGGGCGTTCAAAGCGATGCGCGTGCGACGGCGCTGCCGGCGGCAGACGGCCTGGCTCCGCTGGCGGCCAGCTTCGGCCAGAGCGCCCGCCACGCGCGGCTGCGGGCGGGGGAGTCGGCGTTGCTGCGCTCGATGCGAGCGTGCTGCTCGTTGGCCGCGCGGTACAGGTCGGCGCGGTGGCTCTCGGCTTGGAGGCGGGTCATGTTGTTGGTCATCTGAAGTCCCCCCTGCTGTTGGCTTGCCCAGCGGCGCCGTGTGCGCCGCTCGATGGGGTGAAGGTACGGCCCCGCCGGTGGGCCAACCACGTCATTTGACACCTTGACCGGTAGCTATCAGCTGGGGGCGTTTGAACGACGGGCGAGGGGCGCAGGACTTGCCGATTGCCGCGGTAGTTGGTATCTCGTGGTGATGGGTTCCAAGTCCTTGGAGCCGGTCGTCAGGGCTTGGACGCTGTGCTGAGGCCGCGCAGCCACGGGCTCGCTCAACCGGCCGGTGGCCGCGAGGCGCAGAAGTGGCGAGCTCATCCGCCTGTGTCCGCTCGTCGATGTGGTCGCGGCGGCTACCGTGATGCCGCCGGCTCGGACCGTGCGCTCTCCTATCGGTTGACGGGAGCGATCGGCAGACGCTGACCGGCGTCTCGCACACTCGCTTCCGGTCTCCGGGCGCCCGGCCGGCCGATTCCTCCTCCTGAGGTCTTGACTCTCACCTCGCGTGAGGCCGTAGCGTGGTGTGCATGAAGACAGTTGGCGAGCTGAGCGCCCTCGCGGGGGTCACCGTGCGGACGCTTCACCACTATGACGAGCTGGGGCTGCTCGTGCCCGGCGGGCGCTCCGAGGCGGGCTACCGCCTCTACTCCGACGCAGACCTCGGGCGGCTGCAGGACATCCTCGGCTGGCGCGCGCTCGGCTTCTCGCTGCAGGAGGCAGGCGGGCTGGTGCGGGCACTGGGCCGCCGCATCAGTGCAATCGAGGTTGGCAACGAACAGGAGGAAGCGAGGTTTGACGGACTGGACGCGACGGCATACGAGGAGGAGGCCCGCGAGCGCTGGGGCGACACCGGTGCCTACCGGGAGTCGGCGCGCCGGACGGCGCGCTACGGCGAGGCTCTCCCGGTAGGGCGAGAGCGCCGCCCAAAGGCTCTCTCTGCCATCGGCTCTGCTCACTGTCAGGCGGCCGGGCGCGCTTTGCCCGGCCGCCTGGGCGAAGCGTGGGACGCCAGGCACTCCGGTGGCGCAGCGCCTTTCCTGGCGCACGGCGGCGGGAAGGTGGATCATGTGTTCGGCCCACCTGGGATCCTCTGCCCAACTCTTCGCCCCGCGAGCGAACGTGGGCCGGGCCCGGGCGCCCAACCGAGTGCCATGACGCCGCCGCTTCCAACCTTCCTCGACTTGCTGGCGACGGCCGAGCGCGACGCGCTGCTCGCCGCTGGCCACGTGCGTCGCTGGCCGGCGGGGGAGGTGCTGTTCCGTGAGGGCGATGCCGCTGCCAGCGCCCTGCTGATCATCTGCGGACTGGTCAAGGTCCACAAGCACGCGCGCGACGGTGATGAGCTGATCCTCTCGCTCTCGGGCCCCGGTGACCTGCTCGGCGAAGTCAGCCTCGCGCGGGCGGCCACACGGTCAGCAGACGCCTCGGCGCTGCGCGACGTGGAGGCGGTGTCGGTGCCCGTCGCCGATCTGCGGGCGCTGCTGGCCCGGCAGCCGCGCATCGCCCTGGCGCTGCTCGAGCTGGCGCTCGCCCGCCTGCGCCTGGCCGACCAGCGCCGGCTCGAGTTCGCCTCCGCCGAGAGCCTGCCGCGGGTCACGAGCCGCCTGCTGGAGCTGGCCGAGCGCTTCGGCGTGGCCGCCGAGGACGGCACGCTCGCGGTCGAGATGCCGATCAGCCAGGAGGAGCTCGCCTCCTGGGCCGCGGCCTCGCGCGAGTCGACCGCGCGCGCGCTGCGGACGCTGCGCGAGCTCGGTCTGATCGAGACCCACCGCAAGCGGCTGGTGGTGCTGGACGCCGAGGGGCTGCATCGGCACGCCTCGCGGGTGTGAGCCCCGCTTCCGGGCCGGTTCAGCGCACGTAGTAGACGAGCGGGTGGCCGGCGCGGTCGAGCAGGTACAGGGTGCCGGTGAGGGTCGAGTAGGGGGATGCGCCGAGCGTGACCGCGAGCGAGTCTTGGATGAGCTTGGTGCCGCAGGCGCGCTCGATGCCGGCGGCAGCAGCAGTCTGGACGGCGGGCCGCGCGCCGGTCACGGTGTGGGGGCCGCCCAAGTTGCCTGATGCGAAGGCGTTGAACTCAACTGTCCACCACGACCGGTCCGTGACAGTGATGCTCGACGCGAACTGGCTGCTTGAGTAGTTGCGGGCGATCCGCTTTGCGGCCCCGATCGCCGCCGTCGTGAACGGCTCGATCCCCACCTCGCTTGGGCAGGAGGCGAGCGCCGGGCTGTGTGACGGACGGCTTGCCGGATACACGCTGGCAGGGAACCCGGGCGCGCCGAGCTTCGGCAGCGTCGCTGAGAGCGGCGTGCGGATCGGGACCAGCGCGGCACGCTTGTCCGGGCTGATGCTGACGAGCACGGTGCCGGCGCCGTAGCCGTTGCCCTGGGCGTTGCCGACGTAGACGGTGCCATCCCTGGCAACCGCGATCCCATCCTCCTGGAAGCCTCCGTCGCGGCCCCAGTGGATGCCTTTCACCTGCTCCGGGGTGACGTTGTAGAAGGTCCGCACGGCTGTGGCACGGGCCTCTTGGATCACGCCGAAGTGGGAGCCCGCGACCACGGCGCCGGCTGGGGTGGCAGCCAGTGCGATCGGGTAGGCGGCGTCCAAGGGGGTGAGCTTGCCACCCGGTGTCAGGCGGTAGGCGATTTTCGGTTCGAAGCTGGCGATGTATAGATCGCCGGCCGGATTGAATGCCAGCGCGTCTGGCGAGAAGACGACGGTCGATGGCGTGGGGTTGGCGGGCGCGCGATACATCGGACCGCTGCTGCCGGCAACCCATGCAACTCGCCCGCCTCGCGTGAGCCGCTCGATCTTCGAGTTGGTGGCGATGTAGATCTCTCCCGCCGGCGACAGTGCGAACGCGTCGATCGGGCAGAACGTCCCGCTTGGGTGGCTGCGGGACAGCGGCAGCCGCAGGATCGTGTGGATGATTCCCCGGGGGCTGACCTGCCGGATGCGGCAGCTGCCGTCGTCGAGGAAGTCGACGCTCCCGTTGGGCGTAACCGCGATCGACGCGGAGGTGAAGTAGGTGAGGTCAAGCTCCGCGTCGCGTGCCGGCCCGCCGTCACCGGAGAAGCCGATGCGGCCGTCCCCGGCGAACACCGACAGCGCGCCGCGCGGTGGCAGCTTCAGGATCTGGTCGCGGGAGCTGTCGAGGATCAGCAGGTCGCCGTCGGGCAGGGTCGCGAGCGTCGTCGGCTGGAGCAGGTCCAGCGCCCGGGTCGGGATGAACGGGTGGGTCGAGGGGGCGGTGTAGCCGGGGGTCTCGGCACCGCTGCGGGGCGCCGGGCCGTCCGCGCGTGCGGGTGGTCGTGCAGGCGGTCCAGAGGCGGCGATGAAACCGGCCGCAGCCGCAGCGGCGGCCAGTGCGGTGAGCGCGGAGCCGATCAGCCAGCGGCGGCGGCGCAGGCGCCGGGCCTCCTTGATCAGTGCCTCCTCGTCGATGCGCGGGTCACGGCGAGCGAGCAGCGTCACGACACCGCCTCGATCATCGCGATCAGCTCGTCGCGGTCGTAGCCGTTGTGGCGCGCGAACGCCACCAGCTCCCGCACCCGCGTCATCACCGCGCCCCGCTGTGGCGTGCCCGCGACCGTGATCCCACGGCCCTGGCGGATCTCGAGCAGGCCCTCGTCGCGCAGCTGGTGCAGCGCCCGTAGGACGGTGTTGCGGTTGACTCCCAGCACCGTCGCGAGGTCCTTGGCAAGTGGCATCCGCTCACCCGGCCTGGCTTCGCCGTCCGCGATCGCACGCCGGATCTCGGCGGCGACCTGTTCCCAGAGCGGCAGCGGGTCGGTTGGGTCGAGCGCAGGCACTAAAGATCTAGTCAATCTAGACCAATAGTATCAGAACTGATGGCGCGCGCGGTAGCCGCGACCCCGCCCGTTGCCAACGTGCTCCTGGGCGTCGTGTGCCACGGATCTGGCGCCCGCAAGCAAGCTCAAATGCGCAAACTGGAGGCTCCGGCGGCAGTTTGTGCATTTGGTACCCAAAACCGCCGTGCGCTTTTTGTGCAAACTGGCTTTGGGACCGACAGTTTTCGCATTTTGACTGCCTGCGCGGCACGCAGGTGGGCGAGCAAGCCGAGAGCTGGGCCACACGCTCGGTCTGCAGCCGCCCGCCCACGCCCACACCCAGCCTGCCCGCAACGGAGTCCTACGCGTCCGGCTGCAGCCCGCCGAACCCGGTCCAGAGCGCCGCCATGGCTGCGTCCACGACTTCGGTCCGGCCGACCTTGGGATGCTCCTCCCACCAGCGCGCGGCGGCGATGAGGCCGTCGCGGTGGATGGCGAACAGTGCGCGCGCACGGACGCTGTCGGGCTCGAGGCCGGCGTGGCGGGCGTCGGCCGCCAGAAGATCAGCGAGGACGCGGTTTGAGCCGGCGCGGACGCGGCGGTACTCGGCCGCGGCCTCGGCGCTGAGTGGCGGGTTGGCCGGGAAGAGCAGCCGCCAGCCGAGAGGGTGCTCTTGCACGAAGCGCAGGTAGGCGTCAAAGGCCGCCCGCCAGCGCTCCTGCGTGCTGGCGTCAGAGCCGAGGGCGGCGCTCAAGTGGTCAAG
>JAJYHG010000095.1 GCA_021784895.1 Actinomycetes bacterium
GTGGGCCGAGGCAGTCGCCGCCGGTGACCACGAGCCGCCGCGCGACTGGCTCGTGCCGATCGTCGCCGACGCCGAGGCCGGGTTCGGCGGGGCGCTCAACGTCTACGAGCTGATGCGCGCGATGATCGAGGCCGGCGCCGCCGGCGTGCACTTCGAGGACCAGCTCTCCTCGGAGAAGAAGTGCGGGCACATGGGCGGCAAGGTCCTGATCCCGACCGGCCAGCACATCCGCACGCTCAACGCCGCCCGCCTGGCGGCCGACGTGGCCGGCGTGCCGACGCTGATCATCGCCCGCACCGACTCGCTCGGCGCAACCCTGCTGACCTCAGACGTCGACCCGCGCGACGCGGAGTTCACCACCGGCGAGCGCTCGCCCGAGGGGTTCTACTACCTGCAGCCTGGGATCGAGGTCGCCGTCGCCCGCGGGCTCGCCTACGCGCCGCATGCCGACCTGATCTGGTGCGAGACGGCCACCCCGGACCTCGCGCAGGCCCAGATCTTCGCCGAGCGGATCAAGGCCGAGTACCCGGACAAGCTGCTCGCCTACAACTGCTCGCCGTCGTTCAACTGGCGCCGGCACCTCGACGACGACACTATCGCGCGCTTCCAGCGCGAGCTCGGCGCGATGGGCTACGCCTTCCAGTTCGTGACGCTCGCGGGCTGGCACGCGCTCAACCAGTCGGCCTTCAGCCTCGCCCGCGACTACGCGCAGCGCGGCATGAGCGCCTACGTCGAGCTCCAGGAGCGCGAGTTCGCGCTCGAAGAGCACGGCTACAGCGCGACCCGGCACCAGCGCGAGGTCGGCGCCGGTTACTTTGACGACGTCATGACCACGCTTTCGAGCGGCCTCTCCTCCACCCTGGCCCTGGCCGGCTCGACCGAAGAGGCACAGTTCTAGGCACAGCCGCTTCCCGGCCTGCGGACCGCCGCTGCTGGTCCGCAGGCCCCGGGCGCCGGTGGCGGCCCGTCTCAGAACTCGATCCGGGTCTGCGCCGGGAGCACCAGCACCGAGCTGCGGGCGCTGCTCAGCTCGTTGCGGACCTCACCGGCCACGACCACGTGGCCCTGGGGCGCCCCCTGCTGGGAGCCCACGACGATCATGTCGAGCCCGGGGTGGCCGGCGTCGACCACCTCCGCCCCCAGGCTGGCGGCCAGCGAGGCCGCGGTCGCCCGCGCGTCGTCGTTGACCGGACCCGCGAACGGGACCGCGATCAGCCGGATCGCCGCGTCGGTCCTGGCCCGCAGGCCGGCCGCGGCGACCGCGACCGCGACCGGCCCGCCGTCGAGCAGGCGCTGCGCGGAGGTACCCGGCTCGGCCCGGCCGGGCGGCGTGCGGTAGTCGGAGCCGAAGACCACGATCGACGCACCCAGATCGGCGGCGAACTCCCCCAGCACCTCACCCGTCGCAGCCCCGACCAGCACGTGCTTCTGGACCGGGATTCCGATCCGCTCGGCGCCACGCTCGAGCCGCTGTTCGGCGTCGTACTGCGCCAGCTGCTCGCGCCGCGGATCGAACTCCCGGGTGTGGCGCACGTAGGCGAGCGTCACCGCCGATCCGGTCTGGGCCAGCAGCTTGCCGAGCGCGAGCGCGTCGTCGTCATTGGGGGTGCCGTCGTAGGAGATGATTAGCTGAGCGGTCATAGAGCGGAATCCTCCCCGACGGGCAGCCCCGGCCGCCTCATCCAGCTGGCCAGCTTTGGCGAGCCGCGCCTATCCAGTTGGCCTGCGAGCCCGACGCCCGCTACTGCTCCTTGCCGCCCTCCCCGAGCTTGCGTGCCTGGCCGGGCGGCAAAGCGCTGCCTTGGGGGCCGCCGTCCTGCTGTCCCGGCGGGGTGTTCTGCTGTCCTGGCCCGTTCTGCTGCCCCGGCAGCCCGTTCTGCTGCCCGGGCGCGTTCTGGGTGCCCGCCGGCCCGGCGGGCAGCGATGCGGGAGCACTCACCGGTGTGGTGGTGGCTGCAGCCGCCGCGGTGGTGGCCGGAGTTGCAGTCGTGGCCGTGCTGGCCGCGTGCGTGCGCCTTGCTGGAGCGCGGTGGCGACCGTGCGATCTGCTGCGCGCGCCGGCGGCGGCAGACCTGACGCCCGCACCGGCAAACAGGCCGGCAAACAGCGCCGCCACAGCGGTGGCGAGCAGCAGCGAGAGCAGGCTGGCGGCACGGTGCGAGCCCTGCCGCCGCCGGCCCAGGCGCCGCAGCGGCACAGTTGCAGCGGCCGCCGCTGCGTCGGCGCCGGGGAGCGGAAGCACGAGCGTCTGCACACGCGTGGTGGCGCCAAGGGGGTCGGCCGCCGCGGCGACCGCGGCCAGCTCAGCGGCAACCTCGGCCGCGTCCCCCGGGCGCCGCCCGGGATCCTTGGCGAGCAGGCGCAGCACGAGCTCACTCAGCGCAGCGGGCACAGCGGGATCGAGCTCGTCCGGGGGCCGCGGCGCGGCGCTGATGTGCTGGCTGAGGATCGCGGCCGGCAGCTCCCCGGTGAACGGGGGCCGGCCCGTCAGCAGCTCATAGAGCAGACAGCCAAGCGCGTACAGGTCGGAGCGGGCGTCCGCCTCGGCGCCGTGCGCGAGCTCGGGTGCGAGGTAGAACGCCGAGCCCAGCACGGTCGCGGTCTGCGTCAGGGTGACACCCCCCTCGAGCCGGACGATGCCAAAGTCGAGCACCTTCACGGCGCCCGTCTGGTCGGCCATCACGTTGCCCGGCTTGATGTCGCGGTGCACGATCCCCGCCCGGTGCGCCGCCGCCAGCGCGCCGGCGATCTGCGCCGCCACGGCGGCGGCCTGCTCAGCGCCGATCGCGCCGCGCTCGCGCAGCACCGCGTCGAGGCTGCGCCCGCCGACACACTCCATCACGATGAAGCGGGTGTCACCGTCGACGCCTGCGTCAAACACGGCCACGATGTTCGGGTGCGCGAGCGCCGCCGCCGCGAGCGCCTCACGCTCGAACCTTGCCACCGCCACGGGATCCTGCGCACTGGCCGGCGGCAGCAGCTTGACCGCGACCACGCGGTCGAGCTCTCGGTCCCTGGCGCGGTGAACAACGCCCATCCCGCCCCGCCCGAGCACCTCGAGCAGCTCGTAGCGCTCTGCGAGGATCATCGGCTCACCTCCAGCTCGCCTACCTCAGAGGGCTCCGTCAGCCACCAGCAGCGCGGCTCCAAGCGCACCTCCCAGATCACCCAGTGAGACCAGCCGCACCGCCGGCATCTTGTGCCCCGGGAACAGGTGCTCGTGCATCGCCCTGCGGATCCGCTCTACGTAGTCATCGCCGAAGCGCACACCAAGCCCGCCACC
>JAJYHG010000231.1 GCA_021784895.1 Actinomycetes bacterium
CTGCAGTTGGACGTTCGTCGCCGCGGCCATCAATGAGCCTCGGGGTCTATTGGGGCAAGGAGCGAATCGGTGAGCTCGAGCTCACCGACCAATTCTCACGCGAGTACCGGTTCCGATACCTGGCGAGCAACCGTGCGATCTCCTTGTCGCTGCCGGTTCAGGCTGAGCCGTTCACCCCGGCGCAGTCGCGACCGTTCTTTGACGCGCTGCTGCCGGAAGGCACCGTACGCGAGCAGATTGCCGCTTCCCTGAAGCTCGCCTCAAGCGACTCCTATGGACTACTGGCGGCCCTCGGTCGAGACTGCGCGGGGGCGTTACAGATCGTGGAGGCCACCCACCCCTCGCAAGCTCCGGACTGCCGGTGGCTTGACCAAAGGCAACTCGATGAGCTGATCCGCGACCTACCTCGCCGGCCGCTCGGCGTGACACCCGGCGACGAGCGACGGCGACTGAGCCTTGCCGGAGTCCAGCGCAAAGCAGTACTCGTGCGCGACCTGCAGGGCCGGTTCGGCGAGCCGCTCAACGGGATTGCGAGCACACACATCCTCAAGCCACAACCTGCCGATGACGAGTTTCCCGACCTGGCGATCAATGAGTACTTCTGCATGCGGCTGGCCGCACGGTGCGGGCTCCCGGTTGCTGCGGTCGAGCTGATTGAGGCCGACTCGCGCCCATGCCTCGTGGTGGCGCGCTACGACCGAGATCTGACCCAGACCCCCGCGCGGCGGCTGCACCAAGAGGACCTCTGCCAGGCCCTCGGACTGACCACGGCGTTCAAGTACCAACAGCCCGATTGGAGTATGCCGTCCTTCGCGGCCCTCGCGACGCTGCTCGACAGACACTCGATCCGACCGGGCGCGGACCGCCTCGCCGCCGCTGAGAGCGCCATATTCAGCTTCCTCGTCGGGAACGCGGACGCACACGCGAAAAACATCTCGCTCCTGCACGTAGAGGGTGGAGTCCGCCTGGCGCCCATGTACGACGTGATGAGCACTGTGGTGTACCCGCAGCTGAATGGCGACCTCGCACTTGGCATCGGCGACGAGTTTGACCCAGGCAAGATCGGGGCGACGCAATGGACCGATCTGGCATCCGACATGGGCCTCAACGACGCCGCGTTCGAGGCGGAACGCGTCCGACTCGGCGAGCTGGTTGTCGCGGAAGCGAACAAGCTGGCCGAAGAAGCCCGAGCGGCGGGGTGGCATCGGCCGACGCTCGATGCCATTCGACGGGTCATAGCCGCGCGAGCCCGGCAGCTGCACTAGCGCTACGTCAGTTGCCGTGGAGGGCTTTTAGCTGGTTGAGAGCGACGATGTGGCTGGCTTGGCCAAACCGTGACGGCGGACTCAGTTGGCGCAGGGCTCGCGCGGGCAGCGGGACGGCATGGCTCGGGCGGCCCAACCAGCAAGTGGGCCGCCCGAGAGACCACGCCTGGAAGACCGCGCTTCCGCGGGCTGGATCGCCGCCTGCTCAGGCAACCCGGATGCCTTCGCGCTTCGCTGCCCTGACGATCTTTTGATCGAACGACGAGACCGCTGAAGTCGTGTGCTTCGCGGTCGCAAGGCAATAGGCGTCCGGGAGGCTGACCGGATGGCGTTGTCGCAGCCGGGCCGCTTCAACCCCGATCGCTTCACTCGGCCGGTGAACGCCGATGCCAAGCGCAGCGATCGCCTCTCGGGCGACGGCGAGCTTCGAGACATCTGCTGCCGGCGCGATCAGCACCTCGGTGAGATTGACAACGCTGATTGTCAGCACGTCTTGGTCGTCGCGCCACCTGGTGAACAGCACGCGAGCGCGACGTGGTGTCAAGCTCGTCGAGGTAGCCGTCGGGGTAGGTGCCGGTGAGCGCTCCGAACGCATCCTCGAAGGTCGCGCGGGAACGTCGTATCCGCAGCTCACCGTCGCCAGCCGGCTCAATTGCGACCTGCTCGCCTGCATGCAGCCCGACCTCTTCGAGCGCCGCGACCGGGATCGTGACTTGGTTCTTGCTCGAAATCCTCGCGATGCCTTTACTCTAGTGGTAAAGGCAGACCACCGGAAGACCCGGTACGCAGCCTCCGGGATCCAGCGCAGCCGGACGCTCACTCCGGGTCAGGGTGGCCGTCGGCGAAGGCGAGGGCAGCCGCCAGGTCCGGCCCGTCGTCAAGCTCACCGCCGCGGGCCTGGGCCAGGCCACGGTCGAGCGTGGCCTTGGCGGCTTGGTTATCCCAGAGCCACGCTTCGCGGTCGAGCACCACACGCCGGAAGCCGATCAGTAGGTGATCGCCTGCGCGCTCGAGCTGGACGGTTCGCCCTGCGAGCTCGCTGCCAGGGTCACGCGGCCCTTGGCATCGATTCACCCTTGGGATGTGATCTTGCTGCCGGGACGGACGACGTTGATCAGCGGCTCGCCGCGCGCCCACCGCCCGAGCTGGTCGGCAACGAGTTGATCGGCGGCGGCGTTCGCTTGAGCCGAGGCGCCAGCCACGTGCGGCGTGATCGACAGCACGCCAGGCGCTGTCCACAACGGATGCCCATCGGGAAGTGGCTCTGGGTCGGTCACGTCGAGCACTGCGCGGATGCGACCCCGTTGTAACTCGGCCACAAGGGCGTCTGTGTCGACGACCTGACCACGAGCCGCGTTGACGAGGAGTGCCCCGTCTTTGAGCGCGGCCAGCTCGGCGGCGCCGAGCAGGTGTTGAGTCGAGTCGGTCAGCGGTGTGAGCAACACGACGGCGTCGGCCAACGGAAGCAGCTGGGGCAACTCCTCGACACTGTGCACAACACCCTGGCGGGCTCGCGAGGCGACGCCGATCACGTTCGCGCCGATCGGCGCAAGATACTTTTCCACGGTTCGGCCGATCGATCCCATGCCAACGATCAGCACGGTCCATGAGCTGAGGTCCTCGACACCCAAGCCGCTGACCCAGCTTGTGGCGCCAGCCCACTTCAGCAGCCCGCTGGTGGTGCCCAGCAGGGCCCCCAGGATCCACTCCGCGACCGGGCCGTCACGAGCGCCGCGAGCGCTGCAGAGCATCACGTCGGCTGGTAGCAGAGGCGCGATCCAGTCTATGCCAGCCGAGCGCACCTGCACGACCTCCAGGGAGTCCAGTGCCGCTAGCGCGGCGCGCAGCTCCTCAGTCGGCGGCTGGGCCGGGGAAATGAAGCCCACGCCAGCCAGGTCGCTGTCCCCCACCCCCGATGGCGGCAGCTCGATAACGTCGATCAATGCCCGTACCGTGTC
>JAJYHG010000275.1 GCA_021784895.1 Actinomycetes bacterium
CGGCTGCGCTTTGCGGCTATCGGCGCTTCCACCTCCGGGCGAACGGCCGCACAGGATGAGGAGATGCTCGCCGAAGCGTTCGGTCGCTGAGCCTGCTGGTCGACACCAACGTTCTGGTCGCCTACGTTGATTGGAAGGCACCTCTTCCTTGCTTGGCCGCTAATGCTCGGGCTGCAGCGCGCCGACAAGTCGCGTGACGTCATACCGGTCGTCGGGATTGCACCGGGCGATCCGTTGCTCGACCTCGTCGAGCAACGTGAGGAACGCGTAGCGCGCTCGCACGCTCGCGAGCCACTTCACCGGTTCGACGGGCTGGGTGAGCAGGCCGATGTCCTCTGGAGGGAGCCGACGAGGATCGAAGTCCTCCACGATCACCGCGGGATCGAACGGTTTGGTGCCCAGCCCGTCGTCGACGACATCGTGCCAGATCTTCAGCACGAGCAGCCGCCGGATCAGCGGCTCGTTCAACCCTCCGCGGCCGAAGAGATCGAGGTCGTACAGGTCGCGGATCTTCCGGCGCCGGCGCCACGCGGCCAGCTTCTCCGCGAGGGATTCCTCGAGCGCCGGCGCAGGGATAGCAGGCAACGTGAACTCGTACCCGGCGTGCACGGGCAGCACCACAGGCGTGGTGAGCTCGGTCGGCAGCCACAGACCGCGCGGTGAGATCTCAATGCGCGCAGGGATCCGAGGCTGTCCGAGTGGGGTTTCGACCACGAGCTTCGCGCGGAGCGTCTCGCGGTCGGTCAGGGTAAACCGCACGTCAAAGAGCTCCGCACCATCGATGGTGTCGAGGAGGAACTCGGCAGTGTCGGCGTCGGGCGCGGCGAAGTCGAGATCAGTGGAAAACCGTCCGGCGTTGCCAGCGCGCAGCTTGCGCAAGGACGTGCCACCCTTCAGCACGACCCCGAGCTCGAAGATGCCGGCGTCGTGCAGCAGCTTCAGCGCGTAGTCCTGCGCGACATCCAGCAGCGCCGAATCGGACATTCCACTCCTGCCCAGAAAGTGGCGCGCGAGGTATCCCTGCGTGATCATCAGTTCGGCAGGAGCCCGTCGTACACGTGCCAGCGCCTGCTCCATCGCTCCCGCCGATCGCGCGGCCCCAGAAACGTCACCGGGAGCCGCGCGGGCAGCTGCTGCTCGATACGGTCGGCCGTCTCCTCCTCCCCGGCCCACTCCGCGAGATACCCGAGCCGCGCGAGCGTGGAGACGCTCCGGCCATCGGCCTCGGCGAGGACATCGTCGGCGACCGCGGCGCGAAACGTACTCGGAAGCCAGTCGTCTGCGTTACCCCAGTTGCCCTGGGCCGACGGGCGATCCGCCGCTGCCACCACCACCGTAGCCTCGGTCCAGACGGGCAGACCTCGGATCGGCCGGCTGGCGACGTGCCAGTCGAAGGTTACCGACCGCACTCCCAACACACGCGGCACGTGCCATCCAGGTCGATGCGCGAGCACGGGCACGGTGGGCTGGTGGGACGCACGCCCCAAATACCAGACGGCCGACTCGAAGGCAACCGCAACCGGCGCGTCGGGGTCGTGCGCCAACAGCGCCCTCAGCTCGATCCAGGGATCGCCGGATCGGTAGCGACCGGCCCGAGCCGCCGGAGCGAACTCCCATGCGTCACGCTTGCGAAGCGGGAGCAGCCACCCAAGACGGACAAGCCGAGCGGCCAGCTGGCTCGGACCCAGAGTGACGCCGACTTGTTCAGCGATGTCACGCAGCAGCGCGCGCGTGACCACGGACGGCTGCCGGAGCTCGAGTTCCTCGAGCACCGGGGCCAGCCTGGAGGAGACCGATCTAGTTTGCATCTGAGCGCTCAATACGCCCAAATGTTACGCAATAAGCGCGTAAATGCAAACTCCGTCGGAGGAGCCAGGGTGATCTGACGTACCGGCATCGACCGCGACCAGCACACTCACGCCAGGGTTCGTGAAGCGCTCAACGATCAAGCACGCGAGCGCGAGCCTCAGCTCGTCCACAGACCAGCGAGCGTTCGAGAAGAACCCGTGGGCGCAAGCGTGATGCCAAACCCCCGACAGACGCGCGCCTGTCAGCATCCCGGTCTCCCACCGCACCCGGGTCTGTGAGGCCTGAGCGTCCACGAGCACACGAAACGTGTTGAACGTCGGCTGGGTGCAACACGACTCAAACACCACCCCGGCGATCACCACCACCGCACCCCGGCGATCACCACCACCGCGCCCCGGCCGCCACTACCCCGGACGGCGCCCACGCCGCGACAAGCTCAAAACTGCAACAGCCGAGCACTCCGCTGCAGGGTCCAAAACCCCACCTAACGCGCACAGCTCCGTGATGGAGCACGCACGTCGGTTCGAGGTTCAGCGGTGGCTCAATGCGGCCGTGCGGCAGCCGACCCCGTCGTAGAGCTTCCAGGCGTCACCGTGTCGAGCCCGGACAATCATCCAGCCGCGACTCGACGCGCCGAGCCGACGGACTGGACGCTACCGCCTGTGGTCTGGCCGCCGACGCGGCTGACTACGATCGTGCCATGGCCAGCGCAATGGACTTAGAATGCCACTGGAGCACAGGAGCGTCGGGAAGCGCGGTTCGTGAAATTCTCGAGACGCTCCCGGACTGGTTCGGGATAACTGAGGCGGTAGACGGGTACATCGCTGAAGCCGAGCGATCTCCCACCTTGATCGCGTCGATCCACACTCGCCCGGTTGGAGCGCTTACGCTTGTCCGCCATAGCCGCGACGCCGCCGAGGTCCACCTCATGGCCGTGATCCGCCCGTTGCACCGAGCCGGCATCGGTCGGCGCATGCTGGGCGAGGCGCGCAGGTGGCTTGAGTGCGAATCGGTGCGCTTCCTGCAGGTCAAGACCCTCAGCGCCCGTCATCCGGACGCCGGCTACGCCGCAACGCGAGCCTTCTACCAGGCGATGGGCTTTGTCGTCATGGAGGAGTTCCCTGACCTCTGGGGGCCGCGATCCCCCGCAGTCCAGCTGGTCACCTACCTGACGCCCTCAATCAAAGCATCAGAGTGTCCGTCATAACCAGGACGATTCAGTGGCGAGCTACCGTGGGGCAGCCGGTACTTCGCATACCAGACCGCTCGACGCGCACCGTCAACCCGATACACGTGCCCGGATCCAGCCTGCACAGCGGTACAGCTCATGCGCATATCTCACGCCAAGCCGGCAACCTTTCGGGACCTTTTTGCCTGTCGCTGCGATA
>JAJYHG010000243.1 GCA_021784895.1 Actinomycetes bacterium
GGGATGCCAGCATCGAGCGGATCGAGCTGTCCGGGCAGTTTGCGGCCGGGACACGGGGTGTGATGGCCTTCCGCGGCGGACAGGAGCTGCCGTTTCAGATCACGTGGCTGGAGCCTGGGGCCGGCTTCACGAACGAGACACCGGTTCCGGGCGCGGGCGTCGTGGCGCGCGTGCGCCACGAGCTCGCCGCGACCGCCGCCGGTGGGACGGAGATCACCTACAGGGTCGAGGTGGACGGGCCGGACGAGGTCGCCGCCGAGGCCGGCACGGCCGTGAGCGCCGACTTTCCGGAGGTGATCGCGGCCCTGGCGGCCATGGCCGAGCAGCGCCGGACCGGCGGCCGGCGGTGAGCGCCGGGCGCGCGGGCGGCGAGCAGGCGGCGAGCAGGCGGCTCGCCACCGCCTACACCGACGCGAGCGCCAGCCCGGGCCTGTCGCTGTGGCGCGTCACCAACTCCTGGCAGCGTGCAATCAGGGCGGCGCTCGCACCGTTCGGCCTGACGCACGTGCAGTTCGTGCTGCTCGCCTCGCTGACCTGGCTTGATGGTGAGGAGCCCGTCACGCAACGCGAGCTGGCGGAGCACGCCGGCACCGACCCGATGATGACCTCACAGGTGCTACGCGCGCTGGAGCGCAAGGGGCTCGTCACGCGCGGCGCGCACCCCTTCGACCGCCGGGCGCACGCGCTGGCGCCGACTGCCGCCGGCGCGACACTCGCCAACCGCGCAAACGCCGCCGTCGAGGCCGCTGACGCGGCATACTTTGCGGTGCTCGGCGCTGGCGCGGCGGAACTCGCCGCACAGCTCCAGGCGCTCGACCGCAAACACCGGCAGAGGGAGTAAGCGCGGCATGCAGATCACACGCTCGAGCATCGAGACCAGCAAGGGGCCGGCTGGCTGGTTCACCGGTGATGTCTACCTCGACGCGGTCGCCGCTCCGCAGCCGGGCTCGCAGGTGGCAGCGGCGCTAGTGCACTTCACGCCCGGCGCGCGCACCGCCTGGCACACCCACCCGCACGGCCAGACGATCTTCGTCACCGAAGGGGTCGGGCGCTGCGGACGCGAAGGCTCACCCGCAGAGACCATCCGCCCCGGTGACCGGGTCTTCTTCGAGCCGGGCGAACGCCACTGGCACGGTGCGGCGCCGGACCGGCTGATGGTTCACGTGGCAATCCAGCAGGCCGATCAGGCGGGCAGCACCGTCACCTGGGATAGGCACGTCACCGACGAAGAGTACGGCCGCGTCTGAGGCCGAGCGCGGCCGTCCTCCGACACGACGCGGCCGCGCGTACCGGCTCAGCTTGTCGCTCCGCGCGGGCACCGTCAGCTACGGTGCAAGGCGCCCGGCCTCGGTGGCCCAGTTGGCGACTACGCCCGCGGCCACGACGATCACGAACGGCGTTTGTCCGCCTGCCGGCCAGCGGAAGTCGTTGGGTGGCAGGGGCAAAGCGTCACCGCGAGCCCGTCCGGCGGCGAAAGCCGCGCGAGCTGCTCGGCCAGGGCGTCCAGCCCCGCGCTCGCCACCTTCGCCTGCTTCTCCTCTGCCAGACCGGCGTGCCGAGCCGGTAGTCGCATGCGGGAACCGGGACGCCACGATGCTGGGTGGCTGCCGTGGAGACTTCAAGCGCCAGACCGCCGCGACGGTCCCGTGATCTGCGCCGACCTGACCCCTGAGCCGCCGATGACCACCAGCACGATCTCCGGCTTCTGCTGAACGGTCCAGATCCGGTCCTGAGCCAGCATGAGCGAGCTCCGCGGCATCGTCAACGACGCGCATCGCCCCCAGATACCGCACCCCATCCACCATCCGGCGATCATCGCACCCACCCAGACGACCGAAGACCACCAGACCACCATGCCGCGGCCGTGAGCGAGCAGGATGCGTGCGTTTTCGGCCTTTCGGCTAGGCTCGCTGAATGGTCCCGCTGTCGTTTCCCGATCCGCCGCTTCAGGCTCAGCTGATCCTGCTGAGAGCCTGGAGCGATCAGGACGTGCCTGCGATCGTCGCGGCGTGCTCTGACCCGGCTACCGCACGGTTCATCCCGACGATGCCCGCGCCCTACACCGAACGGGACGCCCGCGAGTGGCTTGCCTGCCACGAGCAGTGGCGCTCAGAGAACAGGCTGGAGCTCGCGATCGCCGCCGCCGGAACGGATGTTGCGCTCGGCGCGATCTCGGCTCGCGTCGATACCGACAACATGTCAGCAACCGTGGGGTACTGGCTCACGCCCGCGGCGCGCGGCCACGGGCACATGACAGCCGCGCTGCGGCTTGTGTGCGCCTGGCTGTTTGAGACCGTCGCGCTGGGCCGGATCGCGTTGACGACCGACCCGGAGAACCACGCGTCTGCGGGTGTCGCACGGCGCTGCGGCTTCCAGCAGGAAGGGCTGCTGCGATCCGATGTACGCCATCTCCAGACCGGTCAGCGCCGCGACTCGCTGACATGGGGCCTGTTGCCCGGCGAGCTCACGCGGGCGTAGAACGCTCACACCACGTTTACGCGACGCCTCGTACACCCTGAACGGACCCGCGGACACTCACGCGCCCACTCGCACTGGAGCTATCGTGGCTTTAGGGCTTGCCGAACGTCGCCAATGCATTCGCGTTGATGCTCCACCCCGAACTGCCAGCGGAGTAGGCGGCTGGTTGGCCGGCAGTCGCGTCGCGTGACGAAAGGGCGACCGGGGCGCCCGGCGTCAGGGTTCCCGTCGCGTGATCGTGGTGAGCCGGTCGATTGACCTGTCGACGGACATAACCTCGCTGACGCCCGTGGTCTCGGCTTGCGCGACGGGGTAGGCCTCGGCGACGTCCAGGCGCTCAACCTCGCAGACCTCCAGCGCTCGCAACAATGTCGTGCTGTCGATGGTCTTGATCGCCGGTAGCGCGATCGCCGCGCACATCAATCCGGCGACCTCGTCGCGGCCCACCTCGTAAAAGGACTCGAGCCCGTAGACGCACTCGGCCAGCACGACATCGGTGAGCAGCAGCTCGTCGGCGTCGGCAAGGGCTGCGGTTGCTCTGGCGGCCATCTCTGGCGGATCGCCGGTGAGGTGCCGGATCAGGACGTTGGTGTCGATGAAGGCGCTCAGTGCCGGCGTCCGGAGCGGTCGGCTCGGGTCCGGCGCAGGACCTCATCTGCCGCGCGTTTGTGACCGGCTTCGCCTCCCGCTATGGATCGCTCGCCCCCAACCCACGCCCGGCAACGAGAAGCGCAAGCAGACGTCGCAGCCTTTATCCGGCGAGCGATGCGACCCACTCGCGCGAACGTCACTGCTGGCCGCTCAGACCCGCCCGGTCGGGACACGCGCCTCAGGGCCACTTGAGGCACTCTGCATTTTGCGACAGCCTGTCTAGCGCTGGTTTCCTCCGGCTGACCCTACCGCCCCTGCGCGCCTAGCAGGTGACGCCTGGGCGGTCCGCCGGTCTTTCCGCCGGTCTGGGTCGCGTCAGTGGCCGAGATCGGCCCAGTGGCGGAAGCTCGGTGTTGGGTGACGCTGCGTTTGCTAACTGAGCCTTGTTGTGAGTGCTTGAGCGATCTGGCTGTAGCGTTTGCGGATCGCTGCGGGTGGTGCTGGCCGCCCGATCAGGTATCCCTGGCCGTAGGGGATGCCGAGTTCGCGGACGGTGTCGAGCTCGTCGGTGGTTTCGATCCCTTCCGCGATCACCTGCGCCCCGGTGTCCTGCGCGAAGCTGACGAGCGCCTGCGCGAGCGCGCGGCGGACCGGGTCCAGATCGATGCCGGTGGTGAACTGCCGGTCGAGCTTGATCAGGTCGGGCGCGAGGTTGACGATGTGGCTGAGGCTCGCAAAGCCAGCGCCGGTGTCGTCGATCGCGAGCCGCGCGCCATGCTCGCGGATGCGGCGCACGTGCTCCCGGCACCGCGGGTAGTCATCGATTCGCGTGTGCTCGGTCAGCTCGATCACGACGCGTTCGCAGCCCCCCTGGCCCAGCAGGCGCGGCAGCTCGCCGGCGGCGAGCGAGTGCGGGCTCAGGTTGATCGCCAGGTAGGCGCCAGACGGGATCTGCTCAAGCAGCGTCAGTGCGAGCTGGAACGCTTCGAGCTCGAGCGCCACCCCCAGCCCCGCGTCGTGAGCCTGGCTGAACCAGACATCAGGCGGCTGCTGCGGCTGGCCGGGGAACCTCGCGAGCGCTTCCACGCCGACCAGTTTCCCGTCGCTCAGATCGACGATCGGCTGGCCGACAAGCTTCAGGCTGCCGCCGGCCAGCACAGCCTCAACGCGCTGCCTGGCCGCCAGGCCGGTAGCGACCCCTGGCCGCAGCACGTTGGCGACGAACGTGCCGATCAGCTCGCCGCCCGCGCTGGCATCAGCCTGCCCGCCGGCGGTCCTGGTAGCAGCCACGGACACCGGCGCTGCTGAACGTCGCGCCAGCAGGCTGCTGGCGCTCTGGGAGATGTCTGAGACCGCGCCGACCGCAGTGCTGATGAAACCCGCGAGCGCCGCCAGCACCTCAACCTGCGCCTGCGTGAACGCGCACGCGCGCCCGGATGTGACCTTCAACACGCCGATCACCTCAGCACCACGGCGCAACGGCACGCACACCATCGACACCGCGCCGACCCTCAAGCAGGCCTCGCGGTCAACGCGGCCGTCAGCGGCAGCGTCCTCGCAATACAACGTCTCACCGCAAGACACAGCAAGCCCGGACAGGCTCTCGGAAGCCCGCAACCGCGTGCCCACATGGCCGGCCAGCGACCCGGCCGCACACACGTAAGTCAGATAGCCATCAGCCGCCAGCTCCACGACCGCACCGTCAGCAGCAGCAATCAGCACCAACGCCTGATCCACAACCCGGCGCATCACCACCCCAGGATCGCTGGCATCACGGATCGCCTCCTGCAGTTGTCCTGCCATCTCCACGCTCTAGACCTCCAAGCCCACCACCCGCGCGAAAGCTCGACCGATCGGTTATCGGCGCCGACGCCCACAAGCTTGAGCGACAGACCACAGATGGACGCATAACCGACCAGACCCTTCCTCGTCGCGTACGCGCTCCTGCCAAGCAACCGGTGTGGCCCCCCACCCGCAGGACGGCCCACGAACGCAGTTCAGATGATGACCGGACGTCGCCGAAGACGCAAGCCAGGCGATGGCGGTTCGAATCGCGGAAGCGATAGTGATCGCTGAGCCGTCGTTTGCGCTCAGAGGGTGCGTCACGGCGCGCGACGCGGGACGCCGGGACGGTTATGAGTCCCGGTCGCGGACCGTGATCGCGTGCGTAGCCGAGCGATGGCTGCCTCGGCGGGCCCCAGGATCGGCGAACTGTGGACCTGCGGCACGCAATGCCGTAGGCCCACGTCCACAGTTCGCGGACACCGCCGGCTATCGCTCGGCCACGATCGCCATGCTGTGAGGTGTCGCTGATGGTCAGTCAGCGTGATGCAGTTCGTGCTCGACGGCGCGGCGGATCCAGGAGGACACCGATCGGTCCTCGGCTGCGGCGCGTTGGCGGATCTCCTCTAGGCGTTCGGGTGCAAACCTGACCGGCACCATCGCGCTCAGGCTGCCGCGTCGGCGCGCGGGCCCTTGCGGAAGCTGGTTTTCGGGGCGGGCGTAGAACTCGTATTCCTGATCGGCGGACATCGGGTCGGTCATCGGTCTCTCCGGTATTGATCAGCGAGGGCGCGAGAAGCTTCGTAGCATCCGATCGGACGGCAGAGTGTGGGGTCGCCACCGCGCGACGGCGCGAGTGGCACGACCAGAACACGGCCCGCGATCTCAGCGCACATCAGCCAGTGCGCGGGCGGTAGCGCCGGATAGAAGAGAGGGTCGCTGGACCACACGTCGTTGATGTCGTCAATGCCGAGATGAGGGTGTTTGAACAGGTGAGCGGCTTGTACGTCGATCTCGAAAGGGTCTTCGTCGCTGAGTAGATCGAGGTCGAAGCGTTCCTCACTCACCCGCCTATTGTATTACAAGCGCCTACGGAAGCCGGGGCCGCTCTCGGAACACTTGCGTCATGCCTCCGACGCCCGTGCCAACACAAAAGCACGTCCCGTTCGCCGCTTGACGAGAGGCTCCGTAGCCGCCAGCGAACGACCTCAGTTCTCGTTCGACTGCCACCCGAGCCGGACATGCTCTGACTCCACCCCCGCTTCGTCGCCAAGCCAATCGTGAGCGGTTGAGACGTTCGCAGGTAGAAGCGATCGTCTGTGCCCCTGGCTCTGGTCGAGGTAACCCTCAGACTTCTGGGAGGTGCTGCGGTACCGTTCTGCAGATGAGCGCGCTCAAGTTCAACGTGGTCTATGAGGACGCGGGCGAGGGCTGGGTCTATGCGCACGTGCCCGAACTGCCCGAGGTTCACACGCAGGGCGAAGACCTCGAGCAGGCACGGTCGATGGTGCTTGATGCGATCTCGATGGTTCTTGACGAGCGTCGCGCCCGCGGCGAGAGCATCCCGGATCCGGGGTGGGCGCTGGTCGAATCCGTTGAGATTGCTGCGTGAAGAAGCGCGACCTCGAGCGACACCTTCAGGAACACGGCTGCCGGCTCCTACGAGAGGGCGCCAGCCACGAGATGTGGGAGAACCGCACGACGGGTGATCGCTCGGTTGTTCCGCGCCACCGTGAAATCAAGGCTCCCACCGCTCGTGGGATCTGCCGCCAGCTATCGATACCGCTTCCACCGGTCCGGTGATCAGCAAGTCGCGCGTGTCCTGGGTTCGGCATGGCGGCGAAAGGAATCACGACCCTGCTGAGCCCGGGAGTTGCGGTGCCGTGGCAATGGGATCGCGGCGGCAGTGCGTTGCCGTGTGCGGAAGCAGTAGCGATCTGTGACGCAAGCCATGTCCAGACCTAGTCTGTGTGTATGAGGCGCTGCGCCTGCCTACTCATCTCCGCCGTCGCTCTCGGCGTCTTGCTGGCAGGTTGTGGCGGTCCCGGTCAGCCGAGTCACGCAGCTAACGGCGCGTCCCAACCATCGAACGCTCCGGCGAAGACTCCGGTCGGCCTGCTGAGCGGAACGCTCGCCGTCTACGGTGGGGTCGAAATCACGCCGAAGGTGTTGAAGGCGCACCCCTGCGGATGCTGGTACTACGCAGGAACGGTGAGGCTCATCGCTGGCAATGGCGAGCGGATCAACATCCCTGTCGGCAAATCCGGGCACTTCTCGCGCTACGTGCCGACGGGTCGCTACACCGTGATCGGTGGGCTGAAGCGCCCCATGGAATGGCCGATGGGCAGCTGCAACAGGCTGGTTCATTCCGGGCGCTACGACCAGATGAAGCACTCCTTCTACATCATCGTCGCCAAGGGGCAGCGCGTTCACGTTCATGTGGACTGTCAGGCGCTCTGAGAGCCTGATCTTGAGGTTCGCGCCTCATCGCTCGGCGGTCCGAGGCCGCTTCAACGCGGCGGCGAGTTGCGCTTTCGCCGATTGACCCGGGGGCACCACGCGAGCGCCTTGCCACGGTTCCGCTATTGCGACCGTTGGCCGTCGGAGTATCGCCTTTGAGCTCCGACACGGGAGGCGTGGCTGGTTTCGGAGAACGGATACCGCGCTGGCGTCCGCAGGGTGGACGATGTGGTGTCGATCACCGTACGAAGGGAGGATGTCATGCAACCAGTCTCATCGCTGGACCGTGCCGGCCGGCGCAGGTCACCGGCCACGCTCTCTACCTTCCATCAGGGGCTCGCGCCGCGCAACAAGGGGCTGCGCTATCCGCCTGACCCGCCGACCGTTGAGGAGATCATCTCGGTGATGCGTGCCGCCGGGGTTGACGCCGACGGGGTCAGACTCCGGGCGCTGATCATCGTGCTGTGGCGCGCGGGACTTCGCATCAGCGAGGCGCTCGCGCTCGCCGAAACGGATCTGGATCCCGTGCGTGGCGCGATCCTTGTGCGTCAGGGCAAGGGAGGCAAACGTCGCGAGGTCGGGATGGACCGCTGGGCGTGGGAGCAGCTGCAGCCGTGGGTCGAGCTTCGCAAGACGCTGCCGGTCGGGGCGTTCTTCTGCGTCCTGCACGGCTCCACGCGCGGCCGGCGCTGCAGCCCGGCGGGTATCCGGGCGCAGCTGCATCGCACCGCAGCCACAGCGGGTGTCCGGCGTCGGTTCGCTCCGCATCAGCTCCGGCACGCGCACGCAGTGGAGATGTCCAGGGAGGGCGTCCCGCTGGTCGTGATCCAAAGACAACTCGGGCATTATGCGGGTGATCTTGTCAAGGGTCACGATGAGCGACATGTCGCGCGACGCGTCGCGAGCGGGACGGCCCGCCTCGCACTCAACGCGTAGCTCGAGGCGTCCAAGGTGCGACGGGTCGCGGTCTCCGGCCAACGCTCGTCGCGCCTCTGGTCGCCATTGCACTGTTCGTGCGGCCAAGACGCAAGATCTCGAAGCGAAAGCGGCGCAGCCAAGTGTGGACGTCACCTACAAGCCGGACGGTGATGGCCGCGAGCAGAAGACGAAACAGCAGGTTATGGGAAGACTCACGACGCGAAGACTCGCGTTCCCGGGGCGTCGCTATTCGCAGGGGCCGAGATCAGCCGACGCCGCTTGTACGCTCGATACGTGCCACATCTCGTGTTGATCACCCCGTCCGAGGCCACGCAGATCTTCGCCGTTCCAGAGAACGCTGGTTACGACGGCGAGAAGGTCCGCGCGCTCCTAGAGTTGGCAGACGCCAACGGGCATTCCCACGAGATCGTTGATTCGGACGGGCTCTCCGAGGACGAGCGAGAGAGCCAATACTTCGAGGTTGGTGTCCGCGCGGCGGCGTTGCGGCTACGGGTGAGCAGTCATTTTGGGAGCCGGAGGAGCAGCGGGGCGTCCGGCTTTGGGCGCGAGGTGCCTGCCCTCGTCGTGTACGACAGAATTGGCGGAACGGTGATCGACGTTTACCCACACAGCCGCAAGGGCGGGCCGCTTGAGACGATCGCGGATTTCCTGGCCGCCGAAGCGAGCTGATCGCGCAGCCCCGCGATCGCGAGCGATCTCCGCCCCTTCGCTTGCTCCACGACCGGCGAGCGCGATGCAGCGTTGCGACACCACCTCGGTTGGAGGCCGTCCAGCTCGAGATGTCGCGAGGGCGCCGTTGCGATCGTCAGGGACAGAGGACTGTCTGTGATGAAAGCGCTCGCCTGGGGAATCGATCTCAAGCACACACAAAACCGCTGGACTAAGCGGACTAAGTCCTATAGGCTCTGGTTGGTATGGACGCTGTATCAATCCATGAGGCAAAGACGCAGTTCTCGCGCCTGGTCGCCCGTGCCGAGGCTGGTGAAGAGATTGTGGTGCGCCGCGGCGGGACCCCAGTGGTCAAGATCGTCGCCTACCACGCCCCGACTGCGCCCCGCCGCCCTGGAGCGCTGAGGGGACAGATCGTGATCACCGAAGATTTTGACGAGACGCCGGCTGAGTTCGCCGAGTACATGGCGTGAGCCGACTGCTGGTCGACACGCATGCACTGCTGTGGTGGCTCACCGACGATCGTGCGCTGTCCCGTACGGCACGTGAAGCGCTCGCGGATCCGGCCAACGAGCCGCTTGTGAGCGCCGCGAGCGTATGGGAGATCGCGATCAAACGGTCGCTCGGCAAGCTCAGCGCGCCCGAGGACCTACCAGAGCGGATCTCCGAGGAGGGGTTCTCCTGGCTCGCAATCAGTCCCGCGCATGCCTGGCAGGTCCGTGAGCTGCCAGCACACCATCGCGACCCGTTTGACCGGATGCTCATTGCGCAGGCACTGACTGAGCACGTGCCGGTCATCACGACCGACTCCCGCTTCACGGAATACGGCGTCGAAATACGCTGGTAGCCGGCATCACAACCGCTGCCTCGTCGCCAAAACGCAAGTGCGTGAAGTCAGGACGTGGGCATGAAAGCGTTCATCTGCCTCGGAGCGCGGCCGCGACATCAGAGGCTTTGCGGAACAGGCGCGCCGGTCGGGTTGGGGCCGCGTGGAATCCGTGATGCTCGTAGAAGCGGCGTGCCGGTTCGTCGATCGCGTCGACGACGATCAGTCTGCCGCCGGCGATCTCGATCGCATCAGTGGCGCGGGTCAGTGCGTCGAGCAGCAGGCTGGCGCCGAGTCCATGACCATGCAGGCGGCGGTCAAGCGCGAGCCGTGCGAGCAGGATCGCAGGGATGCTGTGCGGCGCGCCGTGGCCAAGCTTTGCCGGCAGCTCGTCGCGGCGAACCTCGTGTGGGCAGAGACTGAAGTAGCCCACAACCGCGCTGTTCTCTGACCAGACGTAGGTGCGGGCCGTTCCCATCGCGTCCGCCGCCAGCGCGGAAGCCGCGAGCCAACGATCGAGCGTGTGGTCACCGCACGCGAACCCGGCCAGGTCATGGGCTGACGCGATCCGCTCTGAGAGGCACACGGCTGCCGCGCGTGCTTTAGGCGCGCCGGAAACGCGGCTGCTCTCGCTCACGGCGAGCGACCGCTGCCAGCTCCGGCATCGGCTCGGCGGGCTCATCGAGACTCTGAAGCAGCCGGTCGAAATAGTCGCTTGGCACCAGCGTGTAGGCGTGCTCGGCGATCACTCGTTCGGCCTTCTCCGCCGCGGCAGCGACCATGAAGCCACTCAGGGACGTGCGCTCAAGCGTGCTTGCGTACCGGATTCGCTGGGCGCTGTCTGGGTCGATCCGCGCTTCGACGCGTTCTGTACGAGAAGACATGCCGGACATTGTACGGGGCTCGCCGTCGGAGTCGAGACCCAACCGCCACTGCCGTGACGGTCCGTCGCCAAAGCGCTCGTGTCAGCTGCGGGTGCCCGAACGACGAAGCGCTCGTGCTAGCAGTCTTGTCATACGCTGTATGCTCTTCCGTATGACGATGCTCAGCTTTCGCGTGCCCGACGAAGAAGCAGATGCTGTTCAACACTGGGCCGACGCGCTCGGCGTTGATCGGTCAGAGATCTTGCGAGATGCGCTGCACCGGCATTTGGTCGTCCTCAGTGGCGAAGCCGACGCCGAGCGATGGCAGCAGCAGCCGGCCACTGACACCGAACGGTCGCTTGAGGCGATCGCCGACTGGGGCCCGGCCGAGGACTGGTCAGACTGGAACGATGCGGCGCGGTGAGATTTGGTTCGCGGCCACGCCGGGCGGCGATCGGCCGGTGCTGGTGCTCACACGAGACCCAGTCGCCGACCGGATCGGCAGCGTGGTGGTGGCAGCTCTGACCAGGACCCGACGCGGGCTTGTCAGCGAGCTCGTTCTGACCGCGCAAGAGGATGGAGTGCCCAGCGATTGTGTCGTGAACTTCGACAACGTCCACACCCTACCCCGATCCACCTTTCGCCGCCAGGTGGTCCAGCTGTCAGCACGGCGGATGGCACAGGCCTGCCGGACCCTGCGAGACGCGACAGGCTGCTGACCCGCGAACGCGAGTCGTCGCCAATCCAATAGCAATCGGTTTGCTCGCGGTGGAGCGAAAGCGCTTGCTGGTGCCGTGATCAAGGCGAACCGCTTACCCGGTGATAGCATTTTGTAAGCAATGGCGAACCTGCTTGTCCGTGATCTTCCTGACGACGTCCACGCCGCGCTACAGCAGCGGGCCAGAAGAGAGGGGCAGTCCCTGCAGCAATATGTTGCGCACGAACTGGCGAGGATCGCCGCCAGGCCGAGCCTCGCCGAGGTGCTCGACAGGATCGAGCAGCGCAACGGTGGTGCTGTCGGACTCGCTCGCGCTGCCGATGACCTCGCGCAGGAGCGCTCCCGCGATTGATCGTCGTCGATGCGAGCGTGCTCGCCAACGCGATCGGTGACGACGGACACGACGGGCGTCGCGCGCGTGGTGAACTTCGTGCAGCCGGCGAGCTGGCCGCGCCTGATCTCGTCGATGTCGAGACGACTGCGGTTCTGCGCAAGCGTTGGCTTTCAGGCGGCCTTTCCGATGAGCGGTTCGCGACGGCGATCCAAGATCTCGAGGATCTCGTGCTCGAACGCTACCCGGCGCTGCCGCTCGTGCGCCGTGCGTATGAGCTGCGAGCAAACGTCTCGCCCTACGACGCGGCCTACGTCGCTCTCGCCGAGGCGCTCGCCTGCGACCTCGTGACCGCCGATCGCAAGCTCAGCAAAGCGACAGGCCCACGCTGCCCAATCCGGCTGCTCACCTGACCACAGCGCGCACCCGAGCCTAGACACACGCCTCGTCGCCATAGGACTCGTCATGTCGGTGGAGCCGCGGCCACCGAAGCAATTGGCACCGATCAGCAGGTCCTCGTGGTGTCCCCCTCGGACTCGCCGCGGTCTGGCATGCACGGCAGTACCGGTTCGGGGATCATTCTGTGCGCGATGGCGCAATACGGCGAATGGTCGCGTAAGGGAGCGACTCTGAGCCACGTGACGGCCCGCAAGGAGTACGGGGTCGACGAGGGCTTCGTCGTCGCGGGCATCAACGCCGGCAAGCTCGAGTACCGCGAAGGCGTGGTCCACGGCAGCCCATACATTCGGGTGCTCAGACGCCAGCTCGAGGCGTACATCGGAGAGGAGCTCGGCGAAGCCTATCTCGGTCGCTGGCAAGCCAAGACCGAACTTCGGGAGATCACGCGCGAGATTGCTGAGCTGCGCAAACGGCTGGACGAGCTGGAGGGCAGAAGGGCGCAACTCGAAGGTCGGGATTGAGCGTAACCCAGATCTCAGGCTCCGTTCGGAGGAGGGGAAGTCTGAGCGCGAGAGGCAGCCCTTGCCCCCCGGAGTGCTTTCGCGATCCGGCGCCGTCAGCCACGGCTTCTGCTTCGGCGACAGGCGATTCTTGACCGTGCGGTAGCGTCACGCGCCGAGGCGGTCGAGGATCATGCTGTACAGGCTGTCGATCTCGGCGGGGCAGTCGGTCACTGTCGCGACGTGACGCCCGACGCGCGGCTTGCTGTTGCCGAGGAGAGCCGCTGCGGCGGCGAGCTGGCCCGGAGCGACGCTCTCGACATAGGCCTCAAAGGCCTCGTCCGGGGCGTCCCAGGTGCTAGCGGCCGTGAACACTCCATGGCGTTGCCCGATGTCGCGCAAGCATTCGAAGCGCAGGTCATCGGTCGCACCATCGACGATCTGCCGGAGTTCGGGCGCATCGACACCGGCTCTGAGGATCTGCTCGAAGATTTGGGCGGTGCGCGTGCCGAACCTGAAGACGGCTCCGTCGCAGACGATCACCCAGGGCACGCCCAAGCCGTGCAGAAAGCGGACGAACGTGCCAAAGCCCGGGTCGCCGTCTACAGAGAACACCGCAATGTTCAGAACCTCCGGGGCGCCCCTCCGGAGCGCCGTCTGGCTCTTTGCGAACCATTCCGGCAGTGCTCCCAATTCGGTGCCCCCTTCGACGAGCACGACGCCGTGGGAGAACAACAGGGCGCGTGCGTCGGCTGACTCCCCGAGCGTCTTCTGCAGCCGGCCGTCACCGATGGTCTGCGGAAGCAAATGAGCCTGGCTGACACCACCGCGCAGCGCGAGGCGGCAGATCGCGCTCTCAGAGCCGCCGCTGAACGGCACCAGGTAAGGCGAGTGCGTGGCGACGATGAACTGCCCGTCCGCGCTGCGCAGTTCATCGAGCAGCCGACGCTGCAGCGTCGGGTGAAGGTTTCGAGCTGGTTCGTCGAGCACCATGACACGGCCCGCAGCGTCGGAGAGGGTCGCGCTGAGCAGCAGCGACTCCCACATTCCGGCGCCAGCAAATTCCATCGAGAGATCTTGCCTCGAGCGGACTACGACGGGCGAGATGCGGAGGCTGGCCGCTGCTTGCGCTGAAGTCGGTCCGTCCTCGGCGAGATCGACATCGAACCGCTGGCCGGTCAGGCGCTGGAACAGCTGCTGAATGGCTGCGAACTGATCGCGGTCCGCAGAGTCCCCGTTCTTCAGTCGGAACAGCCGCAGCGGCACGCGGGTCCCATCGGCGGGAGCGGGATCGAAGCTGACCTCGTCCACCGTATAGGCAGTCTGAGGCGGCATGCGCAGGTCGCCCAACACCGCGATGCCACGATCCAGAAGGACGCGCAGCACCCAGGACAGGCTGTAGCTGCGGCGCTGCACGTCATCGAGAGGAATGTCCGCTGCGGCCGCCCAGGCCCGTATCGGCTCCGCGTCGGGCATGCTGCCGGGCTCAATGATGAAGGCGCGTCCCTCCCCGAGTGGGGGAAGCAGATCGCTCAGCGACAACGGCGTCCTCGGCACACGACGGTCGTCCAGTTCCAGCAGCCGCGTGATGGGTTGGTTCGGCACGCTGCTGTGCGCATCCTCAACGCGAACAAGCACGCCGCTGGAGACCGAGGCGTCCAGAAGCAGCCGAAACCGCTCGCCCTCCACGTCGAACTCGTAGCCCAGGCTCCACTGCCCCGTAGCCGGGTCGGCTAGCTCGACCACGATCTGACCTGCGGTCAGCGGCACCAGGTCGCTGGCTTGGATGCTCTCGACCCAATCCTGCACGCCGCGTCTGTCGAAGTTACTCGCCGTGTCACGCAGCAGACTTGTGAACAGCAACGCCCGCACGAACTTCACAAACAGGTCGCGCTCCCACTCCTCCGTACAAGCCATGCCGAGTCGAAGCCCCGACATGCGGCGAGCAGGAGCCTCGATGCGCCTGCCGGCGGCGAATTGCACGAGCCGCACGTAGGATTCGTTCGAGAACGCCGTGGCGCGCTCGACGGCTGCGATGACGATCTCGATGAGCCGAGACAGGTTCGTCTTGCCGGCGCCATTGGGACCGACCACGACCAAGGCGCGCTCGGGCAGCTCCTCCAGCGAGAGATCCTCGAATGAGAAGAGTTCGGCCGCTCGCAGGTCAGTTAGACGCATGGCGTGAAGGTACAGGCCGCCCGTGCACTTCCTCGTGGCGCCGCGGATCGACGCCCGCGACCGATCGAAAACGCTTGCCCAGAACCGATCCGGGTGACTATCATTCTCGTCGCGCCCCCGCTAGGGCGCTCCGTAGGGGTTGAGTCCCGAGCACTCACGCCCCGCCAACCGGAGAAGCGTCTGGAACGACTGGCGGACGTCACCTCTCGCGGTGGGCTCGGGACGCTGCGCAAGAGGGGACCTACATGTCTGAGCAGCGAAGCAGTGACCGTAACGAGCAGCGTCGCGCCCGTGCCCTCAAACAGGAGCGCGGGATCTCATACCAGCAAGCGCTGAACGAGGTCCGCGCCACGTCGCAGCCGCAGGAGACCGCCGGAGCAGGCGAGGAGATCGTGTCCGAGGCCATGAAACAGATTCCTGTCGAATACCGGTTTGAGGTTCCCCCAATGTCGTGGAGGCTCCAGCTATAAGGAGTCCCCATGTCAGAGAGCAGGAAGAAGTTCGATCAGGAGTTCAAAGCCAGCGCGGTCCGGATTGTCGAGGAGTCCGGCAGGCCGA
>JAJYHG010000107.1 GCA_021784895.1 Actinomycetes bacterium
ACCCCATCGCCCACGGGTCCATGGATCCGGCAATCGTCGATCCGCAGCGTGCCGGTCCCGTAGCGCAGCACGTTCTCGGCGATCGTGCCGTCCACGGGCTTCCGCACCAGCCACCAGACTTCGTGAGCCGGCTTCAACGCAGAGCCATGTCCGGCCCACTCCTTCGGGGGTGCGGACTTCCGTGTTGGTCTGAGGGCGACTTCTTGCTCATGGGAGGCAGCGGACCCAGGTTCCAGGCTGATCGGGTTCGCACTCCGAGGGGGCAAGACGAGCGATGAGCCTGCCGAGTTGTCCGAGCCACCCGCGCGCCAGAGTTTCGCGCTGGGGCAGCTACGGCACGCGCCGGCGGCAGCGGTTCCACTGCTCGGGTAACGGCGGCCACACCTTCACCGAGACCCTGCCTCGGCAGATGACTGCCACCGGCGACTGCGACGAGTGCGAGCGCCGGCTGGCCGCGCACGAGGGGCCACCGGGACCGCGCCAGGGAACCTACACGGTGCGCGAGATCGCCACGGCGCTCGTCCGGGTCGGCGAGGGGATGAGCTACCGCAAGGCGGCCCGGCTGATCCGAGGCAAGGCCCATCGGCTGATCCACCGCGACGGACGGATGGTTGCTGACTGGGTGGAAGCCTACGTGCCGCTCCTGGCCGCGTCGCACGCACCGACGGCCTGGCCGGACGTGCTGCTGCTCGACGAGATCCCGTTTCACATCCGCTACCAGAACAAGCCGTCGGGCCGGCAGCCCTACTCCGTGCTCGGGGCGTTCGAGTGGCGACCCGACGGCGAGCACAAGCTGGTCCGGTTAGAGGCGCGCGGGGGAGCCAGCAAGCAGGACTGGATCGAGTTCCTCTCTTCGCTGCCGGGCACGCCGCGGCGCATCGTCTGCGACGCGGCCAAGTCGCCATTGGCGGCGATGGCTGCCGTCTGGCCGCAGACCGCGATGCCGCCGGGATCGGGCCAGACGCCCGAGGTGTTCCTCTGCCACTACCACCTGGGCAGGCGCTTCCGCGAGCTGCTGAAGAAGCACAGGGCCCTCGACCACCCGGCTGCCGCGCTCATCGAGGACGCCTTCTCGGGACCGTGGGAGTGGCGCTGGTTCGTGGCGACCGCCCGCAGCCTCGCCGTGCCAGCGATCCAGACTTGGCTCGACGCCTACGAGAGCCGTGTGGCCTGGCAGGTCCAGCACATGCGGGACGAGACGGCGAGCACCGGGCCACTGGAGACGCAACTCCGCGAGATCCGCGACACGCTGACCTACCGCCGTTTCTCGATCCGCAACCGTGAGCGCCTAAACCGCTGGCTGCTGCTCTGGCAGCTCAACTACAACGGCCACGCCGGCGAGCGCCACTACTCGACGCTGATCCGCGCCGCCCTCGCCTCACGCGCTGGCTACGCTCCGCCCCGTCGTCAGATCACTGACGCTGCTGGCCTGAGTTCCCTTTGGCGTTAGGGTCTGGGGCAGGAGAAGCCAACGCCGCGTCAATCTGACCGATCAAGGTCGGGAGGTCGTTCTGGACGACGCCTTCCAGGATGTCGAGGTCGATCTGACCATAGTCGTGCGCGATCCTCTCGCGCATCCCCTTGGCCTGCTTCCACGCAATGCCTGGCATGGCTGCCTGCTGTGCTGGCGTCACACGCTTCAGGAGTTCGCCGACCTCCTCGACTCGCTTGGCAGCGGCATCGACCACCATCTGATTGTCGCGCCACTTCGCACCACCGGCGCGAACATGCTGTCGGGCGAGCTGGGCACTGGCCTTCGCCGCCTCAAGGTGCTGTTGATCCCGCTCGTTCATAGAGGACCACTCCCTCCTTCTTGGCGCGGCGCAGGACGGTCTCGTTCAGCGCCCGCGCATTGACTACGTCGACATCCCGGTTCAGGAGCCTCTCAAGCTGCTCCTGGATGTCAAGAATGGTCCCAAGCCGGACCGGCGAGCTGGGGAGCGCCTCGACCATTACATCCACGTCAGAGTCTGGCCGGAAGTCCGACCGCACAGAGGAGCCAAAGGCGGCGAGTCGGGCAAGTCCGTGGTCTTCCGCCAAGCGTTTCAGTACACGACGCGAGATCGGCGGCAAGGATGGGTGAAGCCGGCCCAGCATCGCGGCGTCGAAAGAACCGTGCTCGTGGGGGTTGCGGAAAGTCCGCAGCGCCGATCCCTTCACCGATGTCATGCGGAGGCCGCGCTCGCGCAGTGTCAGGTCTTCTCGAAGGATCTCTCTCACGTCGTCACGCTCAGTGATCTCGAATGGCAGCGCATCTTCCCGAGCGCGATTGACTTGCCCGAGGGTCGCATGGAGTTGGGCAACGTCGGCGGGCTCGGCGAACGGAGATAGGACGATGAGGTAGCCATCGCGGTCTCTTCCGGCGAACTCGACAGCCGCGTTCGCACGCACGGACACGTCTATTGCTCGCTCAACGGAAACGACACGTAGGCTGAACTCCACGAGCGCCTTGGCAGCCGGATGGCTCGGGTTGATCGCGTATCGCGGGGATCGCTCATCCTCCGCCTTTACGAGCTGGTCATCGGATAGAGAAGTGGCCGCGCGTTGGACGCTGGTGAGCGGAGCAGACAACGCATCCGCAATCTCGTTTAGGCGCATGCCAGCCGGTCGCTGCGCGAGCGCGATCACGACTTCGTTGGCGCGTTCTCCGTGCCTGGTGCTCATGACATCACTATGCTACGCATATCGCGTAGCGTCAAGAACAAGCAGGTCCAGACCAACACGGAAGTCCGCACCCCGCCGGTAGACGCCCCGGGTCGGCGAGAAGACATGTGCAAGAACAGCGGCTTCCTTCCGCCTACGGAAGGCGCCCTGTTCGCCGGTGCGGCGTTCGATCAGTTCGTGTCGAACGCGGTCATCGGCACCGTCGCCCAGACCTACCTGAGCGAGTCGTCGTCGGTGGGCGTGACCCAGACGGGTCCGTTCACCGTCTCGACGAAGGTCGTGAAGAAGGGCCAGTACATCACCATCAAGATCACGACCTCGCCGGCCATGGCCGGTCGGGACCGTGGGTCGTCGCCTCGTGGTAGCATCCATGCCATGAGGACCACCATCGATAAGGCGGGACGGCTGGTAATTCCCCGCTCCCTGCGCAATCGCATCGGCCTGGCTGGGGGTGGCGAGGTGGAGCTCGAGCTCGACGGCGCTGGTGTCCGCATCGAGCCGGT
>JAJYHG010000153.1:0-387 GCA_021784895.1 Actinomycetes bacterium
CATCCGCTACACGCTGTGGCTGCGCAATGCACAGGGCAAGTTCCATCTCGTGCTGTATCACATCTGGACCCCGCGCGGGGTTGTCCACTTCTCGACCGGCGCTCAAACCACCTCGTCTCTTCTGGACCACAGTCGACGACCGCATGGAGTGCACGTATGTCTGATCACCGCGGCATCCCCACCGCGCAGTGCCGACCGCACCCGGGGTCGCCTCCGCCCTAGGAAGGGGGCGTCTACGGGGCGGAGGCGTCGGCCGCGCTAACGCGAAGGTGTGGCGGGCATCCAGCCGACCAGGCTTCCGATCAGGAGCGGGACTGTGCCGGCTCGCTGCAGCGCCGTCCCGACGCGGAAGAGGACGGCCTTGTCGGGCTCTACGCCTAGTCAACA
>JAJYHG010000153.1:397-3154 GCA_021784895.1 Actinomycetes bacterium
CCCTGGCACGGCCGCCCTGACGGCCCCGATCCGGCGATCGAGACGGAGAACCATACCAGCGAGCGAGAAGCGGCACACCCAGATCTCCTCGGCCGACGTGTCGTAGAAAGCAAGCTCGCGGGCGGCCGCCGAGGGACTGCGGGCCATGATGCCAGTGACCGTCACAGCGTCGGTCGAGGCATCCCACAGCATGAGCGGCCCGTCTTCCTGGTCCCAGACCAAGTGCTCCTCATCGAGCCGCGCGCAGGCACCCAGGTTCGAGTGCTGCCCGGGGATGAGCCGCAACGTCCCGGATTCCTCCACGAGATACAGTCGCCCGCCGCCGTTCGCCACGACGATACGCCCGGCCGCCGACTCGCACGCGACGAAGGCCGTCTGCCACGCTTCCGTCGAAGGCAGCGACAGATGGTCCTGGACGACGAGGCGGCTGCCAAGTACTCGACCGCCGAGGAGCGTTGGCGAGCCGCTCCGTGACGCGAGGAACACATCGCGCGGCCCGATGGTAACTGACCAGTCGCCAGGCGGAATCTCGATGCGCGTCCGCGTTGAACCCTCGAGCCCCCACAACCCTTGGTCGGCGCCGAGATACACCCACTCCAACATTGGCGGTGGCGTGACAGGACTGGCGTTGCTGCTGGCGGGACTGCGTGCCGGCGACATCGTAGCCCGCCTTGCGACTGGTGACGAGATTGCCGTGCCCTGGACCGAGGGTGGCGCCGGGCTCGTGCATGCCACGAGCCCGGCGACGACGACTATGACCAGACTGAGCGAGCGCCTCGTCAGGCTACGAGACCGTCGTCCCACCAACAAGATCCCCGCTACCAGCGTCGACCCAGAAGGCACCCTCGAGCTGCTCATCTGGTGACAGCGTGACTGTGAAGGGAACGCTCCAAACGAGTTGCGCCACCGGCGACGGCGCGTCTGGCAATGACGGATCGGCAAAGTTGTTCGCCTGGCGCCACTCAAGCGACGGAGCGCCAAGCACATGCGGCGAGCCTATCCTCGCGGTGAGCAGGTGATCCACGGACGCGACAACCTGATCGGCAGGCACGATCATCGCCGGCACTGTCTGGAGCGGCGTTTCAATAGCTGAGATCGCTCGCACGCCGCCATCCGACAGGATCCAGATGACCAAGGCGTCGGTCGGCACTGGATATCCGGCGACACGTCGCGGCCACTGGATGGACCATGCCTCCATCCCGGAGTCCCACGAGACGATCGGTTGCCCAGATGCGTGCAGGCCCACGGTCGCGAGCACACGAGCCGCGGCTTGGGGCGCCGCCGCCTGTGAGACATTGGAGGAGGCGACCGGCCGGCGATAGTTCACGAGGTTGCGCAGCGCCCCGGTTTCGTCGAAGGCCACTTCGGCGACCGGCTTCCCGTCGCCATCAAGCCCCACAGTGCGATCTTGGACCAACTGTCTGAAGTTGTCGTGCTCACGCACGCTCTGAAGCGTGGCCACGTGGATGTCAAGCCGGCCGAACAGGTCGGCTGCACGCGCATCGAGTGCGCTGGCGACCTGCGCGGACACGGTGATTGGCGAGGTACCAGGATCGCCGGCATGCCATGGGGCGCCAGGTGGCTGGCCGCGAGCAGGGGATGCAGCAGATGACAGCAGCAGGACAGCGGCCAGGCCGGCAAGACCCCCGGCACCGAGCACGCCTGCGCGAACGCGCGAATGCATCTTCGCCTCCTCAGACGCACTTGGTGCAGCCGACGGTGTCGGCCCAGCCGGTGTAGTAAGGCGAGCCATACCATTCTGGTGCCGTGAACGTCGAGTGCAGAGACTTGGCCCATTCGTAAGCCTCGGCCAGGCTGTAGATCGGATTGCCGGGACCGCCCGCCTCGACGTGCGTCCAGAAGTCGCTCTCGAAGTACGTCATGTCTGATGTATACGGGTGTCCCTTGTATCCCATGTAGAAGACGTAGGCGCTGGCGGACTTGTTCTGAGGAATGCCGAAGGCCGCGGACATGGACAGCGTGCTGTTGGTCGGAATCTCTCCGAGAGCGTGCTGCAGCCCAGTCAGGCGCCTGTTGGCTGGGTGGGCGCGTCGCAGTGGTTCTGCGCCACCGTTCTCAATCCCTCAACGCACTGATTATCGTGGAGCGCGTGGCCCAGTATGCCGGTGCACTCCCTGCCGCCACGCCGAGGGCCGCCGGATGCGAGGAAGCCGGCGAGTGCTGCCGCCAAGGGAAATCCAGGAAGATCCTCAGCAGCCACAAAGTCGGTCATGAACGGGGTAATGCCACTTGTGATCAGGAAGGCTAGAGCAATGCCGAGCACGCCGCCAGCAGTGGCGGTGACGACGGACTCAAGGAGGACAGCGGCGAAGATCTGATCACGAGACGCACCAAGCGCACGCCGCAGTGCGAACTCACGTGATCGCGCGCGTACCGTCACGAGTCCCAGATTGAGGATGCCCATTCCTCCGCTCAGCAATGCCAGGAGCGCCATCGCACCGAGCCCAAGTTCCAGGAGACTGACCGTCTGGTTTATGGCGTCTGGGTTGTCGAGTCGCTGGACGTCCGCTCTATCCCCGGCGCGAGCCGCGTCAGACTTCAGCTGCGATGCGATACGGAAACTCAGCGTGGGTGGCACCCACGCGACGAGGTTCAGTGTTGTGCTCTCTTCGGCGTTGGCCCATCGGTCGAGCGCCGATGCGACCACATAACCACGACCGATCTGCTCACCGTCGTCGACGACGCCCACGAGCCGAGCGACAATAAGTTGCGGTAGTTCAAGCAACAAAGAACATG
>JAJYHG010000258.1 GCA_021784895.1 Actinomycetes bacterium
ACGCTGATACTGCTGCAGCTCGCCAAGGAGATCATCGCCGCCAACCTCGAAGAGAACCGTCAGCTGCTGGACGAGCTTGCGGCGGCGGATTTCGCACCGGCACCGGCACCGGCACCGGCACCGACACCGGCTCCGGCACCGGCTCCGGCTCCGGCATCGGCAGCGACATCGGCGACGTGACTGTGCTGCTCGAGGCCGGGGCCGCCCTGCTTGTAGCGGGCGGGCTGTTGCCGTTCCTACGGCGCGGAATCCGCGTGGCACTGGTCGTGCAGAGCGCCGGGATGGCGCTGTTCGGCCTCGCCGGTGTGGCTGTGCTCCTGCACGGCGGACACTTCGGTGCGCGCTTTCACAACGGGTTCTCGCCGGCGCTCGGCGTCGATCCGCTGAGTGGCTTCTTTCTTGCGCTGCTGGCGCTGACCGCGATCCCGACGCTCGTGTTCGCCGGCGCGTATCTGGACGGGATCGGGCGCCCGTCGGCACGCCGCTGGGTGGCGGCACTGTTGGCTGCGTTCCTGCTCTCGCTCGCCGGCGTGGTCGTGGCGCGCGACGTGACGAGCTTCCTGGCCTCCTGGGAGCTGATGACGATGGTCCCGGCCGCGTCGATATTGGTGGTGCGCCGCGACGCCGCCGTGCGCGGGGCCGTCTACGCATATGTGGCGATCACGCACCTCGGGGGCGCGGGTGTATGGATCGCGCTCCTGATCGCCAGCCATTACGGCGCGCTCGGCCACCCACAGGCACTCGCGGCGGCCGGCGGTGCGACCCAGACGGCCGTCGCGATCGCGGCGCTGCTCGGCTTTGGCACCAAGGCCGGGTTCATTCCGCTGCACTCCTGGCTGCCGCGCGCCCACCCGGTAGCGCCAGCGCCGATGTCGGCGCTGATGTCGGGCATGATGATCAAGGTCGCGATCTACGGGCTCGTGCGCGTCGAGTTCGACTGGCTCGGCGCGCGGCCTCTGTGGCTCGGGCTGGCGCTGCTCGGGCTCGGCCTGCTGTCTTCGCTCGGTGGCGTTCTCTGGGCGCTCGCCCAGCACGACCTCAAGCGGCTGCTGGCCTACCACTCGATTGAGAACGTCGGGATCATCGCCCTGGGCCTGGGCGCCTCGCTGCTGTTTTTGCACGCCGGTGACCGGTTGTGGGCGGCGATCGCGTTCGGCGCGGCGATGTTTCACACGGTCAACCACGCGGTCTTCAAGACGCTGCTGTTCCTCGGCGCGGGCGCGATCGAGCGCGCGACCGGATCGCTTGACCTCGACCACCTGGGCGGCTTACTGCGGCAGATGCCGTGGGTGGGCGGCGCCTTCCTGGTCGGTGCGATGGCGATCGCCGGCCTGCCGCCGTTCAACGGCTTCGTGTCCGAGTGGCTCACCCTGCAGTCGCTTCTGCACGTCGCCCTGCATCGGCCGCTGGGCGTAGCGCTGGCTGGCGCGGTGGCACTCGCGGGCCTGGCAGCGACGGCAGCGCTTGCGGCGCTGTGTTTCGTCAAGGTCGTGGGCCTCGCGCTGCTCGGCCGTCCTCGGACCGAGCGCTGCGCCGACGCGGCCGAGCCGCCACTGGCGATGCGGCTGGGAATGCTCCCGCTGGCCGCCATGTGCGTGTTGTTCGGGGTGGTCCCCGGGCTGCTGTTCCCCACGCTCGCCGGCCTGCTTGACCCAGGTGTCCACCTCGCCCGCGGGCCGGGACTCGCGCTGCCCGGTACCGGCTCGCTGCCGGCGCTCGCGATCGGTGTGGGGCTCCTGGCCCTGACGGCGCTCTTGGCGGCGGCGCGCGGGCACCGGCAACCCGCCCCGGCCAGGGCGCCGAGCTGGGTGTGCGGACAGCCGGTCGTTGCGGCGCTCGACTGGTCATCGGCGGCCTTCACCAAGCCGCTGCGGCTGGTGCTCGAAGCGCTGATGCGACCCGAGCGCGAGCTCGATGTAGTGCAGGCAGGGACGATCACGCAAAGGATCACGTACGCCAGCCACACGCCGTCGCTGGTTGACCGGCTGCTGTATGAGCCGGCGGTGCGGGCCGCGTTGCGCGGCGCGGCGCTCGCGCGACGGCTGCAGACCGGCAACGTCCGCACCTACGCAGGCTACCTCGGCGCTCTGGCGGTGCTGGCGCTCGTGCTGCTCGACACCGGGGTGCTGCGTTGAGCGCCGTGATCGCAGCCGTCCTGCAGCTCGCCGGAGTTCTGTTGGCACTGCTCGTCCCTGGGACGATCCAGACCCTCAAGGCACGGCTGCAGGGCCGCCGCGGGCCCTCGCCGCTACAGCCCTACAGAACGCTTCGGCGCCTCTGGAAGAAGAGCAGCGTGGTACCCGAGGGCGCCGGTGTGGTCTACTGGCTTGCGCCACCGCTCATCGCCGCCTGCATGCTGGTGGCGCTCGCGATCGTTCCGGTCGCAGGCCGCGCCGGCGATTTCGGTATCGGGCACGACGCGCTCGCGCTGATCGGTGTGCTCGCGCTCGCGCGCTTTGCGCAGGCCGCTTCCGCCTGGGACACGGGCAACGGCTTCTCGCTGATGGGGGTCGCGCGTGACGGCACGCTGGCCGTGTTCGCGGAGGCGCTGCTGGCCCTCACGCTGCTTGTCGCGGCGCTGCCCGCCCACAGCACCGACCTGCGCGCGATGGTGCTCGCCGCCGCCGGCATGCACATCTGGCAGCAGGCCGCGCACTGGTGCGGCGCGGCCGCGTTCGTGCTCGTCATCCTGGTGGAGACCGGGCGCCAGCCGGTCGACAACCCCGACACGCACCTCGAGCTGACGATGATCCACGAGGGGCCGCTGCTCGAGTACGCAGGCCGGGATCTCGCGCTACTGCAATGGAGCGCGCAGGCACGGCACTGGATGGTGCTGCTGCTCGGCGCAGAGCTGTTTGCGCCCCACCCGGCCAGCTTTGTGGGCGCACTCGCGGCGCTGGTCGCAACGCTCGCCGCCGAGTGCGTCGCGCTGGCGCTGATCGAGACCGCCCAGGCCAAGATGCGAACCCTGCGCGTGCCGGCGCTGCTGGGGCTCGGGTGCCTGGTCGCGCTCGCGGGCATCGGCACCTTCATCGCCGGAGTGGCGACGTGAACGGCCTCCTGGTCACCACCATCCTCGCCCTCGGCCTGGCGGTGACGCTCGTCCGGCGCCGGAGCGCCGGGATCACGCTGGTCGCCGCCC
>JAJYHG010000093.1 GCA_021784895.1 Actinomycetes bacterium
AGGCGTCGGCGGTGCTGTGCACAACCAGCGTGGCCGGCGCGCGGCAGTCGAGAAACGCCATCGACACATCGAGGAACCGGATCGCGTTCAGGGTGGCCTGAAACTCCGCCTGCACCGCCGCGTCGACGTTCAGCGAGGACGGCCCGATGAGCGCCGAGATCGCTTCGTTTGCCTCCGTGAGATCCTGCGTGCACAGCACTTCGTAAGCCTGCAGCGCGGTCGGCACCCCGCGCGAGCGCAGCCGCTTGCGAACCGGTGCGCGGGTCCGTTCGGCGTTGATGAAACCCAGATGCGCCAGGCGCTTCATCGGAGGCAGCCGCGGCCGGATGTACCCAGGGTTCGCATTCTCGGCCACATTCTTGCGCGATCTGAGTAGATGCTGCGCATTTCACGTTGACGGCACCGCCGGCGCAGACCTAACTTGTTCCTCCAGCAGATTCGACGAGGAGAGGCGAATGTCGCTGACAACGTTTGATGTACCGGCACCCGAAGCAGGCTCTGAAACCGCCGTCCCGCCCGAGATCGCGGCGCGGCTGGCTGACCCGCGGACCGCCGAGGCACTGGCGGCGCTGATCGACCACCTCGACGTGATCGTCCTGGCGGTCAATTCGCTGGATGGCCTGCTGGCACACAGCGAAACGATCCTGAACTCGCTGATCGACGGCGCCAAGGATGCGAAGGTGACCGCCGAGGCGAGTTCGGAGCTTGGCAGCGTCGACCTCAAGGCCAGCGCCGACGCCGGCGGCCAGCTCATAGCGGCGCTCCCGCGGATGGCGCCCGCGCTGGTGCGCGGCGTCGACTCGGGGGCGATCGACGAACTGACTTCGCCCGCCCTGGTACAGGTGCTGCACCTTGTCTCGAGCGCCACCGGCGAGGCGCTCAAGGACCCCTCACCGGTACCGATTCGCGGCGCGCTCGGGGTCGCGAAGGCCCTCAAGGACCCCGACGTCGCGCGGGGCGTGTCGTTCTTCCTGACGATCGCACGGGCGATCGGCAGGCAACTGTCCGCCAGCAAGTAGCTGCGAGAAGGAGGAGAGATCCAATGTCGTCAGTGCTCTGGTTCCAAGCGGGAGCCTGCTCCGGGAACACGATGTCGTTCCTGAACGCCGAGGAGCCGAACGTGGTCGACCTGATCGTCGACTTTGGCCTTGACCTGATCTGGCACCCGTCACTCGGGCTCGAGCTCGGTGAAAACGCCAAGAAGATATTCACCGACTGCACGACCGGCAAGCGCCCGCTGGACATCTTCGTGCTCGAGGGGACGGTCATCCAGGCACCCAACAAGACCGGCCGCTACGACATGTTCGCCGACCGGCCGATGGTCGAGTGGATCACCGAGCTGGCGTCAGCCGCGTCGATCGTCGTCGCGATCGGCGACTGCGCCTGCTGGGGCGGCATCCCGGCAACGGCGCCGAACCCGTCTGACTCAACCGGCCTGCAGTTCCACAAGCGCGAGCGCGGCGGCTTCCTGGGGCCGGACTGGAAGGCGAAGTCCGGACTGCCGGTGATCAACATCCCGGGCTGCCCAGCACACCCAGACTGGATCACGCAGATCCTGGTCGCGCTGGCGACCGGCCGGGCCGGGGACATCGCACTCGACGACCTGCACCGCCCGCAGACGTTCTTCAAGACGTTCACGCAGACCGGCTGCACGCGCGTGCAGTTCTTCGAGTACAAGCAGTCGACCACATCGTTCGGCGAGGGCACCCGCAGCGGCTGCCTGTTCTACGAGTTCGGCTGCCGTGGCCCGCTGACCCACTCTCCGTGCAACCGGATCCTGTGGAACCGCCAGTCCAGCAAGACCCGCGCCGGCATGCCGTGCGTGGGCTGCACCGAGCCGGAGTTCCCGTTCTTCGACCTCGCGCCGGGGACGGTGTTCAAGACCCAGAAGGTTTCGGGCACGATCCCCAAGGAGGTGCCGGAGGGCACCGACCACGTCACCTACATGGCCCATGCGGCCGCCGCCCGGATCGCTGCTCCGCAGTGGTCCAAGGAAGACCTGTTCGTCGTCTGAGACGGTCGATCCGCAGGCACACCACGAAACTCTCAGGAGAGGTAGATGGCAACCACAGCACCAGTCGACCTGTTCGTCAGCCCACTGGGGCGCGTCGAGGGCGACCTCGATGTCCGCGTCACAATCGAGGATGGCGTGGTCACGTCAGCCTGGACAGAGGCCGCAATGTTCCGCGGCTTCGAGATCATCCTCAAGGGCAAGGACCCGCAGGCCGGCCTGATCGTGACACCACGCATCTGCGGCATCTGCGGTGGCAGCCACCTGTACAAGGCGTGCTACGCGCTGGACACCGCCTGGCAGACACACGTGCCGCCGAACGCAACGCTGATCCGGAACATCGCCCAGGCGTGCGAGACGCTGCAGTCGATCCCCCGCTACTTCTACGCGCTGTTCGCGATCGACCTGACGAACAAGAACTACGCTCAGGCGAAGCTCTACGACGAGGCGGTGCGCCGCTTCTCCGCGTACGTAGGGACCTCCTACCAGCCGGGCGTGGTGCTGTCCAACAAGCCCGTGGAGGTCTACGCGATCTTCGGCGGGCAGTGGCCGCACAGCTCGTTCATGGTTCCCGGCGGCGTGATGAGCGCGCCCAACCTGGCCGACATCACGCGCTCGATCGCGATCCTGGAGCACTGGAAGGACAACTGGCTGGAGAAGCACTGGCTGGGGTGCTCAATCGACCGCTGGCTCGAGATCAAGTCATGGCAGGACATGCAGGAGTGGGTCGAGGAGAACGAGTCGCAGTACAACTCTGACTGCGGCTTCTTCATCCGCTACGCCCAGGAGATCGGCCTGCACACCTACGGCGGCGGGGTCGGTAACTACATCTCAACCGGCACCTACTTTGAGCCGTCGCTGTATGAGAACCCGACGATCGCCGGCCGCAACGACGCGCTGCAGGGGCGCTCTGGCGTCTACGCAAACGGGGCCTTCCACACCTTCGACCACCTGCGCGTAGCTGAGGACACCGCCCACAGCTTCTTCAAAGGCGGGGGCCTGCTGCATCCGTGGGAAGGTGAGACCAACCCGCTTGACCCCAAGGACGGCCGCACCGAGGGCAAGTACTCGTGGGCCAAGTCACCGCGCTACAACATCGACGGGCTCGGCCACCTGCCGCTGGAGGCCGGT
>JAJYHG010000028.1 GCA_021784895.1 Actinomycetes bacterium
CTGGCTCACCCCGCCCGTCAGGTCGTGCTGTTCCAGGGCGACGGCGCGTTTGGCTTCTCGGCCATGGAGTGGGACACGCTTGTGCGCCACCGCGTGCAGGTGGTGGCGGTGGTCGGCAACAACGGCGTCTGGGGGCTCGAGAAGCACCCGATGGAGATGCTCTACGGCTACTCGCTCGCCGCCGAGCTGCAGCCTGGGCTGCGCTACGACCAGCTGGCAGCGGTGATGGGCGCCCACGGTGAGCTCGTGCGCACGCCGCAGGCGCTGCGCCCCGCCTTCCAGCGCGCCCTGAGCTCCGGCCGCCCGGCGGTGATCAACGTGATCACCGACCCCGGTGTCGCCTACCCGCGCCGTTCGAGCCTGGCCTGAGCGCTTGGCGGGGCGGTCGTGGCCATCCTGATGTGGCCTCTGCCCCGTGCCGGGGGTCCCGCTAGACCCCCGGCACGGCCACGGCGCTCAGCAGCTCGCGTAGTGCAGCGCCGCGCCGCGCAGGATGTCGTGCTCGGAGACCTCGATCTCTGCGAGCCCGAACAGCGCCATGACCTCGGCCAGGATGACGACGCCGGGCAGGATCGCGAGCGCGCGGTCGGGGTGCAGGCCGGGCACCCGCTGGCGCTCGGTCAGCGGCATTGACGCAAGGCGCGCGAAGATCGCGTCGCGCTCGGCGGCGCGCAGCCGGTAGCCGTGGACGCGCGCCGGGTCGTAGGGCTCGAGCTGCTGGGCGATTGCGGCGAGTGATGTAGGCGTGCCAGCCACGCCGATCGCGCGCTCGGGCTGCGTGCGGCGCGCAGCCGGCACCGCCTCGCTGAGCACCGCCCGGACATCCTCGGCGACGGCGCGCAGCTCGGGTTCGGTGGGCGGGTCGGAGCGGATGTGACGGTCGGCCTGGCGCACCACGCCCGCCTGGGTTGAGACGTGAAAGTCGGGTGCCGGGCCGTGGCCGAGCACGATCTCGGTCGAGCCGCCACCGATGTCGAACACGAGCGTCGTCTCTGCCTGGTCGCCGGAGGCTGGGGGGTTCCAGCCGTCGCCAGCCGCGCCCTGGTAGGTCAGCTGGGCCTCGAGCTCGCCGCTCAGGATGTGCACGTCCAGGCCGAAGCGGGCGGCGACCTGCTCCGCAAACTCGCCGCCGTTGGCCGCGTCGCGCACGGCGCTCGTCATGACCGCGACCGCTCTGTCAACACGGCTGGACCGGATCGTCTCCGCGTACGCCTGCAGCACCGCGTACTCGCGCGCGAGCGCGTCCGGCGCCAGCAGGCCCGTGCAGTCAACGCCCGCGCCCAGTCTCGTCACCTGGCTGACACGGGTCAGCTCGGCGCCCACGCCAGCCTCGGTGACCTCGGCCACGTAGAGCCTGGTGGTGTTGGTGCCCACGTCGACTACTGCGATTCGCAATGGCTGTCCTCAGTCGAAAGCTGCGCCGCCGGGCCGCTGCTTCAGTCCTTGAGCTGTGCCGGGACCTGGTAGGGCAGCGGGTCGCCGTCCAGGCCGGCGAGGATGTTCTGCACCGCGATCTCAGTCATGCGCTCGCGCGCAGACCAGGTGGCCGAGCCGATGTGGGGCACGACCAGCAGGTTCGGCGCCTCCCACAGCGGATCATCCTCGGGCAGCGGCTCGGGTTCGGTCACATCCAGGGCGGCGCCTGCGATCTGGCCGGTGTGCAGCGCCCTGGCGAGCGCGCTGCGCTCTACGATCGCCCCACGGGCGGTGTTTATGAGGATCGCCGTCGGCTTCATCAGCGCCAGTGCGTCGGCTCCGATCAGGCCCCGCGTACCGGCCGTCAGCGGCAGGTGGATGGAGATGAAGTCCGACCGCCGCAGCAGGTGCTCGAGGTTGTGCTGGTCACGCGTCTCTGTGGTGAGAACCTCCATCCCGAAGCCTGTGGCACGCCGCGCGACCGCCTGGCCGATGCGGCCGAGGCCGATGATGCCGAGTGTGGCGCCGTGGACGTCGGCGCCGAGGAAACCGGCCGGCTCCCATGTTTGCCAGCGCCCGCCGCGGGCGAACGCCGCTGCCTCGGGGATCCGGCGTGCAGCCGCCATCAGCAGTGCGAAGGTGAGATCGGCTGTGGCATCGGTCAGGGCGTCCGGGGTGTTTCCGACCGGGATCCCGCGGGCGCTGGCGGCGTCCACGTCGATGTTGTCGTAGCCCACTGCGTAGTTGGCGATCACGCGCAGGTTCGGTGACGCCGCCATCAGCGGGGCGTCGACACGGTCGGTCAGCAGCGCCAGCAGGGCGTCGGCCCGTGCGGTGTGCTCGCGCAACTGCTCGTAGCTCGGCGGCAGCTGATCGGGCCAGACGAAGGTCTCGTGGAGCTGCTCGAGCTGTGTGAGGGCTGCGCCCGGCAGCCGGCGGGTGACGAATACGCGCCCCATCTGGAGCGTATTCTCGTCTACCTCGCTATCCGCTGCTCGGCCGTCCGGCGCTCACATCTCCGCTGCGACGGCCACCTGCGACGGGATCGCCTCTCTGCTGCGGATCGACGGCATGCCGACCAGAGCGACGAGGATGCCGGCCGCGGCGATCCCGCCGGCGACCACGAACGCGAGCTGGAAACCGCCCACCAGCGCCGCGCTCGCTGCGTGCGCGCCCGCGCCCGGGTGGCGCAGCAGCGCGTCGGAACGTGAACTCGCGATCGTCGCGAGGATTGCGAGCCCAAGCGCGCCGCCAAAGAGCCGCGCTGTGTTTGCGACTGCGGAAGCGAGGCCAGCTTCGTGCGCCTCGACGCCGGCGGTCGCGCTGATGGTGCCGGGAATGAAGGCGAACGGCATCGCAAAGGACGCGAGCAGGCCCGGGACGAGCAGCTGGCCGAGGTAATTGGAGTGCACGCCTATGTCGCTCAGCGACACCAGACCGATCGCCAGCGCGGTCATTCCGGCCACGAGCAGCCGCTTGGCTCCGAACCGGATCGTGACCCGCGAGGCGATCGTTGATCCGGCGACGATCGCGAGCGTCATCGGCAGGAAGACGAGCCCGGTCTTGATCGGTGAGTAGCCGAGCACCTCCTGCAGGTAGAGGGAGAGGAAGAACCACATCGCGAACGTGGCGGCGCCGACCAGGCCAATCACCGCGTTGGCCGCGGATAGCTGGCGTGAGTGGAACAGCCGTAGCGGCATCAGTGGTGCCGTCGCGATCCGGCCCTCGATGAGCAGGAACAGAGCCATCAGGCCCACGCCCAGGGCGATTGCCACGAGTGTGATGGGGTTACCCCAGCCCGAGGTGTCGGTGCGCACGATTCCGTAGACCACCGAGGAGAGCCCGAGCGTCGCGGCGAGCGCGCCCGCAAAGTCGAAGTTACGGGTTGCCTGGCGGCTGCGGCCGTCGACCAGCATCCGCTGTGAGTAGTAGGCGGTGGCCAGCCCAATCGGCAGGTTGATGAACAGAATCCAGCGCCAGCTGAGCAGGTCGGTGATGACGCCGCCGGCCAATACGCCGGCTGCGCCGCCCGCGCCGCCCATGGCCCCCCAGATCCCGACCGCGCGGTTGCGCTCCCGGGGCTCGGTGAAGGTGCTGGTGAGGATCGAAAGCGAAGCGGGCGCTACCACGGCTCCGCCGAGGCCCTGCGCCAGCCGGGCGGCGATCAGTATCGTGCGACTGTCTGCCAGCCCGCCGGCGAGCGAGGAGAGCGAAAAGAGCACCAGTCCGGCCACGAAGACGCGCCGGCGGCCGAGCAGGTCCGCGGCGCGGCCGCCGAGCAGCAGGAAGCCGGCGAAGGTGACCGTGTAGCCGTTGACGACCCACTGCAATCCGGACTCGGTGAAGTTCAGCGCGTGCTTCATCGACGGCAGCGCGACGTTGACGACGGAGACGTCGAGGATGACCATGAACTGCGCCAGGCAGGCCAGGATCAGGGTGGCGGTCAGGTGCGGTTTTGCGTGCTGCTTCAGGGCGTGGGTCATCAGACGGGCTCCGAGTCCGGCATCGTGTGGATCAGCTGTGTCGGCGCGGCCTGTCAGTGCGCCATGGAGGTCCTTGGTACTACGAGCGTCGAACTGTAGCAGACCGTTCGACGCTTCTCGTACTATGCTTGCCAGATGGGAGTCACTGCCCGCAGCGCCTTCGCCCCGGACAGCCCCGCGGGGCTCTCACCGGAAGCTGCCGTCCGGTTCCGGCCTTCTGCGACGGCTCAGCCCGGGGCTCCCGGGCTGGCTACACCCCCCGCACCCGGGCCGCACACCACCCGTGCGGATGGCGAGTGGGCTGGCGACGGCACCCGCCTGCCGGAGGATGGTTCGCACGACCTTCCCGCGGCAGCGCTCGCACTGAGTCTCCCGGCTGTCCTGCATGCACTGAGCGACCCGGTGCGCCTGCAGATCGTCGCCCAGCTCGCCGATGGCACCGAGCGGACCTGCAGCAGTCTCGAGGTCCCGGTCGCCAAATCAACCTCGTCGCATCACTTTCGCGTCCTGCGTGAGTCTGGCGTGCTGGCGCAGCGCGCTCACGGCAAGTGCCGCCTGAACCGTCTGCGAGTCGAAGAGCTCGAGCGCTCCTTCCCGGGGCTGATCGACGCCGTGCTGCGAGCCACCGGCGGGTGAGATCTCCGGAACTCCTCGGCTCTGAGCTCGACCGCGTAGCCGCGATCGAGGCCCATACCGTGCGGGCTTGGCCGGCGACCTTCGTCGAGACCACCGCTGACGGATGGGTGCTGCGCGCGACCCCGGATCTGAACGGCCGCGGTCGCTCCAACCACGCGCTGGTCCCGGCCAGTCCGCTGACCGTGGACGAATACCGACGCGGACTGTCCGCGGCGGCGGCCTTTGCCAGCGCACACACAATCCCGTGCGGCGTGCAGGTCAGCCCGATCGATCGCCACCGCCCGCTTCTGGAGATCTTGGCCGGGCTTGGCTGGACGATCGGTGAGGAGGTGGTCGTGATGACAGCCGAGACTGGCCAGGTCGGTCGCGGGTCTGCCCAGGGTCTCGCTCAGGAGGTTCTCGAGCTTTCGGTAACCGACGCCGCAACGCGCGACTGGGTGGACGCCTGGAGCCACTGTGATAGGCGCGCCGACGTCGACGCGCATGTGCAGAGCGTGTTCCGCCGCATGGCGGGTGTCGCTTCCTTCGCGCACGCGCAGCGCCGCGCCGCCGGCATCAGTGTCGAGATTGACGGCATCGTCGGCCTCTTTTGCATCGCGGTCGCCCCGGAGGAGCGCCGTCAGGGCCTCGGGCGGCGTCTTGTACAGGCCATGCTCGCCCGCCACGCGGCGCCACTCACCTACCTGCAGGTGTTCAGCCGGAACGCCGCGGGGCGCGCCCTCTACAGCAGCCTTGGATTCCGCGACGAGTACCGCTACTGCCATTGCGTCGCACCGCCTGCAGAGGCCAGCTCGCTACCCGACGCGGGGGCGGCGCGCACCGCCCCCGCGTCAGCAGCCGTCGCCAGCGACGGCTGCTGACCGGCTTGGGGGGAGATGTGCGGGGCTGGGGGGTGAGCGTCCGCGCTCACGCTGTGATGCCCTCCCGCGTGTGGGCGCCATTGGCGTCCGCGGCCTCGAACTCCTCATCGAGCTCGACGACCACAGCGACCCTGAGATCGAGCCAGAGGAAGCGAACGCATGCGGCCCCGTATTCGACCTCGTCTGGTAGCGGCAGCCCGCTGTCCTCCAACAGCGCCAGCATCCGGCGCTCGGCGAGCCGCTTGCGATCGATTGGTTGCATGCCGGAAAGGATGCGGCCAAGGCATGTAACGGAACAAGACACGTTCGTCACAGATCTGTGCCAAATCTGTGCCGGCTTTCAGACCGTGGCTGCGGTCCAGGAGCCAAGCGGTTTCCTCCGCGTTATCGGCGCGTCAAGCTGGCTGCGAGCCAGCGCATGCCGGCGCGCACACTGAGGGCTGATGACCGTAGCCGCAAAGGGGCCCTCGGGACCGTGCGTGCGGCTCAACGCTCACAAACGCCCAGCAGCGGCACGCCATCTGCTATCACTAGCTGAACCATCGCGGGGTGGAGCAGTCTGGTAGCTCGTCGGGCTCATAACCCGAAGGTCGCAGGTTCGAATCCTGCCCCCGCTACTCGAAAAGCCCTGCAAATCGCGGGGCTTTTCTCGTTCTAGAGCGGTCGCGGGTGGGCTGTTTGGGCCATGGGTAACAGCCATGGGTAACAGACCGGTGGTCCAATGTGGTTGCGTGAGGGGCGATCATCGGGTTGCTTTCGTGCCGCTGTGGATCAGATACGCCTCCAGGCAGGGGCGGTAGACGACCCACTGGCCGCCGAGTTTGCGAAGCGGGAAGGCGAGTGTTTGGGACCAGTTGACGAGCGTCTGTTTGCTGCGTCTCAAAAAGGTGGCGGCCTCGGCCAGGGTGAGGATCTCGCGTGCTTCGGGGCCGCGTTCCATCCGGTACTCGACCACGCCGCCGTCGTCGTCGAGCCTGATCGACACGTCGCGGATCGCGCTTCGGATCCAGTCCTGATCGCCGGGTGCGTGCCGTGCGCTCACGTGATCCCTCGAGCGGCGAGTGATCCTGCTCTGCCGCGGTGTCGCGAGCTCGTCGCGCGGCGATAGCGGACCTTCGAAGCGTGATCGCTGCTGAACGGCGCGCTTGCCGAGCCTGGGCGCAGCCGGGCGAGATCAGCGCTCGCCTGCTTGTCCTCCCGCTGCTTACCGCGAGCTCCTGCGCCGGCCGTGTGCCAGCCAGCACCCGGGGGCAGCGGGAGACGGTCCGCTCTGGCGCAACCGTGCTCTGAGGCTGCCTTCGGTGGGCGAGCGGCCTGGTTCCGGTTCGTGTGGGTGACGGGTCTCATCACTACCTATGGGGGGTTGAGAGGCCCGTTTGGGAGAGAAACCGCAAAATATTTTTGTTCGTGGCGGTCCTGTCGTCCGTCGAGCAGGAGTTCTGGGACGCTCGTTGCTGTGTGCGTCCGCTCGAGCACGCCGCCCGGGTCGGGTCCCGGGTGTTTGGCTGGTCGGTGTGGTTGAGGACGGCTTGTGTTGATGTCGCGGCGGCGTGCGCGGTCTGCTCAGGCGGTGATCGCGGGTAGCTGCAGCCGGATGTTGTGGCCGTTTGTGTTGAGCAGGTCGATCATTTGCGCGAGGTGCTCGTTGATGCACGCGGCCGGATGTGTTGCCGGGTGATACCACGCTGGGTCGAGGTCGTGGTGTGTGAGCGCGGGTCTTTGGCCGATCGGGCCGAGTGCGAGGTGGCAGGCGCTCACGAGCGTTTGTGGGTGGCCTGTGAAGGTGGAGTGCAGCTCGACTGTGCTTCACCCCTGAGCCAGCGCGGAGGACGAGCTACCGCCCTCCGGCGACGCGAACCCCTCGCCTAGCGGCTCGGGAACCCCGTCACCTCCGGTTGGTCGATTTTCTCCCGGTCTGGCCAGCCCAAATTTCCAAGATCTGATTCATGATGTCGGCGGTCCTGAGCAAGATCCACGTCCGATTTTGCGACGGGCTTGGATGCCCGTCGTGAAATCGGACGTGACCAAGACAACGGAGCTGAGTTGTCCCGGGCCGACGGTCTGTCGCGTCCGCCGGGCGCGGGCGCCAGCTGGATGAGCACGACCCTGCGTCGGAGTGGCAAGCTGGAAGCAGCGTAACGGCCTCAGACGGAGGCGAGGACCCCGTACGTGTACTTCTCGGCGGATGGGTGCCAACCTGGAGCTGGGTCAAACCCAACGTCGAGGACGCGGATGTCAACGACCCGCATGAGTTGGAGTTCCCGCCAGCCGGCAGAGTCCCTGAGCTGGTATCGCCCGCGATCTGCACGCCGTCGAGGCACAGCCTGCCCCTGGACGTGCGGTAGACCACATGCGGCTGGATGATGCGGGTCCCGATTCCGTGTGAGCCGCGGTAGCTGAGCTCGACCACGCGCCGGCCGCGGACTGCGTCTAGAAGGTTCGCAGTGTCCATCTGCGCAAAGGTTTGCATGCTGGCTCGTCTGTCCCAGGTGAGCCTGTCGCTTGCTCAGTCGCGCTCGCCCTGGCGGCTTCCACTCGCCCGACCCCGCCGCTAGTCTTGCTGCACGGCGGGTTGAGCCGCGGACGCAACGGAACCGGTGTGATAGATCTCGAGACACGCAAGGCGGTGCAGGAACTCGCAAGCGACTATTGGCGTGAGCGAGTCAAGACCCCCGAGTTCAGAGCGATGGCGTCAGGCAAGGAGATTGGGCACCGCATCGCTGACTACGTTGACGAGCACACGGCCGCGAAACTCTTCGCTGAGCTAGACGTCAAGCACGAGGTCGATAACGCTGGTCGCGTCCTGGCGCGCTCAATGGGCGACCTGTGGCTCAAGTCAAGCGGTATTTACAACCCTGTCAACGTGAAGGCTGGGATCGTTACGACCGGCCAGCCGAACCTTGTGTCATTGACGAAGCTGCTGGACCGGCTCTTGGCCCACCAGATTGACTCTTACGACCTTTTGATAGTCAAGATGAGCATCCCCGGGGTTTCTGACGATGCTGGGTCCGCGGACGAGGGCTCGACACCCGCCGACATCGGGTGTGCTGTTCATTTTGTCGACATGCTCGACTTTCTGGACCACGTCACGTTTGACGCCGGGCCGGGCCAGGTGATGCTCAAGGAGCGCGAGTTCTACCCGGCGTTAGAGTCAGGCTATCGTCCTTCTGAAAGGGGTCTACCCGAGAAGGTGACTGCATGCATGGACCTCATGGAGGATGGAATTGCCCGCCTACTGAAGAACCGCGAGAAGCGAATGGTGAAGCTTCGGGCTGAGGTGAAGGCCTTCATGGACGGCGGCGCGTTCGTGGTGAATCAGTCGGAGTTGCGGCTTGGCTGAGCGCAAGGCAGCCCGTGAGGCAAAGCGGCAGCTTGGCCAGTTCATGACCCCCTTGGCGCTCGCAGCTGCGATCGTGGATGGCCTTGTACTGACTCCGGAGGCAAGGATCCTCGAACCGGCGTTCGGAGACGGCGCGTTCTTGGTCGCCCTTATCGAGCGCCTCATGAGAGTTGGCCCTGAGGCTCCAGCAGACCGGTTTGCCCGGATCATGACCCGACAGTTGTTCGGCGTCGAGATCGACGAGGAGCTGGCCGAAGAGGCGGTCAAACGCATCGTTGAGCGGTGGGGTCCTCTGCCGGCTCAGCACAACCTGCTCACTGCCGACTTCTTTCGGGCTGAGTTCATCAACGAGAGCTTTGACCTGGTCGTCGGGAATCCGCCCTTCGGAGGTACGTTCGATCCTGCCATCGAAGATCAGCTGGACAGGCGATACGGTCGTTGGGATGGGCACAAGCTCAAGAAAGAGACATACTCCTTCTTCATCGCTCGTTCGCTGGAGCTGATCAGACCCGAAGGCACGCTCTGCTTCATATCGAGTGACACATTCACGACGATCAGCACGATGGGCGGCCTCCGGCGGCGTTTGATGGATGAGACATCCGCCTCGCTCAAGCACCTGGATTCCTTCTCTGGCGAGACCACGCAACCGTCACTTGTGTTGACGGCATCGAAGACGGGACGCTCAACCGAGCTTCACGTCGACGGAGCCGTAGTACCACGCGATGAGATCGCTCTGACCGGCAACTTCTCGTGGAAGATCGATAGCGAGATGGCGCGATATTTCCGCGGTCCCGTCCTCGCCGATTACATCGTCGCGACCGGAGGCATGACGATCGGTCGTAACGAGCTGTTCGTTCGTGACCTGGGTGAGGACGGACGGTTCACTGAGCCCTTCTCGTTCGAATTCTTCGACGATCCGATTACGCTAGACAAGGAGCTAGCTAAGGCCCGGCTCGGTCGACTGTCGCCTCGCCTCCGGTCGCGGATCGAGGAGCAGGAACGGCGCGGTGCGGTCCAGAGAAACGTGCGGGTTATCGAGCGCAAGGCGCCGTTGACTCTTGACTTTCCACATCCCGATTACCGGCCGTACAACAAGGCCAACAAAGGGATCGTGTACGCGCCGCCGCGTCACGTCATCTTCTGGCGCGACGAGGGCGATGCAGTTCTGACATTTAAGAGAAACGGGAATTGGTACCTACACGGGGTCGGCGGCCAGCCATATTTTGGTCGGGAGGGGTTGTCATGGCACCTTGTCTCGTCGAGCATCCGCATGCGCTACCTGCCAGCTGGGTGCATACTGGACAGCGGCGCGCCGTGTGCGTTTCTTCGACCTGGAGTCGCGCGCGATGAGCTGTGGTTCATCCTCGGCTGGTGCTTGACCAAGGAGGCCACACGCATCATGAAGACAGTGCTGAACCACACCCGAAACATCCAGTCGAAGGATGTCGAGCGGCTTCCGTACCCATGGTGGGTGGCTGAAGCAGCAAAGGCAGCGATCATCGATGCCGTCCAGAGGCTGGTGCGGTCAGCTCTCGAAGGTGCCGAGTTCGGTGCCGACGCTCCCGAGGTACGTGCTCTCGATGCGATGTTCGCCTTTGTGGCGCAGGAGGGGCGGGTAGCTGAGTGCGTGCCCGCATCCAGGACGGGCATGGATCCTGACAGTCTCCTCGCGGCCTAACACCAGTTGAGGTCGCCTGCCGTTCCTCGACGATGCGTACAGCGGAGCAGCCGTGCGGTCCCGCGGGCTGGGCTGGCACTGGCCGGCCGGTCAAACATTTGTCAAACGATCGACGCCACACGGGGCGGACTCAGGGCGACCGTGACGGCGTCCGGAGACTCGGAAAGGCTGTAGATATCGGCATTCTCCGACATCTACCCGCACCAGCCGGACCGTCGAGTCCTGACTCATAACCCGAAGGTCGCAGGTTCGAATCCTGCCCCCGCTATGAGAAAAGCCCCGCAAATGCGGGGCTTTTCTCGTCTGTGAGCGTCGAGTTTCGCAGATGAGGCTCGATGTACTCCATCCCGAGTTCCGCAGTTAGTCCGTAGTTCCCCCGTGTGAGGCGGTGAGATCTGGCTTATTCGCTGGGATCGCGCGGGGTCCGGTGTGTCGGCGTCGTGTCTACTTGGTGAGGACTGGCGCGTCGGCTGCGAGTTTCAGCGCTTGTGCTTGGAGCGGGGTGGGTTGGGTGAGTTTCTCGAACGTGTCGTTGCGGCCCGCGATTCGTGTGCGGTTCCGGGTTTGGGTCGCTAGCTCGGCCAGCAGCGTTCGGTAGCTGTGTGCGGGGCTGCCGTCGGTGGTGCGTTTGGTTCTGGCCTTGGCGTCGGCTTCGGGTGAGCGGATGGCCTTGGCGACCGGGTCCTCGCTCTCGGGTCGGTGCTCGTCGGTGAACAACAACGGTTTCCACGCGGCTTTCAAATGCCAGGTCAGGTAGTAGGCCAGCATGCAGATGAACACGTGGGTCCGGACCCTGGTTTCGAGGTGGTGATGGATTGGGCGGATCTGTAGGTCCGGGCCTTTCAAGGACCGGAACGCGCGCTCGGCTTGTTCGAGGTTTTTGTAGGCGGCGACGACATCGCCGGTCGGAAGGTCGGTGTCGGTGAGGCTGGTGCGGAGGATGTAGAACCCGTCCAGGGCGGCCTCCTCGTCGATCTGCTGCGTTCGGCGCTGGTAGGTGAAGCCTGTGTCTGTGATCTGGATGTCGAAGTGTTTTTTGACGTGGAAGCGTTTCAGTGCGGGGCCGACCGCCAGGCCGATCTGGGCTGAGCCGAGCAGTGTGCCGTTGTCCACCCGCGCCTTGATGGCCTTCAGCTCGTTCTCTGTTGCTTCCAGCAGCTCGGTGCGTTTGCGCGCGCGCTGCGCACCGACCAAGGGGTTGCGGCAGACGATCAGCCGCTCCCCTGGGAAGTTCACGGGGTCGGTGATCTCGCCCAGGTTCTGCTGATCGAACAAGGAGGGCTGAAACACGCCGTCCTTGACGAGCTTCTTGATCGTCGGGGCCTTCAGCGCGGTGATCCACGACACCCCGCCGGTGACCGTGAGCGTCTCGATGTTCGCTTTGGTGACCATCCCTCGATCCGCGACCACGGTGATGTTCTCAAGGCCGTAGCGGTCCTTGATCTTCGTGACCTGCACGGGAAGGGTCTTGTCGTCGTGGGTCTCGCCGCTGAACACCTCGATCGCGACCGGCCGACCCTCCCGATCACAGAGCAGGCCGTAGACGATCTGGGGCAGGTTCTTCTGACCGTCACGGGAGTACCCGAGCTTCCCAAGCGGGCAGGCACGCCCCTCGAAATAGCTTGAGGACACGTCATAGAGCACCATCTCCCCATCCCGCAGGTGACGTTTGGCGAGCCGCTCCTCGATCAGCTGCTGGCGGCCGGACAGCCAGTCCATCGCGGCATAGAGATCGTCCTCGTCGACGCCCTCGACACCAAGCTCCGAGGCCAATGTCGACTGGCCGAGCATGCGGACGGTCTGAAGCTTGGACCCGGGCGAGATCACCCTGGAGAGGATCATCGCCATGCACAGATCCCGTCGGCGGGAAGGCCGCGAATCCACAAGCTCCGCCAACCCCAACCGGCGGGCCATGATCAGCGCGGCGTTCACATGCCCCGCCGGCAGCGCTCGCTCGATCACAAACGCATCCTCGACAGAGACCAGGCTCTCCCCAGCCAGCACGCGGCGGATCGCCTCGATCGCCTCCGCGGGGAGATAGGACAGGTTCGCGAGCGTCTGCTTCTTGACCTTCCCGTCCTCCCGGTAGGAGCGCCGCAACAGCGTCGCGGTGTACTCACGATCCCCAGCCCGACGCCTTGTCGTGCTCACATGCATCGCGCCTAACTCTCTAGCAGGACGGCCCATAGCTGAGTCGCACCATATCACACCCCGTAGTAGTCGTGGGTACATTCTGTGGCAAACAAAAAGCCGGGATCCCAACAACCACAAGGAATCCCGGCTCAAAACCGGTCGACTACAAGGGGGAACTACCGGTTAGTGGGCACGGAACACCGATTTTGGGGCTGAATCGCCTATAAACACTGGGGCTAGGGTCCGCTGAGAAGCGAAAGGCGTGGGCACACGGCTGACACTGTTTCACTTGTGGTGTCAGCCATTTTGTGCTAGTTCTGTGGGCATGTATCTGCGGACTACGCAGCGGAAGCGTTCCGACGGGTCAGCGGTCCGGTATCTGCAGCTCGCCCACAACCAGCGGGTGGGCGGGTCGACGCAGGCGAAGGTGTTGTTGAACCTCGGCCGGGAGGATCAGCTCGACGTGGACGGGTTGCGTCGGTTGGCGGCGTCGATCACCCGGTTCACCGATGGTGACGGTGCGGCGGGGGTGCTGCCCGGCCGGCCTGGCGAGTTCGAGGTGACCGCGTCGCGGCCTGTGGGCGGGGTTTGGCTGCTGGACGGGCTCTGGCAGCGGCTCGGGATCGCGAAGGCGCTCGCCGGTGTGCTTGGGTCCCGCAGGTTCTCAACTGATGTGGAGCGGGTTCTGTTCGCGCTGGTCGCGAACAGGGCGCTGGACCCGTCCTCGAAGCTGGCCGCGGCGGAGTGGGCGTCCTGTGATGTCGCGATCCCGGGCTTGTTGGGGATGGATGAGGACCAGGCCTACCGGGCGATGGATCTGCTGGTGGACGCAGATACCGACGCGAAGGTGCAGGAGGCGGTGTTCTTCGCTTGCGCGGACTTGTTGAACCTTGAGGTCGACCTGTTGTTCTTCGACACGACCTCAACGTATTTCGAGCGTGATAAGCCCGACCCGGCCCTTGGTGATGGTGGTGAGCGGGATCGGGAAGGCGCCGCCGACGCGGGCGGCGGCGCGGCGGTGCAGCGGGCACCGTTCCGTGCTTATGGCCACTCCAAGGACCACCGTCCTGACCTGCCTCAGATCGTGATCGGCCTCGCGGTCACCAGGGAGGGGATCCCGGTCCGCGTGTGGTGCTGGCCCGGGAACACCTCAGACATGAGCGTGATCGGTGAGGTCAAGGACGACATGCGCGGCTGGCGTCTCGGCAGGGTGATCACCGTTGTAGACCGCGGGTTCTCGAGCGATGAGAACCTGGCCTACCTCACCCGGGCGGGTGGGCACTGGATCGCTGGGAAACGGATGCGCGACGGCGCCAAGGATGTCGCCGAGGCGCTCGCCCGGCCCGGGCGTTATCAGCATGTGCGGGACAACCTCCAGGTCAAGGACATCCGTCTCGGCGAGGGCGACAAGCAGAGACGGTTCGTGCTCTGCCACAACCCCCAGGAAGCCGAACGGCAGCAGCAGATCCGGGAGAACACGATCACACGCTTGGAGGCCGAACTCGCCCGGATAGATGCCCAACACCAGAAGGCCCAGGCGGCCAAGACCGCCAAGGCGAAGGCCAGCCAAACCGCTGTGCACTCCAAGGCCGAGTGCGCGCTCCGCGACCATCCCAGCCTGGGGCGTTACCTCCGCCAAACCGCGACGGGCCGGCTCAAGATCGACCGGGCGAAGATCACGGCCGAGCAGAAGCTGGACGGCAAGTACCTGCTGTCCACCTCAGATCCAGACCTCTCAGCCGAAGACGTCGCGCTGGGCTACAAGAACCTGCTCGAAGCTGAACGCGGGTTCCGGGACCTCAAAGGCACCCTGGAACTCCGCCCGGTGTTCCACCGCCTTGAGCCTCGCATCCGCGCGCACGTTCTGATCTGCTGGCTCGCGCTACTGCTGATCCGCGTCGCTGAACGCCAGAGCAGCCAGACGTGGCGACGGATCAGCCTCGAACTCGGACGCCTGCACCAGGTCACGCTCACCGGCCCGGCTGGCACGGTGCAGCAGACCACGACCCTGACCGCAGCCCAGCAACAGATCTACACCGCGGCCGGCGTCACACCGCCACCGAAGATCACCGCGCTCACCCCAGCCTGACCCGCGGCCCACCCGAAACCGGACCCGAAAACAGCCTCACAGCGTGGACACACGGCCACCACGCCCAAAAACAGCCGAATCACCAGTATTCACGGGCGATTCCGGGATTCCGTGCACCCACCAACTGCGGAACTCGGGTGATGCTTCGGGTCGATGATTGTCTGATGCCCCGCGAACACGCGCTGATGCTGCGCCGCTAGCTCTCCGGTGTCCAACACGACCGCCGTGACCAGCGTTTGCGAGACGCGGACCTCGACGCGTCGGCCGGCGAACGCCGGGTCGACGGAGTAGTCGTTGCGGTCCACACGAATCAGCGGCTGTTGCGGCACGCGGACCACCGCCCGCCGATCGGTGTCGACGCGGACGTCGCCGAGCGGTGAGCGCTGCCGCTCCTCGGCGAGCCGGTCCGCCGGCACGGCACGGATCGTGCGATGCTGCCGGCCGTTGGCCTTCTCTGACCAGGCGTCGAGCTGGTCCTGGAAATCGAGGTGGTTCGCGAAGCTGCGCCGCGGCTCGAAGTTCTTCTCCAGATAATCGTGCTGACGCTCGAGCTGTCCCTTCGCCTCCGGATCAGCGACGGCGAGAATGACCCACCCGACCTGCAACTGGCCGCAGAACGCAAGGAACGCGGCCGTCGGCTTCCCGCGACCCGCGATCGCTGACTCCCGGTCCCACACCAGCTTCTCTGGCCGGACGCCGAGCCGGCGCAGGTTCCTCGCAAGACCGGCGAGGATGTCCGGCGCCTCCTTGCTGAACACCAGCGTCCCAGCGAACGCACGTGACCAGCACAACTGGGTCGTCACCACATAGCCGCGGCGGGTCTGACCCCACCCGACCGGCACATGTTCTGACGGCTCCCACAGATCGCACTGCGCGAGCTCCACCGGCCGATAAACAGTCCGCTGATAGGTCCGCTTCGGCGGCTCAAACCGCGGACGAACCTCGCGAACGTACTCGTCGAAGATCGTCTTCCCGCCCGCATAGCCCAGCTCGACAGCGTCCTCCCGCAACCGCTGCGCCGTGACCGTCGCATCAGCTCGCAACTGCTCACAGATCCAGTCCTTGAACGGATCAAGGATCGACCCGGCCGGCGCGCGCGAGTACTTCGGCGGCTGCTCCGCCGCCAACAACCGCGCGACGGTATCCCGAGCGAGCCCCGTCCGCTTGCAGATCTCCCGGCCCGACAAACGCTCAACGCGCTTCATCCGCCGCACTTCAGCCCACATCTCCACGCCAATCAACCAGCCTTCCTCCCGTCCGATCCATAGATCAAACGAGGGTCACGGCCCGGCCAGACACAACCCGCCGCCGCGCCACGGTGGCCTAGTCTTCGAGCGGCGCAGGCGGCCTAGTTTTCACCCGGCGCCGACAATGGTTTAGGATCCGTCAGCACGATGACCGCAAAATCACGACACGGTGATCCTCACGCTTCCGATCACGGCAGTGATTCAGTACAGCCGCTGAACACACTCGCCTACATCGACAGCGTTCCGTTACTGGCTATCGCCGCCAAATTGGTCGGAAATAGTGTTTCCACTGCTAGCTCTGACGGAGGGAGCATCGGATTTCAGTGGGGGGCTACATTCGAAGCACGGGTGCAAGAAAGCCGAGAGATTCAGCGCGACCTGGCGTTGTTTCTGCCTGAGGACTTGATGTATGAAGTCTATGGCGCTATTACTCAGCGACACTCGGGCTTGCAACAAGTCAAGGCCAAGCTCACCACCGGGACCGAAGGTGGCTTTCGTCCAGGGAGCGTTGTCTCGATCGAGGGGCGGCTCGAACGGCCTGAAGGGGCAGCTGCATGGCAGGCTGAGCGCTTCCATGGTGAAGACGCCCTTGCCGCCCAGCTCGCATCTGACGACCTGCGACTACAGGTACGAATTCCCCATGCTGCGCGAGAGCAAGCGGACGCTCTTGTCGGCGAGCCGGTAGAGCTCACCGGAATCCTGAGATGGACCCCCGGCTATTCCCCAGGAGGGTCAGCAACCTGGAACCTAGCTCTCAGAGCGGTCGCTATCTGGCTGCGATGACGGTTGACCGCGAGGTTGCCCTCCACCATGTCCAGCGGTTGCCAGCATACCTACTCGAAGCAACGCTAACGACGCTGCGCAATCTTCGCGCGCCTTTGCAACCAGCGGTCCCGTCAGACCGTGTCAGGGACTACTTCGAGGCACGCTCGGGCGACGCTGCTGACAATTTCGATGACTTTGTCGACTCGTCTGGGTCGGACTATGCCTTGCTTTACGCCCGAGCTGGACTCTCCGAGCGACTGCGGCGCTCAGATCGCGTCGTTGACCTAGGTTGTGGTCGCGCTGGCGTCCTGAAGCGGTCGCCATTTTCAGGTCGAACAGGCCCGCGGTACCTCGGATTTGACATAGACCGTGTGGCAATAGAAGCTTTGGCAGCGAGCCTGGACGGCGTGGATGGCTCGCGCCAATTTATGAGCGGCTCGTCACTCCTCGATCTGTGTGCGCATCTGCGCGCCGGCGACATTCTGCTCGCCTCCAACGTGCTGCCCTATTGCGAGGACCTAGAGGCTTCGGGTTTCCTTGCGCTCTGTAGGATCGCGCGCGAGGTCCGCGCACCGGTGGTAGTGGTGGACCCACTCCCTGGTGGACCAACTTGGGAGTTGGCTTTCGGTGGCTTGCGGCTGGCGTACCGGACGCCCGAAGTCGTTCAGGCAGCCATCGAGGCGACTGGTCTGGCTCTTGAATCCCGCACCCGGGCGTATGCGTGTCGGATTCTTGGCAGACTCGTCGTTCCTATCTCCTACGCCGCGATATTTTCGCCCCCTACGACCGGAGTGATCTAGGACATGTCGCATTCGTCTCAGGCGCTGATGGCTCATCACGTGCGGTTGCATCTAGGTGGTTACTTCAGCGAGGACATCGAAATATGCCCGGGTTGGAGGTTTGCCTCATCAGCCGTAGTTCCCGACATCTATTGGAACTACGCCTACTCGACAAGCGGCGCCTCGATGACCCCAGAGGTTGAGGAAAGCATCCGCACGCACGCCTCGCGCATTTCAAGGAGCCCGGCGTGGTGGCACCCTAGTGAGCCGGGCGACCACGCCGACAGCCTGGAAGCCTGGATGATGCTTCGGGACCTTGACGCACTACGCGAGGCGCAGACAACCACCAGTCCATGGCGACTCGCCACGAGCTCCGTGGCGAACGATGACGTACTCAGTGTGTTTGGCGACGCGTACGGTCCCGAAGGTAGCCCCGATGATGCTGGCTATTTCGAGTTGCCCCCAGCGTACATTGACGCGCTGAGAGATACGGTCCCCGAGGGCGGAGTCCGAGTCGCGCACACGGTCGCGTATCACGACGGCGAGCCTGTCGGGATTGCGTCCGTTTACCAAGAGGCGGAGGGTTTCGCTGGCCTTTACAACGTCGGCGTCTCACACGGTTTCCGCCGTCGAGGGGTGGGTTCCGCCGTGTCGGCATCAGCGGTTGCGAGAGCACTTGACACCGGCGCAACAGAGGTGATCCTGCAGACGCCAGCATCGTCGCCCGTCGAGTCTCTCTACCGGGCGCTCGGTTTTGAGCGAGTGTTCTGCGGCGTGCTAGCCGCTCTCTGAGTTGTGCAGACCGTTCGTGGCAGCCGTGAAGCGCTCGTTCTAATGGGAGATTCGAGGCTGCAAGACAGACTGGAATGGCTTTTCTTGCCGCTCCTTGTAGTCGTCGCGTACGCCGCTAGCCGGGTATCGAGTGTCCTCGATGGTCTTCTCGTGGCCACCTCTCTAGCCGTGGCAGTGAGCGGGTGGATTTCCTTTCGAGCGGCTGGGCGCTCGATATACAGCGACGGGCTCTTTGCGATAGACGTGTGTCTTCTCCTAGCCTATGCACTGCAGGTGTTTTCAATCCCGTCGCTTGGCCGTGCGCACGGTACCGGCTTGTTTTGGGGCGTATCTGCAGCGATCAATCTGCTCTACGCGGGTTGGGATTTTCGGGTGTATGTCGCGACTCGGTCGGACGGCAAGACGCACCCCGCTGTCTGCGCACAGTTTCTGCGTTTCGGAGTGATAACGCTCGTCTGCGCTCTCTGTTTCGTTGTCGTCGCCACTATCGAAACCCATCATGGGCCTGACCTCAATGGGGCTGACGTTGCTGGGTTCGCAATTTGGCTGGCTCTGCTGGGAGCCTGGCACGGTGAGCGTCTCAGGAACATCGCCGGCTCCGGCGCGGACAAATGACACCGGTCAATCCGAGCAATGTCGCGGCCGTTCGCGCGGCTTACGCGGCTGGCGACACTGCTGCGGCGATAGCGCCCTCCGTCTATGTGGTTGAAGTGACGAACCGCTGCAATGTCAATTGCATTATGTGTCCGCAGAGCTCGATCAATCCTGGTCGGCACCGCGATCTCACTACCGAAAGCGCCGTTCGTTTGGCCGACTGGATCGCTCCTTACGCCGAGCTCGTCATGTTGTATTTCATGGGTGAGCCAACTCTGAACGCCGATCTGGACGAGATCATCGACATCTTTCGGAGTCGGATCGCCGGTCGCCTGGTGCTGAGCACCAATGCGGTAGCGCTCCGCGATGAAGACATCCGTCTACTCACCGACGGACGTCTTGACCTCCTTATCGCCTGCATCGATCGTTGGGATGGTGAGGCGTACGAAGGAATCCGTCGCGGCGCGACGTTCGACGAAGTGGTGGCGAATGTGGAGGCGCTCGCGGCAGAGTGTCGGGCAACGACGACGGAGCTGTTGGTTAAGGCTCTGGACATCAAGATGCCGCTCGAGGAGCGGGAGAGATTCGTCGTGCATTGGGAGGCACATGGGGCCCGCGCACTAGTTGGGTGGCTCGACACCTGGGCGGGCCAGCGTCCCAATCTTGCGAAGCTGGCCAGCACGAACGCAGCTCCCTACGCAGCTGAAGAACGCAACGCGTGCGCGGATCTGTGGTTCAAGATGGTGATCAACGTCAATGAGGACGTTGTCCTGTGCTGTCACGACTGGAATTCGATGACCGTCCTGGGGTCCGCGCTGAGCGGTCAGTCCGTGCATCAGGTCTGGGGAGGGCGGGAACTTCAGCGACTGCGGCAGGAACATGCCCAACGCAACTTTGGCTGTCACAAGCTCTGCCGTGGTTGTCGTGAGTGGGGTGAGTTCTCTGAGTTAGACGCTTACCTCAGTACCGACGCCGAGGGTTACTACTTGGTCTTCTGAGCTGGTGGTTGATTCTCGACGGGACCCGGATGGCTCGCTAGTTCGCATTCTGGCCAGCGCTTTCGCCAGCGACGGGCTCTTTCGCTGGCTTCTTGCCGGTCACGACAACCTCCAAGTAGCGTACGCATGCCGCGCTGCTTTCTTTCGGGACGAGCTTCGGTTTCGGCGAAACACCGGAGCCGTCATCACTATTCCTGGTGGTGTCGCGCTACTGGGAATGCCGCCTAATGTGCTGATGCCGGACGATGCGCTCACCGGTCCCACAGCGGAGCTTTGGGACGACCCTGGCGGTCTCACGAGAGAGCGGTTGAACTACATGGATCTGTTGGCGAGGATGCATCCGCCGACGCCACACGTCTATCTCTCCGCGATCGGCATCACCCCAGCGATGCAGCAGAGAGGGTGCGGAACGGTGCTGATGAAACTCGTGTGTGCAGAGGCGGCCCAGCGTGGGCGCGATCTGTATCTCGAGACTGGCAACGATCTCGTCCCATGGTACGTGCGGTTGGGTTTTCACGTGCTCGGCTCCACAAGCCTGCCATCGGCCGGGCCAACGCTGTACGGAATGGTGAGACCGCCCAACGAGTAGGCACCGTCTCGAGTGCCGCTTCGCGGCGACGGATCCGGAATTCCCCGGACGTGGGTAGTTCGGTGGCGGAGGGTGAGATTACGAGAGATCGCTTTGGGCCGTCGTGGCTTTCGTAACCATGGATTCCGGTTACTGTTGGCCTATCGCGACTCCGAAACACCTCAAGGACGCAAATGCGGGGCTCTTTCGTTCTAGGGGGGCGATTCCGGTCGCCGGTGTCGCGATGTACTCCGAGCGTGCACTTCAAACTGCGCCGGAGAGGCACCAAGGTCTCCGAGCGTATCCGGCTTCCGATGGTCGCGGTGACGACTGATCTGTGACCTTGGGCGCGGACGCGGCCGGCGTCTGACGAGTGGAGCCGACTATGCACCCTGGCACGATCGTGATGCCATGGCTCGCCACCGCGTACCCCCCGCCAAGACATTCGTGTCCGGACTGGAGCGCTACGACTCGTGGTCGGTCGCGCGTGGCGCCGCGGCGTTGTCGCTGTGGCCACCCAACGCCGATCGCCACGTGGCGCTCAGAGCTCTCGTTGAAACCGTGCCTGCCCTGGCGAACGAGGTCGGTCCGGCCATCGACGCGAAGGATTGGCAGCTGTGGCTTACGAGCCGCTCGAGCAAGAAGCTTCGAGGGCTCCGCCGGGACGGAACTCATGACGAGCCGATCGCTGTCGACGCTGCGCTGCGCGGACGCCGATACGGGCTGCTCGCCGGCTCGCTTGAATCTCCGGCCCTCCAGTACAGACTCCTGATCGAAGCGATATGTGCGTGCGATCCCTGCGACGAGGATGAGCGGCTTCTCGAAGCCGTGAGCCTGCTCGAAGTTGTGGCGCTCCTGTCCGATCGCGTCACCCGACTTGCCGACCTAGGCCGCTGCCGCTGGCCAGATCACTCACTCAAACAGAGCATCGGTGTCCCTGACGATGACGAGTATCGGCGCTTGTGTGGAGCACTCACGTTCACTCCGCAAGCCATCGCCGAGGACTCGGACCGCATTGACCAGCTCGCGCTGCTGGTTGCTGAGCATGGGGACCATCGGTGGAAACCGCTCCGACGAAACGAAGCGACGGGGGAATGGCTGGTCGCCGAGCCGTGGGGCCTTACGCAAGCTGGCCTTGTGCGCGCCTACGCGCTTGTCGCTGGTTCAGAGCGCCGCGCCGAAGTACATAGACGGCTCGAAGCTGGAGCGCTTGAGGTAGCCCGACAGGCCGCGTGCGATATGAGCTGGAAGATCGAGAGGGTCGATGAGCGGTGCACGGTGGCGCTGGCTGACACCGACTGTCGCGTCATGATTTCGGTCGCGGCGCTACCGCCGGACACGTGGGATCTCGGCGAACCCGAGGTCGAGATCCCTGGCTCGATGATCGACCGACTCCGCGGTGTTGAGACCCAAGCTCGCGAACAGCGCGCCCAGCTGACCCTGGCCGCGATGCTCTTTGACGGACGCACCGTCTTCGTTCCGCACGGCCTCGAGCTGTTCGAGGAACCAGATTCGACCGGGGTGTGGCTGCTCGGCCTCACCGACCTGCGGCTGCTCGGCGACGCTCTGCGCCTCGATCCGCTGGCATTGCCCACCGCACTCGAGCACGCGCCTCCCGCACCGTGGCCGGAGAACTTCGACGTTGTGGACATCGTCGGCATCGCGCATCGGGCCGAGGCCACGCCACCGGAGCAGCAAGAGATTCCGATGGATGGAACCGAGCACATGCAATGGAAGGCTCGGTTCATGTCGATGCGGCACTGCGCCCCGGGGGCTGACAACGACGGGTGGGTTGAGGTGTACCGGTGGGCGGGCAGCCCTGACGATCGGTGCTTCACGACCGCCAACTCGGATCGGTTCGATCTCCTGGTTCGGCTTCCGGGACTCTCTGTTTGGCTGTTGTGCACTAAGCCGGATGTCGGGCCTCACGATCTCGAAGCATTCATTTGCCGCGTGCTGGGTCTATGGCTGACTCGAATGGCCGACCGCGGTTTCCCGGAGTTGTCCGAGCCCGTCGGCGTCGAGGTCGCTGCGCGGATCGATATCGAGTTCACCGAGCTGCCTGGCCCGGCGCTCGCGATCAAGCACCGCGACCATTACGCGACCCTTGTGCTCGGACCAGGCTTCGTCCACGCGCTCTGCCGGGGAGACAACGTCGCCGACCGCATGTTGATTGCCGCGGTCCTCGACGCTCTGGCAGACAGGAGCGCGGATCAGCGCCGTGAGTTCGTCGACACGCTCGCGCCTCTGGGAACCGCGACAGCCGGGATCTGGCCCTACCCCTCGTTGCGTAGCAATCCCCCGGTGATTGGTTCGCCGCCCTTGGTGCTACGCCGTGACCGTTTGGCGGTGGGGCGCGAGCTCGCATCTAGTCGCGTCAGCCCAGACACGATCGTTGTGTTGCAGGGACCCGAGTCTGCCAGTGCTCTGAACGACCTTGCAGTCGAACTTGAGCGCCTCCTGGCGAACCGAGTCACAGACCTTCGACCCGACTGCTTGTTGGAGCTCATCGAACTGCACGAAGCAGCGGCGATTCAGAACGCGAGCGAGGAAATGGGCTTGCCGGCGCGTGCCGCCATGACCGGCGCGGAATCGCACTTCGGTAAGCGTGAATCGACCGGCGAGCGCAATGTCGCACTTCGCGCGTTGATCGAACGTGCTGCGGCGAGCCGGCCACAGGGGGATCGGAAGCTCGGGCTACGTGAGGCAGGCTGGCTGCGTGCCGCAGCCGAATTGCAGGTGAGGCTCGGCGGCGTCTCGGAGTTTTTGTTGAGCGGCAGAGCGGACGCGCGGATTCTGGTCGGGCCTAGCGTCGGGGTCGAGGCGATTGTGGACGGAGATCTACCTGCTGCTACGGAACTGTTTCTCGCGCAGGTGGAGGAGGCGGCGCCGGAACTGATGTACCAGGAGTACCACGATTGGTGGAGCGCCGATCCCCGAGAGCCGACCGAGATGGCGGTTGACGAACCGATTGAACTTCACGAGCTGGTCTGGCAAGGACTGGACGATGCTTTCCTCGATCACCAGCACGTTCGATTCGAAGAGCTTCTCCGGCTTTTCAAGGCACTCAGTCAGCTCGCCGAGCGCCAGGACAACAACGTCGGGGTCTCAGGGGTTGCCGAGCTCGTGACCACGCTGGTTGAGATGACGAAGATCGCCCGCTCCCGCGTCCATGCTGCCGTCGATCTCGCCACACTCGGCCCGGCCGAGTACAGCGCCATCCACGGCGACAATCGGCCATGGCGCTCAAACCGCGAGCGTTCGTACCTGCGTCGGCCGCTCGTCGACCTAGGCGACGGCCGGCTGGCCTGGTCAAGCACGCACGTCCTCATCGCCAGCCGGAATCTGTACAAGCTCATCGAAGCAGGGCGTCTCCGTTGCCAAGGAACGCTCGCGAAGGCCGTGATGAAGGTGTCCCAGCAGCTCGACAACGAATTCGAGCAGGCCGTGATCCAGAGAGTCAGGGAAGCTGGTTGGCAGGCATGCCCGCGGGTCAGGAAGATTGCCGGGGTCTGGCTACAGCGCGAGGGGCCTACCGGCCCGGACCAGATCGGCGACATCGATGTCCTTGCCTGGCACCAGGGGTACCGGCACGTCTGGCTGCTTGAGACAAAGCGGCTGGCGCCGGGCCTGATCGCGGACTCGATGCTGCGTGACGCTGAGAAGCTCGAGGAGAGCCAGCCCCATCAACGTGAACGTCTGCAGTGGGTGCTGTCGCATCTCGACGAGCTTTCGGAGCATCTCGAGGTCGATTGCAGGGACTGGTCGGTCGCGTCGGCGACGATCATCGACAGCCCGCTAGTAGGCGCGCACCTAGCGAACGTCGATGTGCCGATTTGGACTTTCCGCGAGCTCCCGCACCGACTCGCCGTTTGACCGCCGCGTTGACGAGCGCCCTAGCGAGAGCGTCAGCAGACCCCTTTCGGTCGGTCCGCCAGCGGGATACCATTCGGATTGCGCTCCCGCTAGGGCGCTCCGTAGGGGCTGAGTCCCAAGCACTCACGTCCCGCCAACCGGAAAGCGTCAATGACGACTTGCGGATGTCACCTCGCGCGGTGGGCTTGGGACGCTGCGGAAGAGGAGACCAAAATGGCTGATCACAAGAGCAGTAACCGCAATGAGCAGCGCCTCGCGCGTGCGCTTCAGAAGCAGCGTGGGATCTCATACATGCAGGCACTACAGGCAGTGCGAGCGGGCCAAGCAATGCGACAGATACCCGTCGAATACCAGTTCGTCGCCGCCGTGGTCGAGGACCTTCGGCGTAGCGGCAGGGCCGGCGCGGCCGAGGCTGTGCTCCGCAGTCGCAGCGCGGACTCCTTCCAGGACCGCAGCTCGCTATCGAAGGACTCGCGCGACCTCGTGCAGCTAGCGAACCACGCCATGAAGTACTGGGCGATCAGTGGAATGCGACAGATCGAGGAGCTAGAGCTCTGCGAGCAACCCGATAACTGGATCCCGATCGACAACCTCCAGGGCACAGCGATGTTGGATCGTGTGCTTGGTGAGTGGCAAGAGGCGCTGAAGTCGCGAGCCGAACCCTCACTGCGTCGCCTGCCGGTACGGCGCGAGCGGGTCATCGAAACCCTCGCACAGATTCAGCTCGCGATGCGCGCGACATCTCATCTCGAGACCGCAACCGACTGGACCCCGGACGCGCTCCGATCCGCCGCAACTGCTGCGGACCGGTTCGGTCGGGGCCTGGCTACCGCGTTCGGCAGCGGAATAGTTCTCGCGATTCCGCCCGCGGTAACGGATGCTTTGGCAGCTATGCGGGAGCCGTTGCGAGCGGGACGACTTGTTTAGCTGCACTTGCCAGCCACAGCGGCGGACGGGAAGCCTTAACTCAGCAGCGCATCAATGAACTGAGCGACGGCCGCAACGGCCGTCGCTCGGAGCTGCGGCTCGAGCATGCTGGGATCGACAAGCAGACTCTGCGATGCGAACCCGGCTGGGCCCTGGCTGGACGTGCCGAAGAACCGCGCGCGGATCTCTTGAAAGGTCGATCGGAGCGGTTCAATGTGCGCCGCGAGATCACCCGATCCGAGCTGATTGGCAGCCTCCGATGGGCCGCCAGCGCGGTTGTAGAGGAGCACGAAGACCAGGTCGTAGTAGTCCTTTTCTGCGCCTCGTTGTCGGGCTGCGACCGATTTCGACAGGAGGTATCCCTCGAGACCCGCGAACCGGGCCCTGACCCGGACCTGACCGTGAGCTTCCAGCTCGGCCGTGAGCTCTCGCCACACCCAGTCTTGCGTGACATAGCCGGTGCCGCGGAGGTTCATCGCTCGCAGGGTTGCGCAGCCAGCAAGCGGGATCAGCGCTTCGGTTCGCTCGGTCTCGAGGTCACAGAGGAACTCGAGTTTCATCGCGATTCCGTCGATGGTTCCGCGCCATCGCCAGCCGCCTTGCCCAGGTATGGGCTTGAAGCCCGTTGCGGTCAACGCTCGCTCGAGTTCGACCATTTCAACGCGTGAGTCGAGATGGGCGGCGACAAGCATGTCGACATCCGTCGTGCCGAGGTGTGTGGGGCCGGCTTCGTGACCTTCGGTCAGGACCTCGGGCAGCAAGCCACCGAGGACGATCAGCGGGATGTCCTCATTGTCGAGGCGATGCACGAGCGTGACGAGTGCCTTCTCGGCACGTGCTCGTCCCGCCGGGGATCTGTCCTCCTCGAGATCAGCGGACACGATGCTTGTTCGCCTCAGAGGGCCCGGTCTCGCATGAACGCGAGCTCGGAGGTGTAGAGCGACAGCGGCGGAGCGAAGAAGTCGAAGAGCTCGAAGAGCGGCGAGACCAGCGCTTCGACGAGCGGCGGCAGGCGGTCCTCGATCTCCTCGGGGGTCGCCTGCACATAGGTCGAAATCTCATCCTGATGTGCGATCCGCCCCGGCGGCATGAAGTGCTTGGGCGACGTGATCGATCTCAGCTCTCGGCCGTCTAGACCGGTCCAGTGCACGAGGAATCTAATCCTCGGCGCAGATACGTAGCGAGCCATGCGGGAGGCATGAAGGAGGCACTCACCGACACGCCAGATCGGAAGAGTGAGGTCTAGGATCGAGCCTGGCTCACCCGTGATCTCGTCCTCCTGATACCCACGGAGCAGAAACATCCGAACCCCCGGCTCGGCCCGCCAGAAGTCGGCGTGCCCAGCTTCGGTCAGGGCGTTGTCCTTTATCCAGCACTCGATGCCGTCTTCGCGCGGCTCCGGGCGTATGTCGTCTCGGGTCGGGACCCACCAGGCAGGCCACCCAGTCTCGCGGCCTTGTGACTGGGTCAAGGCGGTCTTCAGCTCGGTAAGCGAAAGCGACGAGCCAATGGCCGTGTATGCGACCGACCATGCGCCGGCTGAGTACACGGTCGGTGCCAAGCCGAATTCGTGCTCGACCCGCTCCCGAAGTTTTCGCCGACCGGCACCGTCCAGATCGACGAGATCACTCGAGGGTCTACGCCGGCTGGTCGCGCGGTGCTGGGGGACGATGACCTCGTCTCGCAGATGAGCAGCAGCTTCTTCGCCGCGCCCGCCCAGCGCGCGCAAGTCCGCGAACACGCGGGCTGAGCTCACGATCGGCAGCTCCTCGACCCGTGTCACAAGATCGAACATCATGGTCCCACCGCTTCGGAACTCGATCCGCCCGCCCTCGGAGACCTCCGAAACCGAAGCGTCGGCCAGCGCCTGTGTGAGGGCACCCGTGAACTGCGAGTCGGGAACGTAGATCTGCAACGAGGGGACCGCCGTCGTGAACGGCGCGAGTTGCTCGGCGGCCGCCCACCCAGTGACAGCCCATTTGACGTGACGGTCCAAAACCGGTCCGAGCTCCAGGCGCAAGAACTCGATTGGGTCGGTGAAGATTCGCTCGGCCAGGCGGCGGCGTTGTCGCTCCGAGGCGACCTCTTTCGCCCACGCGTCGAGTAGGCCGTGGATGTCTGCGAGCTCGCGGCGGGATTTGGGACCTCGCTGTGGCCCCCATTTCGCCGTCCACCCTTCGGCATCGAATGCCTGCAGTACCTGAGAGACCTGCGGTGGCGACCAGCTTGTCAACTCAGCCAGCTCCGTCGTGCCAATCCCGGAGCTCCAGCCCCGGCTCAGCACCGTCTCGGCGATCGATAGAGCCGACGGCGACCAAGAGAATTCGCCGCCGGTCGTGTCAGGCTGCGTCTGAACGGAGTCTCGAGCCACGAGAATGCCGTCACCGACGATGTGGGCAGCACCGCTGCCGTCGGCCCAGTTGGCGCCTAGCTGATCGAGAAACTCGATTGAACCTGGCGAGAGATGACGAGCGACCAGCACCAGGTCTGGCGGCCAATCTTCCTCGAACGATCCGGTCACGCGGCGAACGTCCGCCGGCCAGCCCGCTCCCGCCCACAGCGCTCGCACCTCATACGAAGTGGTTGGCGTTCGCAACACGAACCGTTCCGTCGGCGTTAGTGCGTCGTCGCCGATAGGCTCGACGACTGCTAAGCCGTCGAGTGCGCGGCCGAGTATCGACTGGGCGGGTTTTTCGTTCATATGTGCTTATTCAGTCTAGAAGCGAATAAGGCAGAATCACCGAAAAACTCTCGTTGGCCCGTAAGAGGACAGACCAATGACATTACGGCGACTGAAGGTCGAGCAAGGATCGCGCCCCACCTTTCCTGCATGGCCTGAGCCGACTGATAAGGAGCGCGGGGCTCTATTTGCCGGCCGTGCGCGCTATCGCCGGCTGACGATCCTGCTCGACGAAGACGTCCTGTCAAACGCAGATCTCTTTAGCTGGGGGAAGGACGCGTTGTTGGCGGGGCTGCTCTCGATCGAGCTGATCGATTGCTTTCAATATGCCGACGCCGGTCCGTCCAACTACATCGTCAGACAGAACGATGAGCACATGGGCAGTTACGTGCCTGGTTGGGTGGTGCTCGAGGCCGACGCTGGCACCGGCATACGAGGAGTACGGACAGCAAAGCCAGGGCTCATCAGCGACACCGCAATATCCGGCAACCTCGCCGAGATCGCTGCGGCCGACTCAACAACCAGCGCTTACACCGACTTGCCCCCGAGTGACGCAGCTCACCGCAGGAGGAACGACGCCGTCGCCTTGCAGGTTGCAGCTGCGATTGGTGCCGACCTCTTCATCACCACACGGCCGTACCTCTACGAGAAGCGGTGGGGCATGGGCGGTGGTGTCACGCTGGTCGGCGTCGACGACGCGCTCGCAATCATCGGGCTCTACCTGCGGGCCCAAGGTCGCTACGTGACCTGGCGAGGAGCCGACGGCCGGGGCACGTCGACGATGAATCGCGGTCTGTTCTACTGGGTGGGCACGCGAGAGCTCCTGCCGGCGGCTTGGCGATGGTTCACAGCCTGTCTGCAGCATTCACACGGTGGGGGCGACGAGCGTCTCGTCTTCGTCGCACAGTCTGTCCTGCAACGCACTCAGCGCGCGATCCAGGCGCGCGACGACTTGCACGTCGCATTGAATAAACCACCTGACAACGACACGGCTGAGGAGGCACTCGCGGCGATGGACGTCGTGCTGTTGCTCCTGATGGGTGCCGTCGACGGAACGGCGCGCGTGGCGCACACGACCCTGCGTCTCGCGAGCGAGCCACACAACAGCGGCTGGCAACGACGGCGACGATGGCTGCGCGAGGTAGCGGATCACTCGTCGGAGCTTGCTGACCTGTTCATCACAGACACCGACCAGTGGAACGTGCTTACGATCCTCCGACTCCTCAGGAACGCGATCCACGGTGAGGCGCTGCAACCACTCGCCGTTGGAGCCGCGCATCACCGCGAGCGAACGCTCGTAGGACTACCAAGTGCGGATACGGGCGAACTCATGACGGCGATCGACGCGCTAGGCGGCGGCGCGATGTGGGGCGTCGAATCGTTGATACCGGGAAGCCTGCACTTTGAGCCCGGGCAGCTCATCGAGGAGCTGTTCCCGCGAGTACTCGCGCTACTCAATCGCGTCATGGAAACGACACCAGTAGAGCAACTGAGCCACGTAGCACTCAGTCCCACTGACAGTCTCCCACCACGGGATAACCGCTTTGAAACGTTCGGCGACGTGAACCGCCATAGCATTCGTTGGCAGCTCGGCCTGTAGGTGCCAAGAGCAAGAACGCCACCATCAGATAGACGCGAACTGCGGCGGGGGCATTGGCAAAGCACCAAGCCCCAACGCAGCGTATGAGCCCAGCGGTCGGCGAAGAGCCACACCGGTGCGCCCTGTCTCGCCGCGGGCGAATAGCCCGAAAGTCAGCTGGGCAAGTCCTAGGCCAGAAGCTGACGAACGTCCTGCATGGGCTGGACTTCAGGACAGCTCGCTGACGAGGAGCAAGGGCGCGTACTCCAGCCGCGTACTCCCATCGCACAGCGACGCAGCCGTCAGTCCTCCCAGACGGCGGAGGCCGGGTTCCATCTGCCGGCAGCGGTGCCGCCGAACAGCGGCTCGGCGAACGGTCTCACGATCCCCAGGGCCTCGTCGAGGTTGTGTGCGATCGGCAGTAGGGACTTGGTTGCGGTGGCCGCATAGCCGGGCGTCCACAGGGCTCGGTCCTCAACGTCGAAGCGTGTCGGTGGCTGGATCGCGCGGCGTTCAAGCTCAGAGTGCAGGGCGGTGAGCTGTTCGGCTGCAGGGATCGACGCGGAGGTGACGATCGCTACGAGGTCGACCAGGTCGCGGAAGCGGGTTGATGGTGCCTCCCGTGTTCCGTAGCGCTGAAGGATCGCGGCGATCTTGTCGGCGACGTGGTCGACAAGCGGATACGCGCGGTAGCCCTGCTGCTCGATATCGGGGATGGCAATGCGCGCCAGGGCGGGAACGTCGTCAGGGTCGCCGGTCATCTTGACGTCAGAGCCGACCAGGTCCACATGAAATCGCGCCCACTGCGCGGTACCGAGGTGCGCAATGACCGGGACGCGTGCGCCCTCGGTCCCGGACTCGATGATCTGCGTGTTGCCGAGCTCGAAGCGAAACCAGTCACCAATATCCGCGGCGGCGGCGGCCCGGAGGTCGGCTAGGGCTTGCTCGCGTGCTCTGTTGCGGTGAACATCTATGTCGAGGCTCCCGCGAACGCCGATCTCGCGTGCGAGCAGCGCGGTTGCGCCCTTGAGGATCCAGTCCTGGTCGTTGAGGTACAGGCGCGCAAGCAGGCGGTCGTACGCGAACTGGCGCTGCAGCTGAGGCAGGTTCCAGGGGCTTGTCTTAGCGAGGTTCTGAAGCCTTGAGGTGAGCGCTGCACGGAACGCCGCCGGCGACCTGTAATGGCGGCTGGTCACCGGTGATCACCAACCGCGCTTTGTGTTTCCTCCCAGCCACCCGGATCGGGATCGCGCCTGGATGCTTGGGGTATGAGGCTGTTGCGGGCCTCCTGTAGCCAACGTCCGCTATCTGGATGGTGTACGAGGTCTAGGAGCCATGCGAGCAGCGCGAGGCCGTCGTGGCGACGCAGCCCGAAGCGTGCCGCCGACGGGGCGAGCGACCTGGCGAACGTCGCCGGGTAGTCGTAGACCTTCTCGATCGAGGCCGTGATGATCTGTGCGACTGCCTCGGGGTCTTCGCTGTCGAGCAGGAGATCGGCGGCTATCTCTGAGGGGCGGGTGACCGGGAGCCCGCCCATCTCGATCCACCTGCCGGGTCCTTCCCGTCGGACGTGAAACCGTACGCCAGGCTTGCGCGACTGCCGTCGTCTGGGGACGGTGAACTCGTGCCGGTCGGCGGGCAGATCACCTACGCCATACACCGAAGCGGCCGAACGGTGCGAAACGACGCCTTGATCGATCGTGCGCCGCCAGCGCTGCACATCAGGTGCCAGATGCAGCCAGGCTGCCCTGAGCTCCACATGGTCGGGCACCGGGGCGCCGGCGAGCCGGTAGACCCCTGTATCGACGCGTTCAAGCGATGTTGCGGCAACGAGCCGTTCGAACGTGGCACGAGGAACCCCAGCAGTCTGCGCCTGCTGGCGCGTGACCAGCCCCCACTGGTCTTCAGCAACGTGAGCCAGGCGAAGAAGAGGCGGAGTTCGCACAGCTGTATCGCATTCTACATCCGTTAGGGTAGTAACTGCAGTATCTCGTGCTGGAACCGCTGCGAAAACCATCATTAATGATGTATTAAGCAGTCCTAACTCGGTCGCATGTCGGGTCGGGAGGAGAAGGATCCCTGCCGCTGGAGTCCTGACGGCTTCGGCCGGGGGACGAGTTCGCTTGGCATCGGGCTGCGTCTCGCATCGGGCCGCCTGGGGAAGACAGCAACCAGTGCTCGATCTCTGAGCGGATGAACTTCCAACGCTTGCCGATCTTGTGTCCCGGGATCAGTCCTGCTCGAGCCCATGCCTCCACGGTGTGAATCGGTTCTTTGATGAGCTCGGAGACGTCCGCTGATGTCATCACGTCATCCGCGGTGAGCCGAATGTCGTGAACCTCGCGCATCACGCGGAGGAGCTCTGCAACTTCTTCTGGTGTACGGAAGGGGCGACGGGCTGGGCCCTGCCGCTGCATGCCTTCATCAAAAATGGCCACGGTTTGGTTTCTCCAATGTCGTTGGTCTGGGGCAGGGATGACCGCTGCTGTGCAGTGGTCTTCGCCCTGCGGTGGGCCACGGCATTGGAGATGGCACTCGGCGGCTGGTGGGCGCCGGGCGGTGGTGGAGGTTCCGTTACGCCGGCGTCGGGATCGAGCGGGCGTGCGTGCCAGAACGCGGCCGGGCACCGTGACCACCACGGCGCATCGACTGGGTGCGGGTTCTGGTCACGCGTCTTGCCGGCGGTGGTCCGGGCGGGGGCATGGCTCGCAGCTGACCAAGCTCAAGCTCGGGCAGGCTGTCGGCGCCTGTGTTGGCAGGCTGTATAGCGGCGAAGCCGTCTAGCAGCGTGTCTTCGCGGATTGGTCGCACGATTTCGCGGAAGGCTCGGCGCTCCCCGCGCCACCCGCGACTGCGGCAAGCAAGCTCTTTCCGGGCTCTGGTGGCGGCGCCCTGGCGGCAGAGCTGCCGTTGCTCGGGTGTTCGGGCGCGCTTCATCAGCGCCTCCCAGTCGCGCGGGATGCACGCTGCGAACTGTCCCGGGACGCCGATGAACATGAGCCGCTCCTGGATCTGGTCCTCGAGGTCCCAGCAGGTTCCACGAGCCCAGTCCTTGCGTGCTCGCACCTTCGGCCGCGGCGCCTGACGCGGCATGTCTGGCTCGGCGGTGATTTCGCCGCACACGACCCGCTCGAGCGCCAGGAAAACCTCAGGCTCGGGTGTTGGAGGCAGCTCGGGTAGCTGTTGGCGTCTCTCGGGGCGCCGCTTCGGGAGCCTGGTGATCGCCTTGCGCAGAACCTGGGAGATGGAGCCAGAGCATGCCATTTGTGGACGATAAAGAAAAGCAGCCCGCGCGGACGGAAAGCCTTCGGGGGCTTTCGCGAGCGTTCTTGTGTTTGCGGGAAACGCTCGACGCCTGTTCGTTGATCCGCTCTTTCGGGGCTGTCTCAGAACCGGATCGAGCACTGCGGCTGCTGCTGGCTACCGGGGATCGTCGGTGTCAGCCGCGCACGCGTCCAGCCGTGCTTGTCTGCCTGCTTGGGCGAGTAGCTGGGCGGTCTGTGAGAGCCGCTGGCACTCGATGAGACGCTCCTCGCCGGTCATGAGCATGCTTTTCCGCAGTAGGGCCCGGTCGATGCCTGTCGCCTCGGTGATGTCGTACTGACGGCCGAGGACGATAGGGCCGTGCCGGAATGCGCGGTAGCGGCGTTTGAGCCGGTAAAGCCGCGTGACTCGATAACGGTCGGGCACGTCTCGGAGGGTAGCTGGACATGTGCGCGCGAGACAGGGCTACGGGGGCCAGTTGATCGCGGCCGCGACCGTCCTGGCCTGCAGGTCGAGCACCCGGCTCTGCTCGGTCGGCTCGTATGTGTCGGTGTTCAGCGCGTACCAGTCCAGGCGCCGCGTGTCCGGGTCGGCGATGATCAGCTCGTTGACGCTGTGGGTGGCGTAGAAGTCGAGCTTTGCGTGGGTCTCATCCCCGGGGGAGAGGACCTCGATCACGACCTGCGCGGTCCGTAGGTACAGCGCGTCACCGGGCCCGGGGTTGAGGATCCCGCCATCGGGGACACGGAAGTTATTGGGCTGGCCGAGGTTGAACGCGTCGAGATACTCAAGGCCGCGCCGGTGCGCTGCCGGCGCGAGCGCGATCGCGAGAGCGACCTTGAGCGCGGAGTGACCGGTCGGCCGCGGGGGGCGTATGTGAAGGATGCCTTCCCAAACCTCGTCAAAGCGCCCGTTGCCCGTCGCTTCGCGCCGCTCGAGAAACGCGACGAGCTCTGGCGGGAGCGGATCACGAACAAGGACCGGAACCAGGACTCACGATCGGGAAGCTCAGGGGTTCGTGCACGCGGTCTACCAGTCGAGCATCTCTGCCCAGTTCAGCAGCCGTCCGCGTCGTAGCGGGGCTCTGGTTTGGATGGGGGCTTGTACCCGGCGGCGAGCTCATCGAAGGCGCCGGGCACGAACCTTGTGGCGCCGTCGTAGGTGAACCACCCGCCGGCCTGCTCAACCAGCCACCGGTACGTTTCTAGGTCGCGCTTGTAGCGGGGGTCAAGTAGCGCATACTCGAGATCGCGGTCCCAGACGGTCGCCCAGCGGTCCTCGCTGACGTAGCGCATGAACCCCAGCAGCGCGTTCTGCTGAACCGTCAGATCGTCTCTGGAAAACAACTCGATCATCATCACGATCTTATCCCCATGGCGGACCGATCCCGGGGAGATTGGACCTCGAGCGAACCCATCCGGGCCTCGAGCTGGCAGCCCTCGCTCTACCAACCCGCCAGCTGGCCGGGGCACTGCACCCGGCTACCAGGCCGCTCTGTCGCCGGGTCTACGCCCAACGCCTACCGGTAACCACCGCTCGCTCACCGGTCCTGCCACCACGCCACCCCAGGTTCCGCGGCCCGCTAACGGCGCTTCCCGCGGCCCATCCGGGCCGCTCGGTCCTAAGCCCCCTCCTCGGCCCAGGGGCCTCGTCTCGCGCTTGCACAGTTGGATCAACATGATCCGGGGTATGTCAGCCAGTCATCTGGCGTGTGTTTTCGTGGTGTTTGACGGCAAGCGACGTGATCTTGTAGCCCCCGGCTACAAGATCACGGACTGGGTGTGTGACCGTCACCTGGATGACCGGCGGCCGGTGCCTGCACCGCGTGTGTAGCCCCCCGCTACAGTGATTGGTGTGGTAGGTGGTAGCGGGTATGGCGAGCAGCTGCGTCTGGAGGACGATCCGGTGCTAGCCGCGTGGGACACGCTCGTGCACCTCTCTGAACGTGAGCGCGCGCTTGCCGGTGAGCTTGAGGTGGTGCGTGGCGAGCTTTACGCGCACGCGAGGGCGATGAGAGCCAGCCGGGTCGCGACGGTCGCACAGATCGCCGTACGGCTTGAACGCAACCGCCAGCGCGTGAACGCGTGGATGCGAACCGCGCCGAAGCTAGCCGACGACAGTTGAGCGACAGGACCACTGGTTGGGCCGCCGACTCGGTGCCGCGCGCGTAGCCCGCGGCTAACGTGAGGAGATCAGCGTTTGTGAGAGAGCTCCGCTGGGGCAGCGTCGTTGGATCTCGGCAACGCAAAGCGGTATCCCAACGCGGGAGCTATACCCGAAAGTTGTGGATGCGCGTGTTCAGGAAGGCGGCGTACCTTCCCGGTTGATCAAAACCGATTCGCTCGTAACGGGCGAGAGAGGAAGGCACGCCATGGTGGATGTTGGCACGCTCCCGGTGGGGGAGCGGATCGAGGGCCGGTTCTGGCTGGATGAGCTCGCGCGGGAGGGTGCTCGGCGGATGATCGCGGCGGCGCTCAGGGCTGAGGCTGATGAGTATGTCGCCTGTTTCGAGGAGGATGTCGCCTGTTTGGAGGAGGAGATCGGCGAGGACGGCAGGCGGCTGGTGGTTCGTAACGGGAAAGCGCGGGAGCGGAAGCTGACGATCGGCGCGGGAACCGTCCCTGTCCGGGCGCCCAGGGTCAACGACAAGCGCGTGGATGAGGAGACCGGGGAGCGTAAGCGGTTTAGCTCAAGGATCCTGCCGGCGTATGCGCGCCGTTCACCGAAGGTGACTGAGGTGCTGCCGGTGCTGTATCTGCACGGGCTGTCGACCGGCGACTTCAGGCCGGCGCCTGCGGGATCTGCTCGGCGAGGACGCCTCAGGACTGTCGCCTTCCTCGATCCAGCGCCTGACGGAGTCCTGGCGGGCCGAGCATGAGGCTTTTCGTAAGCGGGAGCTGCGCTTTGCCCGCTACGCGTACCTGTTCGTCGACGGTGTGAACGTCGGTGTGCGGCTCGGTGAGGACCCGAAGCTGTGTCTGCTGGTTGTGATCGGTGTGCGTGAGGATGGGGTCAAGGAGCTCTTGGCGGTCGAGGACGGCTACCGGGAGTCAGAGGAGTCCTGGAGCCAGGTGTTGCGTGATCTGCGCGACCGCGGCCTGAACGCCCCGAAGCTCGTGACCGGGGACGGCGCCCTGGGCGCGTGGGCGGCGCTGCGGACCGTGTTCCCCGGCGCCCGCGAGCAGCGTTGCTGGGTTCACAAAACCGCGAATGTGCTTGACGCGCTGCCGAAAAGGCTGCAACCACGCGCCAAGAGCCTGCTGCACGAGATGGCAGAGGCGCCCTCACGGGCGGACGCTTCAAAGGCGCTGGAGCGCTTCCGCTCCGAGTTCGACGCGAAGTACCCCAAAGCGGTCGCCAAGCTCGACAAAGACTGGGAGCAGCTGACCGCGTTCTACGACTTCCCCGCCGAGCACTGGCGGCACTTGCGGACGACAAACCCGATCGAGTCAAGCTTCGCGACCGTCAAGCTCCGCACCAAGGTCACCAAAGGCTCAGGCTCAAAGAAGGCCGCGCTCGCGATGGCCTACAAACTCCTCGATGCCGCACAGCAACGCTGGCGGCGCATCAATGGCCGCGAGCTCGTCGCTGACGTGCTCGCGGGCGTGAAGTTCAAGGACGGCATCAAGGTCACCGAGGACGACACCACGACGCAGGACGAGAAGGTCGCCGCCTAACACTTGACCACGCAAGCATCCACAAGATTTGACAATAGCTCCCGCAAGGCGACAGCGGAGGCTCTGGTAGCTCCACAGCTAGGACTGGTGGGGTGAGACTGAGACTGCGTTGTCGCCCATGACGCTGTCACGCCCGGGTTCAGTGCCGGACGAGCGAACCGACGAGCGCGATGATCGAGACAGCGAGCGTCACGCCGGCGATCCACAGCATGGCGCGCGTGAGCCTTGCGATCCGGTCATCGCGTTTGGTTGCACGTTCATCTCGCTCAATGAACGCGACGTTCATCTTGTAGACGGTGCTACGCATCTCAGCGACGGATTCAGTTGATATGGCGGCGGCACGGAAATGGCTGGCCGATGCCATCGACCAAGCCGCGATCGCTAGAGCGGCTGTGATGTCCTCTTTGCACCCCTGTTTCACGTTTTCGCCGCGAAGTGCTCGAACAATCATTGAGGCCCAGGACACAAGCGCGAGGAACGTCGAGAACCAGAGAAACAATCCAAAGATCGCATCGAAGCCGTCGAATGTGGCCAGGACGGCTCGAAACTCCGAGACGAACTTCGGCGTCCAGTTGCGGGTCTCGTGCTCGCCCTCGTCGTGCTGCGTCATCGTCATGCTCACCCGCTGGATATGCATGAGCGGCCCGACGGATCTGGGGAGGCCGCCTGTCATCGGCATGAGACGGGCGGAGCTATGCGACGCCTACGCCGCGACGTCGGAAACGTCGTGCAGGAGCACGTACTCTGTGTCACCAAATATCGCCTTGAGCTCGAGCCGGCCATCGAGTACGTGGATGTACCTGGCGATCGTTGAGAGCCTGAGGTCGCTGGTCTCGCGCTCGGAGACGTTTGACAGGATGGTGCCAACCAGATCAGCGCTATCCATCTGCGTAGCACCGTAGCGCTCGCCCAGAACGGCAAGCGTGATCTTCAGGGTCTCACGGTGTGCCGCCTGTTCGTTGATCGGGCGGCGGGCGCGGACCTCACGCCAAGGTGTTGTGTTCGGCATTCGGGGTCACCCTTTACTTACACTCGGATCGATCATTGCCAGGTCATGGTGGTCGATGCGCCCGGCCGATCGGCCGCTTGGATTAGCGCTGCGACCACCTCGCGCGGAGCTTCTCTACGCCTCATGGCGATGCGTTGGAGACGTTCGAAGTCCGGTGCGTCGATGTCGATGATGAAGCGTGACTTCGCGTCAGGGTTCGGCGCAAGCCGCACGAACTGGCTTGGGTCGGCAGACTCGAGCCCGGTGTCGAAATCGCCGGGCGGCGGATCGGCTGATGTCCAGGGAGGTTCGCTCATGTCAGCTTTTTGACCCACTCGTCGCGGCACCGAGGAGGCGACGGTCTTCCGCTGTGATGATTCCGCTCGCGGTGCCCGGAGACGCAGATGCGGCCGCGTGTTGTTCGGCGACCAGGCCGGCGGCGGAGACGGTGAACGCCATGTTCTTGGCGGTGTCGAGCTCCGGCTCGGATGTGGTCCAGTCGGTTAGCCACTGTTGAGGCGTCTTGCCAGCGTCGCGTTCGAACTGGGCCAAGCGGGTCTCCAAGTCGTCCTGCGTGCGGAGGCGCTCCGGGGCGGGGGTGGTCTGTCCGTTGAGTCGCCGGACGTATGCGTCGAAGGCCGGCCCGGGGATCAGGATGTTGCGCTCGCTGCGTCTGATGGCCGGCAGCTTGCCGCGTGTGATGAGCTTGCGGACGCCGTCGTCGGTGATATCGAGTGCGGCTGCCGCTTCCTTGACCGTGAAGTAAGCCCGTTCTGACATGAGCACAGCCTACCAGAGAACTGTCGTGTTAGTCGTGTCTGTCGTCTAAGTCGTGTCAGTACCCGTAGTACGCGGCGATGGCTTCCTCAACCGCGGTCACCCATGCCTGAGGGTGTCTCAGTGGCGCGGCTGGTTGGCGGACGTCATTCGGTTCTCCCAACGGATGCCGATGAACAACCAGCTCCGCCGGCTTGTCTCGTTCTACGTCCAGGCGCTCGGCGCCGGTCGGTCCTGCGTCTGGTGCAACCTGGGCGTGCCAGCTCGCTGAGAAGAGGAAGCAGTCGTGGAGTGTGATTCCGAGGTCGGGATCGGCGCCTGGGAGCCACGTCTCGCGGATGTCCACCCCAACCGGCTGGATCCGTCCGCGAGCGGGCCGGACTGCGCGGAAGGCAAGCTCGTTCCGTGTTCGCGGCGGGCGGGTCGGCGTGGCTGCCTCGTAACCAAAGAGGTCGCACAGCACCTGATGCCACAGGGCGTAGCGGTCCGTGAGGGCAGACTCAAGCGACATGGATAGGCGACGATATGGCCGGGTGCGGCGGCGTAGGTGGTCGTCGACTGCTCAACTCGAGGCGTCGAGCGCCTTGGTGAACAGGTCCGCCTGCTGCTTGGCGTCCTTGGCGTGCAGGTAGATCATCGTCGTCTGGATCTGCGCGTGGCCCATCGCCTGCTGGATATCGACCAGGTTCACGTTGCCGGCAGCAAGGAGAGACCCGAAGCTGTGGCGGAGGTCATGCACGCGAAGCGGGTCCAGGCCGGCGGCGGCGACGGCTTTCTTGTAGCGCTCGCGTAGCGCCGAGTCGTCGATCCGCCGTCCGATCGCGTTGCAGAACACCAGGTCTCCCGCGGATGTGAAGTGCTCGCGTTCGGAGAGTCGCCGGAGTGCATCGGCCGCTTGCTGGGGCAGCCCGAAGTCGCGGTTGCGGCGGCTCTTGGTGCCCGCACGCTCAACACCGGCCGACAGGCTACGGCTCACAACGAGTGCAGAACGGTTCCAGTCGATGTCTCGCCACCGCAGCTCCCGCAGTTCTCCCAGCCGCAGGCCGGTGTATGCGGCGATGCGGATCATCTCGGCGTCGCGTCTGTCGCTCTCGATGTCCCACACAGACCGTGGGGGGCGCCCCCGCCACGCGCCTGACTGAAGGGCGGTCGCGATCGCCTCGACGTCCGCCGCCTTGTAATAGGCGAGCGGCTTGCGTGGGGGCAGCGTCCGGCGGTGGGCAGCTCTGACGGGGTTGCGTGGAAGGTCGAACCCGTTGCCCTCCTTCATGCCGTAGTTGAACACGGCCGAGAGGATCTGGCGGTATCGCGTCACCGTCTTGGCTGACACGCCCGTCTCCGCGATGGCGCTGAGCAGATCGTTGATCTCCAACGTCGAGATCTCGGCCGCCGGACGGTTCCCGAGCGCCTTCATGATGTGACCAGCCGTTACGCCCGGACCGCCACGCCCTCGGGAGAACGGGACGCCCGGCTCAGCAAGATCCGAGCGGTAGCCGCGCAGCGTCGCAGGCGTCGCGTCCTTGACCTGCTCGAGCCACCGCAGATACGAGTGCGCGACCTCGCGGAAGGTTGGACCGTGGAGCTTGCGCTCCTTCTCCCGGCGCTCGCGCGCCTCCTCCCCGGAGACGAACCTCTCAACAATCTCGGCTGCCCTGATGTGCGCCTGGCCCTCGGTCAGATGGGTATCGGGCTTGCCCTTCGCGCCGCGGGCGATGTAGCCGCCAGAGCTGTCCGGCTTGACCCACGCACGCCCGACACGGCGACGCACCTGACGGCCGTCATAACGGAAGACCGCGTCGTAGAAGAAGCTGCCTTTGTGCTCGCGGATCTGGAGCGTCGCGGTGGGGAGGACGGAGACGGCGATGAGGCCATTCTAGGCCATGGGTAACACCATGGATAACAGAATCCGTGGGTAACAGAATGGGTAACAAATCCGCCAAAAAAGCCTATGCCAATTACGGTTTTGGCATTACATGGCATCAGTATTTATGGGAGTTTTGGTACTTCCCCTCGAACTCATAACCCGAAGGTCGCAGGTTCGAATCCTGCCCCCGCTACTCACGAACTCCCTGGAAATCTCGGGGAAAGCAGAGCCTCGGAGATCCGGGGCTCGCTTTGTTTCAGGGGTTTGTCAAACGTATGTCAAACGCACCGGGACGGACGGGGCGAACTCCGCGCCAGCGAGCGACGGCCCATGTGGTCGAGTTGTTGGAGCGCGTCTGCGCCGGCGAGGGAGCTGCGGCGTGCGTTACGGCCGTCTATGCGTTTGGCTCCTGGTCGCGAGGGGCGCTTGAGGTCGGCGACGTGGACCTGGACATCGAGTACGACCGCTCTCGCGATCCCGAGACGGCGCGGCAGATGCTGGACCTGCTCGTCGCCGGGCGTGACTGGAACTCGCCGCTGCGCAAAGCGTTGAAGCCGCGGCGGACGCTGCAAGTGTTGTTCGAGAGCATCGACAAGCTCGGCGAACCGGTCTTGATCTACCAGGACGGCGACGACCTGGAGGCTGCGCTTGCGCGCGTCCACGCGATCAAACCGGATCCGAGGGCCGACAGAGCCGAACGTGACCCCGTGCACCCGACGCTCGAGCCGGTGGCCGCTGCGCTGAGCCGGCCCTCACTGATCACCCTCAGCGAGCTGATCAGCCACGGCCTGATCACGGTGTCGGTGGTTGATCTGACGGACGTCGCGATGAGCGAGATCCACGACGATGAATTTCGTGAGTTCCTGCTCGACGCCTGGGACGAGGGTGGGCCGCGCGCACGCGCCGCCCGGGCCGGTGGCAGTTATCTGCTGGGCCGTGGACTTCTGCTGTCGGACCTGGAGATCCTGGAGCGCAAGCCGACGGGACACGCCGCCCGCGCCACCTGGGCTGTCGAGGCCCGTGAAGGCAAGCTCAAGAACTTCGCCTGGGACCTCGGCCATGGGTTTGAGGGCTGGCTGTACGTGGTCCGGCCCGAGCGCAAGCAACCGTTGCGCGCGCTGGAAATCACCGCCCCGGCGACGTCGGTGCTCCACAACGAGGACTTTGAGATGAACGCGTGGCTGCTGAAGCACGCGCCGCACATCCAACAGATCGGCTCCGCCCGAGGCTGACGAGACTCTCGGCGGCGCCGGTGGTTCTCATCCGGACCGGAGGGCAGATCCTTACAGCGTGGTGTACGCGTCGGGATCACTTGTGTGCTTGGAGCTTGCGGTCGCGGTACTGCCCGTTGGCGCGCGCTCATCCGCGACCGCGCGCCAACGGGCAGTCTTTGATGCCCAGACTGAACGGCCCAGCCGGACCAGAGAGGAATCGCTTTCAGGCGACGGCGGCGAACTCGCGCTCGACCTCGCCGTCAACGGTGCTCTGGAAGCAGAGGATCAGTTCTTCATCCAGGACGGCGGCGATCTTTTGCAAGGTGGCGAGGCTGGGCGTGTGCGTACCGCTCTCAAGCCGGGAGATTGCGGAGTGCGACGTGCCGGCGGCCGTGGCGACCTCCTGCTGCGTTAGGCCGAGTTCGAACCGGCGCTCGCGAAGGTGAGCGGCTACCGGGTTGGTCTTACGGAGTTCGCGGATACGCGCGTATTCATCACGCGCGGCCCGGTACTCCGGATTGGTCGCCGTCAGTTCGGCGATGCGGTCCGTGACCGTGCCGCCGACAGGGCTGATCCACTCTTCGCTCATGGGGCTAGCTTACCAAGGTTGGTAAGGGCGGTGCTCATGGTGCGTCCCTTCCCGCGGCCCGTGGAGGGCGTCGCGGGTTGGCGTCCATCCGTGCCTTGAAGTCATCAAACCGGGTCTTCGCGAGCGCGATGTCGGCTGTCGGGATAGCGCCGGTGTTCTTCTCGAAGACGTGGAGCAGGACAACGAGTTGAGTAGAGCGTCGGTAGAGCACGCGGTAGCGGGTGCGGCCGAAGCGGACCCGCAGTTCTCGAAGTTCGCCATCAACCTGGGAACTGATCGGGAAGGCGGGAGGCGGTGAATCCGTCGGCTGATTGTTGAGATGCTCGTCAATGAGCCCCTGAATCTTGTCCGCCGCGCTGGGTCTGGTGGCTGCGAGTCCGCGCACGAACTGCCAGACCGGCTCATTCCCGTTTGCGTCCCGGTAGTAGACAGCCTGAGTACGCCCGGACATCACCGGCGCTCCTCGGTCTGTTCGACCTGTCGGGTCGTGATCAGCGGCATCGCCGCTCACGATACGGCCGGGCGCTGATGGTCGACCATCGCCGCGACCTGCGCGGCGGCCTCGGCCTGCATCCCCGGGATCACGTGCGCGTACTGCTTGAGCGTGAACGCGGGGGACTCGTGCCCCAGCCGCTCTGAGATTACCTTGACGGGAACACCTGCCTTGAGCGCGAGGCTGGCGTGGGTGTGGCGCAGGTCGTGGAGCCGGATCTTCCGCAGGCCGGCGTTGGCGATGATCTGAGCCGGACCGGTTCTGTCCGCCCTTCCCGACCGGGCCGTCCCGCCGGATGAAGGAGAGACGACGATGCAAAGCATGACTCAAGACCTGACGCGGGTGGTGATCGGTGGTGTCGACGCGCACGCCGACGTTCATCACTACGCCGTGCCCGATAGCGTCGGTGTGCTGCTTGCCAGCAAGCAGTTTGCGGCCAGCACCAGCGGCTACAGCCAGGCGCTGGCCTGGCTTGAGAGCTTCGGGCGGCTCGAGCGGATCGCGGTGGAGTCAACCGGGTCGTATGCGGCCGGGCTTGTGCGCCACCTACGAGCGAACGGTGTCGAGGTTCGCGAGGTCAACCAGCCACACCCGCATTCCAGGCGGCGCGTAGGCAAGAGCGACGCGATCGATGCTGAGATGGCAGCCAGAACACTGCTGGCTGGGAAAGCGAATGCGATCCCGAAGCAGACAGACGGGATCGTCGAGGCGATCCGCACGCTCCGCGTCGCGCGCGACAGCGCCGTGAAAGCCCGCAGCGTCGCACTGGTACAGATCCGTGACCTGATCATCACCGCACCAGCACCGCTGCGTGAGCAACTCTCCAACCGCAAGTCGCTGCGCGGCAAAGCGAGCATCTGCGCCCGGTTCCGGGTCGCTACCAGCGAGCTGCGCGACCCGTCCCAGGCAGCCAAGCTGGCGCTCAAGACACTAGCCCGCCGCATCCAGGCGCTCGATCAGGAGATCGCCGAGCTCGACCGGCAGCTCGAGCCGCTCGTGCAAACTGCCGCGCCACGCACGGTCAAGCTGCTTGGCATCTCCACCGGCCACGCCGGCCAGATGCTCATCACCGCCGGCCAGAACATCGACCGTCTCTCGAGCGAGGCATCGTTCGCGGCGCTACGGGGCACCAGCCCCGTCCCGGCCTCATCAGGCAAAACTACCCGTCACCGCCTGAACCCCGGCGGTGACCGCGACGCCAACCGGGCGCTGCACATGATCGCCGTCTGCCGGCTGCGCTACTGCCAACGCACCCGCGCCTACGCCGAGCGGCGCACCCAGGAGGGAAAGTCCAAACGCGAGATCATCCGCTGCCTGAAACGCTACATCGCCCGCGAGATCTACACCACCCTCAAAGCCGACCTCGCCCAGATAGGCACCCCCAACGCCCAGCACCCACCAGAACGCGCCGCCACCCGCATCCCAGGATCCAGGCCAGGATTATGTATAACCCGATAGCCCCTTGACATCTATAGGAACGTCCCGGCCTGGCTCATTGCTTGCATACGAGAAGGCGCCCGTGCTCGAGAGCAGCGCATGGCCAAACAACGCCTGGCTCGCTGAGCACGCCGTCTACGTTTGGAACTCGCGCACCGGCACGACCAGACGCGTCGGGAACCTCAACGGCTCCGCGCTCCCGACCTGGTCAGCAAATGGGAAGGACCTCTTATATGAGAGCGGCGACGGTCTGTGGCTGATGCCCATCGCGACAGGCAAACCAGTTGAGGTCGTGCACCCGCTGTACCCACTGGCCGCCTGGAACAACAAGATCAGCCATCTCGGGTTCATTTCCTACTACGGCCAGATCCCGTGGCACGACCAGTTCAGCTGGTGGTCACCGTCTCAGTAATCACCCACGTTGCTCACGCCAGGTGTCATGGCCATCTCTTCCCCATTCGCATGACGAAGAGGACGTCCGCCGGCTGTGATCTGTCGCTCGTGCTGGTCGCCCTGCTCGACGGCTGCGCGCTGCAGTCCTCAGACGCAAGACTGGGACGCGGCTCCGACCCGCGCGACGGTCCGCACACCCATTCAGTCCGGAGCACTGGCAACACTTCGCCTATTCCCATGGAGAAGCGAGCGGGCAAGAGCAGATGACGTTCTGGGATGACTGGACGCAGGAGCAGGAGATGGGTGTCGAGCATGTCCTTGGCTGCCGTTGCCAGGGCTGCAGGTTCGCGAGCGAGCCAGGCAGGCGTTACTTGGTGTGTGGCCCGCGCGCTCTGCGCCGCGCCGGCCGCGGGCTGTCCTTGCCCGCCTCCCCGGTCAACACCGCCCTTGAGGTCAATCCGCTCGCTCAGGCGCCCCGGCACTTCCAGCCGCCGATGCGGGGCGGGGAGGTACGCGGATGACCGAGCGGGCGTCAACTTCCACGCCCCCGAGGCTGACGATCGAGGTCATCCCGACCAGCCTGCACGGCAAGAGCCCGCGCGAGGTCAGCGGCAAGGCATGGTGGGACCGCAACCGCAGGAGGGCCTATCAAGCGGCCGGGTACCGCTGCGAGATCTGCGGCGGCGTTGGGAAGCGGCATCCCGTTGAAGCGCACGAACGCTACGAGTACGACGAGGCCAGCCGACCTCCCTGCCAGCGGCTCGTTGGCCTGATCGCGCTGTGCCCCGCCTGCCACGCCGTCAAGCATCTGTACCGCACCCACGCCGTGTCGATCGAGCAGAACGACCCCTTGATCTATGAGGACGCCCTGAGGCACCTCGCGCAAGTCAACGGATGGGAGGAGGCCCAGGTCCACGAGTATCTTCACGAGATACGCCAGACGTTCCTCCGCCGCGAAGCTCTCGGGCAGTGGACCCACGACTTCCACGCCTTCCCGGGCGAGTAACACGCGCGAGCCCGTGGGAACGTCTCACTCGCTCCGCCACCGGCGAGCAGCAGCACTACGGCAGTTTGGCGCAAGCTGCGATTCGTTCGCAGCCAGCCGCACCTGAGATGCGCGGATTGCTCGCCTCGCCGCCTCGCGAAGCCTGGTCGCCTACCCAGATGGCAGGCAAACGCGACCGCCGCTGCTGCCAACATCAAGCCGATGGGCTCACCGCAGACACTGACCTTGGCGGAGCGGCGGCTGCTGGCCGCCTGGGCGGCAGACTGTGCGCAACGGGTGCTTGTGGTGTTCGAGGCGGCCGCCCCGGATGACGAACGCCCCCGGGAGTCCCTTGCCCGCACACGCGCGTTTGCTCGTGGTGAGCTGGATGTCGCGGGCGAGATCCGCCGCCGCTTCCGTGGAGCTGACGCCGCGCGCGAAGTAAAAGCTCCCGCGGCGGTCGCCGCCGCCAGAGCGGTCGGGCAGGCTGAGCCGGTGTGGCTCACATGGGCGCGCACGCGCTAGGTGCCGCCGGCTACGCCACCTACGCCGCCGGTCTCTCAGCACAACAGCAACCCGATGCCGCCAGCCGCGAGATCGGCTGGCAGCTCGCCCACGCGACCGAGCCGGTCAAGACGGCGCTGCGGAAACTCCCGCCGCTTGGCGAGAACCAGTCCGGCCCACTCGGGCGGGGGCTACTCGCATCCGGGGCTCTCGCCCCGATCATCCGCGAGCTGCAGTCAAGACTCAACGAAGACGCATGAACGACGGCGGCCAGCCACCGCCAGCCCAGGCAAGGGTTGCACACGGGACCACAGTCCGTCGCCGATCCGGTCGGGCGAGCGAGCTCGCACCCGCAGCACCAAAGCGACGGGAGGTGCGTCCCTCGTGCGCGCGGCAGTGGAAGTTGGCAGGCGGCCGAGATGCCGGTGGTCTATGCATGACGGCACCCGGTAGAGCTACGCGGTTCGGTCAGACCGGCACGCTGAACCGGCCGTCAGGCTGAGCGCGCATCCATGAACCCGCAGCTCGCCAAAGCCAATGGCCGACTGCGCGCACAGCCGGATAAGCTCGCGTCTCATCACAGGTGTTGGCGGTCACGCAACGCTGCCTACCGTACTCAACACGACGCCTGCGAGAATGCAGACCGTCGCGAAGGCCTGCCAGCTACCAGAGCGGCCGCGTTCGACTCGGCGCGCTAGCTCCGCTCGCTCAAGTTCCGCGAGAAGCTCGCGCATGAGGCTCTCCAGCGCCCTGTTTGCGGCGTCCAACTCTTGTTTGGTTGTCCGACGTCCTTGCTCAATCAGCTCGTTCGTTGCATCCATCTTCCGCTGGATCCACGCCATCGCCTGCGCAATCGTGGGGTTAGTTGGCGGCGGCTCCGGCTCGCTGACGATGGCAGTCGCGGTGCCGGCGAACGCGATGTCCCCGGCACCCGTCCCCTCGAGCGTCACGGCCTGGTGTCGGTTGAACATGGTCTTGAGTCCGTTCCCCACGTGCTCGGTCAGCTCATTCAGCCACGGCGGGGCTCCGGTCTCAACAGTACGGACCAAGCCGAGCTGCCACACGAGGATTACCCCGTCGATGAACTCCAACGCACCTCCCGTGATGATTGCCCACCGCACGCTGCGGATACTGGCGCCGACGACGGACGTCCGCTTGGCAGATGACGTCCTGGAACAGTGGGGGTCGCCTCGTCTCGGCGCTCCGCTCCATGTGTCCGCGATCAGGAACTCTCCCGACGTCGTCTGCGAGCGGGTGTCTCCGCGCCAGCCGAAGTACAGCGTCAGGCTGGGTTGCGCGTTGGCACTCCACTGGCCTTGCCACGTGATCTGACGCCGAACCGCGCAGCTGCCGCTGCGCTGGGTGGGCCCGGCGCCCTGGTGAAGCAACGCATCGATAACCCGACGCGCTTGTCCCGGAAACGCACCAAATCTGAGGCTGCCAATCCCGTCCCGACGCAGGACATCGAGCTGGCAGCGCTTCTGAGCTGTCGATACAGACGGGCAGGTGCATCACGCCGGACCCACGACCCCCTTTCAGACCGGCTGTACGGCAGGTGCATCCCGCCGCTCTGGCTGAGTTGCTCCATTGCGGTGTAGAACGCCTCCGAGCTCTGGATCGGGGAAACGGCTATCCACACGTGAGGGCAGACCACGTGCCGCTCGGGCATGGAAACCGCGAGCCTTCCGCCGTCATGAGGAGCCTCGAAGGTGAGCTCCGCGCGAGCCGCGCATCCTGCGTGAGGGCTGTGGAGGATCGGCTGGGCCATCTGCGCAAATGCGCGCCCGCCTGGACGTAGCAGAAAGGGCCTGGTGGTGTGCCCGTAGGCTGCGAAGCCATATCTGAACTCTGCGTGCATCGGGCGCCCGCGTGGATCGCGCACGCTCGAGAACCGAAGCCAGCCGCCAATGCGGCACGCCGTGCTTTCAGCATTGCGCAACTGCAATGCCCACACCGAGGTCTGCATTGAGCCCTCCCGCGAATGGGCCGCCGTCGAGTTGGAGAGCGTCAGCTGGCGTGCAGCACACCACGGCGTCCGACTGTGCGTATCTGCGGCAGTTGCGACAGCGGCCCCCGCCCAGCCGAGTAACCCAGCGGTCACGACGAGCACAGCGATCCTCAGGCCCTTAATCGCTCTCCCGGTTGGATGAATCCGAACGCCGAACGATCGCGGATTGCGGTGGCTATGTGACGCGCGTATCGCGCGACACGCAGCGACTCGCCTGACTCGCACGAGCCGAGCGAGGGCTCGCCGCGACAACGTCTCACAATGACCCGCTCTCGGTCGCCTGCGCATCGCTCGCAACCGCGCCCGACCGGCGTGCTCCGCGCGGAACCCAAGACAAGCGCCTTCACGATCGGGCTCCCGCGAGCGCCGCTAGTGCAATGGCGACAAACGACTTTGGCGGTCTGCTGAAACGGTGGTTGGTCGTAAGTCTTAGCGACGGCGTCACGACCCTGAAACTCGACGTAGCTTCGATGCTGGACGGCGCCAGCATGGGCAACCAACTTTGCGGCCCAGCTCGGCCAGACGTGCTCGAGCGTCATCTGGCCGCCACCACAAAAGATGCAAGATCGGGCCACGCCGACGAGGCTACGAACCTCGGCAGATGCAGAGACGATCGCTTTTGCCATGTCTCGGCCGTCACCGTCCGCTAATGCATTGTCGCCTTATGTGAGGTTGGGGTTGTCAGGCCCCGCTGTTGTTGGGGTTTGACGTGGTTGACATGTCTTCGACAACGAGCCTGAGGGCGAGCACTCGACGCGCCGGCGATCTACGAAATAAACGAATGAATGGTGAGTGAGAGCCGCTTGCCACGACTCGGCGTGATGGTCGCGCGTGCTGCCGAGCCGTCAAGGTCGGGCGTTCGGCCCGCGCTTCGCGCCTTGACTGCTCGGCGGTCACTCGCTGTGCTCCGCCGAAGTCGAGGCAGGGGAGCCTGTCGCCAGTGCGATCAAGGAACACGCGGGGCCGTGATTGCGGGCTTCAGCTCGCCGTGCTCGCGCAAGATGTCCCGTGGCTGGGTGTCAGGCGGCGGCGGGGGTGAGCACAGGGATCCACACTTCGGCGGAGCGGCCGCGCTCGGCCTGGCGGGTTTCGCGGCGTAGCCGCCCGGCGTGCTCGAGCGCTGCGAGCCGTCGATCACCCCGACCACACGGCCGTCCGGGCCGACCACCGTCCACGACACAACACCGCTAGACGGCATCCGCACACGACGAGCCACGAAAACAGGCTGCGTCCGATCCTCGCGCTGAGCGTCATCCATGACACACCAGAAAGTAGATCCCGGATCGGACGGAACTCAGCGACCGACATCACCGACGTCCCGGCAAACCTCACATAACGCCTCAATCAGCCCGGCTCGGAGCACGCTCGTTGACGTGGTTGACACCCACGGAGCGACCTCACATAAGGCGACGTTTGGCAGGGGCGATGGGATCTGGCCTAGCTGATGAGCTCGATGCCTGGGCGTGCGCGAGCGAGGCGTGCGTCAGTGGTCACCAGCGTTGCTTGCAGGGTGGTGGCGAGCTCGACGTATAAGGCGTCGACGAGGCGCAGTTGATCGCGGGCTGCCCAGGCGCCGGCGAGTAGGCCGGTGAGCGGTTGGCGGGTGATTGGCGCGAGTTCGAGTTCGCGCAAAGCCGCGGATATTGTTGTGCTGTCTAGCTCGCCGGCACGGTGCAGTCGTCCAAGCGCCGATAGTGCTTCAGCGTCGATGTGTGCGGGTGCGTGAAGGTTGCAGCCACGCAGTCGCCGACGAACTGCGCCAGCGAGTTGTGTGCCGATCAGCGCTTCTACGAGCGCGGAGGCATCGACGACGATTGCTTCAGGCACCGAACTCGTCGCGGGCTTCGTCCAGCGCGCTGATCACGGCTTCGTGGGTCAGGCCGTTGCTCGGCAAACGTTCCAGACGTTCGAGCCAGGCGTCAGTTTCGATGCTGGCAAGTGCGCCGCGAATCGCGTCCTGAGCGACACCGGAGACGTTCACGCCCGCAGAGCGTGCGCGCTCAGCCAGCTCATCAGGCAGATACACGTTCACTCGTGCCATACACACAGTATACACACAGCGGTGTTCTTGTGGTTCGGCTATCGATCTCGGCTGGCGCCTCCAACAAGTTCCGCCATCCCAATGGGGACGTTCGGACATCTGCTGAACTGTGCTCGTCGGCCGCTCTGCGGGTAAGAGGCCACACCGGTTGCCTGGCAGGAGCGAGACCCGGGTGGCTCGCCGACCTACGCGGCCACGGCTATCGCTTCCGCGATTCAAACCCCGATCGCCTGGCTTGCGCTACGGCGACGGAATGCCCGTCGCGCGATCAGGACGGGCCTAGCTTCTTTGCCGCGCTGTCCACTGCCTGAGTGAACGCCTGCTGAGAGAAGCCGAACACAATCGCGTACCCACATGCCGCCGTTGCCGTGACATTCAAGCCACTGACGGCTCCGGACCTCACAAGCAGCACCCCGAGCAGCGCCGACGTGGCTCCGGCGGAGACTTTCAGTGTGGCCTGCGTCGTGCTGACGGAGTATGGCCCGCTCAAATGCGTCAGGCTCCTCCAAGCGACGGCTGTCGTGAGCATGCCGGCTACTGCACCGATGATCAGATACCGGAATCCATGGGCAGTGATCGCAGCAAGCGCAACTGAACCGCCAGCGAGCCCAACGGTCCACAGCACCAAGTTGTTTCGGAACTGCCGGACCGGAGTGTTGTCGTTTTCGATCGCCGCCCGGTGGCGGACCGGCCAGAGGCCGTCGAGTCCCGAAGGCGATAGTTTGAAAGCACTCGCTGCCGCGCAATCCGCGTCTGTCGGAGGACGGCTCGAGGTACGAGAGCAGTAGCGAATACGGGACTGCTGGCCTGTATGAAAGTTGCCACTAAAGCGTGGTTTCTGGAAACTTTGCGCTATGCTCTGTTGGCCATGCGTACCAGCACACTCCCCCGTAAACGTGAGCTTTTTGAGCAGCTTTTGGCACTGCGTCAGACGGCGCAACGTGTTCCGCTTGACGCGGGGCTTGCGGCCGTGCGTGCGTCGCTTGAGCGCGAGCTAGGGCAAACGGTGTCGATCAGGCTTGCGAGTGAACTGCTCGGTGTCAGCCATACCGCGATCCGGCGGTGGGTATGCAGCGGTGATCTTGCGACTGTGTACGCCCGTTCCGGTCGGCAGGAGATTCCCCTCGGCACGGTGCTTGATTTGTACGAGACGATCAGTGAGGCGCGTGAGGCGGGGCGGCGTCATGTGATTGAGCCTGCGATGCGCGAGGCCCGCCAACGGGCGAGACGGCTCAGGCCCGCCACGCTCGTCAGCGACACCCAGAGCGACGGCGGCCATAGCGGTGCGGAGCGGCGGGCGCTGGCGTATCACCGGGTGGTCGCTAAGCGTCTGCGTCGCAAGGACGTGAATGACGCGCAACAGCTTCTGCTCTCGTGGCGTGAGGGCGGGCGGATAGACGCCCGGTACGCCGACGAGTGGGCGCAGTTGCTGGCCCAACCAATGCCTGCGATCCGGCGTGCCCTCAGCGCAGACACACAGCAGATGCGCGATCTGCGGCAGAACAGCCCGTTCGCCGGGATGCTCAGCGACCGTGAGCGCGCCAAGATAATCGCGGAGGTCTAGTCCGGTGCGACGCGCGGACATTGACCACATTATTGGGGCGGCGGCGAACGTCACCGGGGAGCAAGAATTCGTCATCATTGGCAGCCAGGCGATCCTCGGGAACCAGGTTGATGATCCTCCGGCCGACCTGCTCGAGTCGATGGAAGCCGACATTTACCCTTCCCGCGCGCCGGAGAAGGCGGACCTGATCGACGTGAGTCTTGGGGACGGCTCACGCTTCCATGAAACGTTCGGGTACTACGCGCACGGCGTTGGGCCGGAGACGGCCAAGGCCCCGGCCGGGTGGGAGAACCGCCTGATCGAAGTGCCCATCGCGCCGCGCCTCGGCTCCAGCACAGAGTCCACCGCACTGTTCATGGAAATGCACGACATAGTGCTCTCCAAGTGCGTGGCTGGACGCGACCGCGACTGGGACTACGCCCGCGAGGCGATGCGGCACGGCCTGGTGACGCTCGAAGGGTTGCGGGCCGGTATCCCGATGCTGCCGATCCCCGAGCCGGACCAGCAGCGCATCGAGGCGATGCTTGAAGCTCTCGCCAGGCAGGCCGCCGCCCCTCCGGAGCGCCCGCAAGTCTGACGACGCTGGAAGCGCGGTGGCGAGTGCGCACCTGCTGGCCTAGCTGATGCTGTTCTTGGTGACCGGCGTGCTCGTGCTCACGCTGACGCGCGACATGATGCTCTCGCTGATGCTGTTCATGGTGCCGCTCAACGCCCCGCTCAACGTCGTCGTAATGACGCTGTAGCTCGGCAGGAGCAGGGAGCGTGCAAGTTGTCGGGCGCGGGCGCGAAGGAGCTCGATACCAGTCCGGCCGGCACCCGTCGCGACACGAAAGCACAACCCGACCAGGCTGAGGCGATCCTCCCTCCTGTTCGCCGAGTCCACGCATCACAGCGAGATGTGCAGGGACCGGGTGGCGGATGCTGGCATATCGCCGATCCCCTCATGCAGCGTGAAGAACTTGCAGCCAAAAACCGCCTGACCCCGGAGCGACATAACGCGATGACCCCGCGGCCCACTGCTGGCCATCACCACGGCGCCCAGGGATTCCGGTGTACCCCGAGGCGAATAGCCCGAAGGTCAGCCGTGCCCGGCCTGGGCCAGAAGCTCACAAACGTCCTGCGTTGGCCGCCTTCACGACAGCTCGCTGACAAGCAGCTGAGGCGCGTACTCCAATCGCGCTGTGATGCATCCGTCAGCCCTCCCAGGCGGCGGTGGCCGGGTTCCATCTGCCGGCTGCGGTGCCGGTAAACAGCGGCTCGACGAACCGTCTCAGGACCTCCAGGGCCTCGTCGATTGTGTGTGCGATCAGCAGTAGGGACTTGGTTGCGGCGGCCGCATAGCCTGGCGTCCACAGCGCTCGATCCTCAACATCGAATCGTGTCGGTGGCTGGAGAGCGCGGCGTTCAAGTTCGGAGCGCAGGGCGGTGAGCTACTCGGCTGCGGGGATCGACACGGAGGTGAGGATCGCTACGAGGTCGACCAGGTCGCGAAAGGGGGTTGATGGTGTCTGCCGCGTGCCGTAGTGCTGCAGGATTGCGGCGATCTTGTCGGCGGCGTGGTCGACAAGCGGATATGCGCGGTAGCTTTGCTGCTCGATATCGGGGATGCCAACGCGCGCCAGGGCGGGAACGTCGTCAGGGACGCCGGTCATCTTGATGTAAGAGCCGACCAGGTCCACATGAAATCGGGTGGCGTCTCTGGGTCGCTGTAAATTCGTCGCGGCGCAGGTTCCTTCTCGACTTTCGCGATCTCACGCGGCGGTGAGGTCTGACGGTGGCTGGGCTTGACTGATTTGTGGTGTGGTGGTCGTGCGGGGTGCTTGTGCGTGAAATTCGGCGCGGATCAGTTCGCGGCGCAGCGCGGCGAGCATGTCGGTGTAGCTGATTGTGGTCTTGTGTCGGTACCACGGGGCGGTCGGTCTGCGGACGGTGAGGTCATGGTCGGGATCGCCGTGAAGCTGATACCAGCAGATGGTGATCGTCTGGGTGAGGAATCCGAACGGGACGGTCCGCTCAACGGCGGTCTGGACTCGGTTGCGGGCCTCGCCCACGCCGTGCGCCTTGGCTTCCTGATGGCAGGTTTCGATCGTCCAGCGCGAGTCGTAGCCGCTGATGATTGCCGTGGTCTGGGCGCTGGCGGCGGTCGACGCGAGCGCGATGTCGAACCCGTCCCGGGTGCCGGGGTTGCGGATCATCAGGACGGTGATCGGCTGGGTGTGGAACGGCCCGTACCAGAGGCATTGGAAGCGGTGGACGTAGCTGGTTCGCTGACGTCGGTCAGGGCCGGTGATCGTCGCCGTCGTGAACGTCGCGGTGCGCGCGATCTCGGCGAGGCTGGGCATCAGCGCGCCTTTCAGGGCGGGACGGCCGCGCTTCCCGGTCGGCGGCGGCGCCGGCTCATACAGCGCGGCGGTCGAGCGCATCCGGCTGGTGAGCGTCACCCGGTCGGGCAGGCCGCGCCACGCGCGGGTGGCGTACGCGCCGTCCATCACCAGTTCAACGGTGCGGTCGGGGAGCCGTGCGATCGCCTTGTCGATCAGCACTCGGCCGAGCTCTGGCTGGGAAGCGCGGTCGGGATGCTCGTCGTCTTTGGGGCAGAACAGGCGGAACAGGATCGGCAGACCGACCGGCCGCCCGCCCGTGCACGGCAGCGAGACGACGAGCACGACCACCACCCAGCAGTTCCCCCACCGCGTGCGTCGGCCTGATCCTTCGGGTTGCGCGCCGTCGTGGAGGTAGTGCGCGCCGTAGACGTGGCGGCCGGAGCGGCCGAACAGCGTGTCATCGACCGCGAACCGCACCGGCCGGCCGTCCTTCACCAGCACCGTGACGAGGAACTCCAGGAGCCTCAAGCCCAGGTCGTCCGGATCCCAGTTGCGGCGCGCGAAGAAGTCATGCGCACGGCTGTGATGCCACACCCCTGCCAGCCCCGCCGCTTGCAGCATCCCGGTGATCGTCCGGTCACGAACGCGGCTGACGGCACCGACCACGAGCAGGCTGAACGTCTCAAAGGTCGGCTGGGTGAAGCACGGCGCAAGCAGGGACAGCAGACCCTGAAGCGAACTGGGAACCTGAAGCATGGCGGCGACCCTCCGGTGAGCAGGCCGCGATCAGGCGCGTCAACGCCCGCGGCCGATGGACTTATCGCCCACCGATTCGGGGTCGCCGCCCTTTCTCCCTGCTCACAACCACCAGCGTCCGCAAAGAGCCACCCTCAGAACGGCTCGCTCAGACCCTCAAGATCCCGAAAGTCGAGGTTCCTTGCTTACCTACATTTTACCTTACGCGGCAACCACCCCCTCGGCGCTGGGTGTGGGGTGGCTGTCGGCGAGGTGTCTGAGTGCTTGGCGCTCGAGGTCGGTGAACACAACCCGGGTTGACTGGGTGATGATGAGGTCGAGCACTGCCCAGCACAGCGACAGGCAGCTGGTCTCGCCGGGGAAGCGGCCGATGACTTTGGTGCGGCGGCGGACCTCTCCGAGCGAGCGCTCAAGCAGGTTCGTTGAGCGCCACTTGCGGCGGTGTCTGAGCGGATACTTCAGATGCACCAGCAGCGCGGGCAGGTCGTCGGCGAGGCAGGCCGCGGCGGCGTGATACCCGCTGTCGGTCAGCTTCCCGATCAGCGCCCGCATCCCTTGCTCGCCGTCCTGGATCGAGGTGGCCTCGTCGAGGATCTTCCAGTACGCGGCACGGACCCGGTCGCGCTCTGCCTCTGGCAGCTTCGCTAGGAGGTTGCGCAGGCGGTGCACTGTGCAGCGTTGACGGTCAGCAGCCGGCCAGCACTGCTCGACGGTGTTGTTCAGGCCTGGTGCGCCGTCGACGACTGGAGCGCTCCCGTCTGGTGTTGACAGTTCGGGCCGCTTGTTTTTGGTGTTGTCCTGTTGCATTGTCCCACGTGGCTCTGACCTCGCGGGGGGTCCGGTAGTTGAGCCGGCTGTGGGGCCGGTCGTGGTAGTGGTTGATGTAGTTGGCGATCACCTCCCGGGCCTGGTCGAGGGTCTCGAACTCGTTGCGCCACACGCACCGTTCCTTCAGGTAGCGGAACCAGGATTCGATGAACGCCTGGCTCTCGGGGTCGCGATAGCCGCCGCGACGGTGTGTGATCCCGAGCGTGGAGAGCACCAGCCGGGTGGCCCGCGCGGTGAACGCGGAGCCGTTGTCGGTGCCCAGGGTCAGGCTGCCTGGCCTGATGCCTTGCTCTGAGACCGCCCGCTGGATGACCGCGATCGCCTCGACCGCTCGGCAGCGGACGGTCAGGTCCCAGCCTACGATCTCACGGGTGCAGCAGTCGATGATCGCGTTCAGATACACCCAGCCGTGCTCAGCGACCCAGATCGAGGTCATGTCCAGATGCCAGAGCTCCCCAGGCCGGGTCACCTTGAAGAACCCGGGCCGGCGGCGGCGGGGCTCGGTTTGGCGGCGCTGGATCAGTTTGCGCTCGCGCATCACCCGCAGCACCCGTTTGCGGTTGATCGCACGCCCCAGCTTGCGGCAGGCGATCGCACAGACCATCCGGTAGCCGTCGGTCGGGTTCTGCTCGGCCACCTGCACGATCGCCTGCTCGACCTCATCGACGGGCGGGTGCTTTGTGGCGTCCGGCGGCCGGGCCGGGCGGGGTGTCCGGTAGATCGCTTGGCGTGTGATCTGCATGACGCGCGCCACGACCGCGACCCTGTAGCCGCTGTTCACTAGTTCGCGGGACCGGGTGACGCGCTCGCTCACTCCCAGCCCCGCAATGCTTTTCCCGCGATCTCCAGCTCGTAGGTCTTGCGGCCAAGGGCCCGCTCGAGCTCGCTGACGCGCTTGCGCAGCTCGGCCAGCTCGGTGCGCTCCTCCTTACCGGCCAGACGCTCCGCGCCGCCCTCCAACAGCTTCTCACGCCAGCTGTAGAACAGCGTGTCTGAGATCTGATGCTCCCGGCAGACCTCCGCGACCGACCGGTCGCCACGCAGGCCGGCGATCACGATCTCCAGCTTCTGCTGGACCGTCCAATTCCGATACTGCTTCTTCTCGCTCAACTTGATTCTCCTACTGGTTGAGCGGCCCATGCTGAGGCTCGCCCCGGACGTGATCTACGCCTCGCCGCCTACGGCGGCTCGGCTCAGATCACGTCCGGGAGGCCTCACTCAACAGCTGTCAACAAGCCCATGGGGAGCGAACCAGTAGGCAGCCAGATCGCGTCAAGGAACAGACACACCATGGTGGATCTGGGAGAGATCCCGGGCTTGGAAGGCCGCGAACCGCTCGCGCAGCTCTTTGCAGTTGGCGTCAGCCACGGTTTGGTTTCTCCAAGTGTCGTTGTTCTGGGGCAGGGGTAACCGCTGCCATGGGCAGTGGTCGTGGGCCTGCGGCGGGCCACGGCAATGGAGGTGGCGCTCGGCGGCTGGTCGGCGCCGGGCAGTGGGGGAGGCTTCGCTACGCCGGCGTCGGGATCGAGCGGGTGTGCACGCCAGGGCGCGACCGGGCACCGTGACCACCACGGCGCTTCGGTTGGCTGCGGGTTCTGGTCACGCGTTTGGCCGGTGGTGATCCCGAGGTGGGTGCGTGTCGCCGGAGCGTCAGCCGGGCGTGATCGTCACGACTGTCGAGCTGGGGGAGCGTGTTTTCGGGCGACTCGTCATCGTTGAGGTCGAGGAGGTAGTGCGCGATTGCCATGTTGAGGGTGGTGATGTCGCCGGGCGCGGATGTTGTGCGACGACACTGTGGTGGTGATGGTCGGTTCCGGACGGTCGTTTGTCCGCAATTTGCGTGCGCTGATCGACCTCTCGGTGCTAGATGTCCGTGCGGCAGCGACTGCAGCGCTGCGGACGGCGTGAGTCTCATCCGGCGTGGAGGTGCTCGGCATGGGCACTGGCCGGTGTCGGATCTGGACTGGATCTGTGGTCGTGGTTTTAGAGCGTGCCGCGATCCGCTAGCCAAAGACTCTGGTAGCTCAGGTCGGTCTTCTCTGCCAGGAGGTCATAGTCGCTGTCGTAGTGAAGGATCCCGAGGCCGTGCGTGTCCGCGAGCGCGGCGAGGATCAGGTCCACGGGCGGCATGCGGTGATGGCCGACGCGGGCGAGTTGTCGCTGCGCATCGAGCGCGCGCTCCTCGACCTGCTCATCTATGACAAGGCGCGGGAGCGCAAGCAGATCGCCGATCAGCGCCGCGTGGTCAGCACCGCTGCGCGCCGAATAGCCAGCCTCGAGCAGAAACGGTAGGCAGACAACCAGCCGGCCCTGTTCGAGCCAGGCCGCGACCGTCTCAGCGCGTTGCTGGGGCAGCGATGGATGCCCAAGCCGCGCCCACGCTGAGTTGTCCAGCAGCAGCTCGCCGCTCACGTCCGCGCCCAGCCGCGGACACGGACCTCATCCGCGGCGTCAACGTCCACGCCGAGACGTCTAGCGCGTACCCGCTCGGCCAGCCGCGCGCGCCGCTGTGCGGTGTCACTGTGCGCGGCACGTAGCGACGCCAGCTTGACGCCAGCACCAAGCACGACGAGTTCGCCGAGCTCGACCCGATCGCTCCCGAGTTCACGTCGCAGCTCGTCGAGCGCGGCCTGAACAGGCGGTGTTTCCGTAACGGCGTGTCGGCGACGGTTGGTCGGCATTAGTTCAGTGTAGCACCAGTGTCACACCAATGCCGCGAGCAAATTGACCACGGCCAGCGCACCCCGCTGTGAAGCGTGGAACCCGCGCACCGCAGGTTAACCCGCGGGGTGCACGAGATTCACGTTGCAGGCTCGAAACAGGAGCCAGCGCTATCGCGCGCGTGGCTAAGCGCTCACCCGTCGACGATGATCCTCGTCATCTCTTGGTCGCCGAAGTAATCACGTTGATCCGCCAGCCCGGGAGACGAAGGCAATAGCGGCGCGTTGCCCGCTGGCCGCGCAACCCAGGTCTGTCGAAGCTGGCGTCGAGATTTCTGTCGCGGGAAGAGAGCAGGTCAGGGTCGGGCCGTCCGGTAGGCGGTCAGCGTGGTCGGTAGACGTCGCTGCGGTGCTCGACACAAAGGACGATGACCTCGGGTGGGTTAGCGTGGATCCGGTAGAGCACGCGGTAGGTGCCGCGTCGCGCCGACCAGATCCCGGCCAGTTCACGACGGAGTTGTTTGCCGACCCTGCGCGTCTCCGGGCACTTTGACCGTTTCGAATGCGAGCCGCACGGGCGCGCTGAGCCTGGTGATCGCCGCAAGTAATGTGAGTATCGCAAGCGCCCGACGGCACGGCAGTCCTCAGACGAACGCAGCGCCACGATCTGGATCGCGGGCCGGCACCTGCATCGCTCGGGAGGAGGGCATCTCGCGCTTGGCGTCCAGAGGCGCGCTCTGCGCGGATCCGAGATCAGCCTCCCAGTTTGGCGAGTTCCTCGGCTGTCGCAGGACGGATCGCATGGACCTTCGCGTCGAGGATCTCCGCGTCTGGAAGGTGGCCGACGAGGGCGCCGCCGTGCTCGGCAGCGATCTTCTCCACGTCGATCTCTTCGGGAACCAGCATGAACGTGGTCCCCTCGATCGCATACACGGATCCCCGGATTCCAAGTTCAACGTTGCTCATCGACAGAGCTTCCCACATGCCCACCGGCGGTGACTGCTTCAGGCTTGCCGTGCCGACGAAATACACCGGTTCGCCGAGTAACTGTGTCTGCTGGTTGGGGAGCGTTCATGTAGACGCGGGCGCCACTCCCTGCAAAGCTATCCGCATGATCCGGGTGATCGCGGAGGAACAGGCCGAGGCTTTCGGGATTCTCCGCAGCCAGCAGAGCCGCGCCCACAGCGTGCTCGAGGCGCTAGCCACGCTCTGAGACGCGGCCGAGCGCCCCGACATGTATGCCGGTGGGCTAAAGCGCGAGCAGCCGCTGGTGCAGGATGTCGTCGAGGCTGTCCGCGGGCTGGGTGAGCAGACCGCGCCAGCGGTCTACACCAACGCCGGGGTCGCCCGCCGCGCCCGGCTTGTCGACCTCGCGGATAAGCAGCGTGACCGCCTCAGCCAGGCGATCGCAGCAACGCTCGGGATCCGTGTGCGCCGAAAGCTCACAGAGCTGCTCGACGACGAGCATGCCGAAGCAGAGCTACCCGCCCAGTGAGGCCCGCAGGGCGGCCCTGACCCTCTGGCGCTGCGCGCGGCGGCAGCTCTCGGCGGTGATGCCAGAAGATCTCCACACCGCCCCCTGGCGTGCCTTCGCGCGCGCCTTGGCGCCCCGCACGCGGCGCACCACAAGCACCCAGCCTGACCGCCGCTGGCAGCGCACAAGCGCATACCCTGGATCCTCGGCCACGATCTTCTGCCCAGCACGATGAAGCCCCCGCCGGGCGTCCTGCGTTCGCGCGTAGTCGACCACCCACGCCTCGAGTAACACCCACGTGCGGGCCGCAAGCCCGGTCCCAGCCGTCGCAGCAGATCCAGGTCAAGCCAGGTTGTCTGACCAGCCAGCACCTGCTGGGCCGCCCACCGCCCGATCTCGACCCGCAGCGAGGTGCTGCCATGCAACGCGCCGCGCTGCGCCGGCTCGGTCAGATCTAGCTCATCACCAGCAAGCCAGATGTCGCCAACCAGGCTGAGGATGCCGCGCGCGACACGCCGCGCCGCAAGCTGCGGGTCCTCATAGGTCCGGTCCACCGTCACCCGGCACGAGGCAAGGCGCCCCAGCGAGGCATAGAGCTTGCGGTAGGTCGCCGAGCCATCGTCGGCGTGCACGGCATCAGCCAGCTGATAGCCAGTCAGGTCAACCGTCCGCACCGACGCACGGTCCAGGGTAGGATCATCGCTCGGAGGCTCGGGGAGCTGCTCGTGCAGCCGTGCGCACCACGCCGCCCAGACGCGCAAATCAAGCAGGGAGAGCCGACGCGTACCGGCCACCCAGCCGGCGTTCAGGATCGTGCGCGCGACCCACGCCTCAGCGTCAGGGTCAGAGACGCGGGTTGGCTGCCACACAGGAGAGAGAATCGCATCTCTCGGCGCCTGGCCTTGCCTGTGGACGAACTCAGGATCGGGGGCACAGCCCCATCGCCCAACTGTCCTTCAGAAGGAACCAGAGGCTCTAGCGCGTCGAGCGCCTCGTGCCAGGTCTCAAGGGGCGATGTGAGCCGGACCGGGTTCGACGGAGACTGTTTTAGTAGGTTCTTGATGGTTGGTGGTGGTCTGATCCTAGTGTCAGAGAGACCAGCTGGGAGGTTTCGTCGACCACCAGGCCGGGCGCGGTCTTAGCGGGACCCG
>JAJYHG010000122.1 GCA_021784895.1 Actinomycetes bacterium
GGACCAACATCACCCTTAACGGCAGCACCAACGGCGACAGCACCATCACGAACAACATCTACTGCGCGAGCGGAACGGGCACGCCGTCTGACCCGAGCACGTGGAACGGCTCGATCACGATCGGTCTGAGCAGCGAGAACACGCTCTACGACACCTTCGTTGGTGGCAGCATCGCGTTCACTGGCAGCAGCAGTGACGTGCTCTCGTCCTGCGGGTATGCGGCCAGCGGTTACACCGCGGCGAACTGTGCCTCCTCGGTCCCGGCGCCGGCGACGGCCAACTACCCGATCTTCTACGCCACCGGAACGGGCGCAACAGCACTGGATGTGAGCGTCTCCAGCGGACAGACGCTCAACGGCGACATGTACGTGCCAAACGGCACCGCCGACCTCAGCATGACGGGCAGCGAGACGCTGACGACATTGATCGAGGGCAACAACATCAACGCCAGCGTCAGCGGCACCTTCCAGGGCGACGGGCCGATCGAGTCCGGCAGCGATCAGCTCGTGGCGCTCGGCTTGTAGCACTCGGCTCGTAACCGAGGAGCGCCTCTGCCCGCGCCCCCGGCCAAACCAGCTCAGACAGCCGTTGACGGCGAGCTCCAACGCCTCGCTGACGAGCTGCGGCTCCCGATCACCGTCTGTCACCTACCGCCGGGCACCAGCAAATGGAACCGGATCGAGCACCGCCTGTTCAGCCACATCACGATGAACTGGCGCGGCAAGCCGCTCGTCTCCCACGAAGTGATCGTCAGCCTGATCGCCGCGACCAAATCGAGCACCGGGCTCACCGTCCAAGCCCCGCTCGATACCGGCACCTACCCCAAAGGCATCTCGAACGCCACACCTTTCACGGCGACTGGAACTACACCCTCCGCCCACGCCCAATCCAGGATATTGATTCCTGACGAGCCCTTAGAGCACGCGCCCACTGTTGAGCGGCGCTTGAGTTCGGTAGGGCGGAGCGGTTTGCGTCGTTGAGGTTCGGCACCGTGGGGTGGGTGGTGCTGATCAGGTTCGGTTTCAGCCCTGCTGCTGTTGATCGCGTAAGACAACTGCGCGCTCACCTGCCCGGTGCGAGGATAGTTGCGCGATCAAGCACCCCTCCGCGGAGGTGCCGCTGATGTGGACGCACCGGTGGTGGGCGTGCGGGAGACCCGGTGGATCGGAGTCACCCGGCGCATCCGCGGTCTGCTCGCTGTCCAGGCACGGGCGGGAGGCGGGTATTGCCGGTGGCAAGCCAGTAGGCGCCCACGACTGGCGCCCTGGAATCCACGCTCGCCGGCGGCATCGACTGATCTTCGCTGGGCTCGAGCTGAGAAGATTGCTGGATGACGCTCGACATGGCCGACACCCTGCTCGAGCAGTTGCGGGAGGAGACCGGCGAGCTGCAGTTGCTCGACGGGCCGCTGCCCCGCACCAAGCGCGGGGCGGTCGAGGGGTTCCGGCACTGAGTTGCCCGCGGACTGCGCCTGCAGTTAGCTCGGCCGCATCGAGCCGATGCGTGGAGGCTGCGGCAGAGGCTCCGGGCGCAGCGTGTACCCACACGCCGCCAGCAGCCTCAGCAGCGTGCCCGCGCCTGGCTCCCTGGTTCCGTTCTCGATCTGGCTGACCGCCGAGCGCGACGTGCCCGTGCGGGCTGCCAGCTCCCTGACGCTCAGCCCCGCCGCGTGCCGGGCGGCGCGCAGCAGCGCACCAACGTCCGCTCGACCGCGGAGGGGCTGGATCGTGACACCTGACGGGGGTACGGTCCGGCCGCTCCGCGTCATACGCGCAGCTGCTCGGCTGCTGTCGGCCGTCAACATCACTGCGGAGCTGCCGGCTCGCGAGCTGGCGGGCCGGGCGGATCGAACTCCGCGCTTGCCGGGAACATGGACTGCACCAGGTACTGCGCCTTTGCCACCAGACGGTCCCGGCCGATCACGCGCTCCGCGACGGCAAGCACGTCGTCAGCGGTGACGGCTGGCGGGACGCACGGCTCGGCCAGTCAGCGGATGTCGTCTTCATCGCGGTCGATGCGGGCGGCCTGCACCTTCAGCGCCAGCAGGTACTCCGGCGACGCCGCGCTGACCACGACGCCCGGGGCGTCGATCGCCGTGCGGGCGTTGGGGTCCGGCCCGGGCAGAAACCCCTTGACAGCGCCGTTGAGCCAGTCGGCAGAAATGCCAGGGTGGCCCGCGGCCACCAGCCGGGCGGCGTCGTAGACGGCCTGCTTGGGTTCAAACACCGCGTCCACATCGAAGGTCATGCGGCGCGTCTCGTAGACAAGCGCCATGGCGGCGCCGCAACGACGAAGAGCTCCGCCCGCAAGCCGGTGCTGTCCAGTATGTGGCCCAGCTCGAGCAGCAAAGCGGCGATCCGTTCGCGGTCCAGTTGCGGGCTGCTCACACGCTGACCAGCGAGTCTGCTTCCACGATGATTCCTCTTGCCTTCAGCTCAGCGGGGGCATGTGCCAGCGACCACCCGAAGAGCTGTGGCGGGCTGGGGTGCCACAGGCGATCGAGCTGTCGCTCCGGCTCGTTTGTCCAGGCTGGCGTCGGCACGCTCTCCCGCTGGGCTTTCAGCGCGACGGTTGCGGCGACCAGAGCGTCAGCGACCCGGTTGCGCGTGAGCGCCGGTGCGGGGCTCGCCGGGTCGCCGTGGGTGAGCCAGCGCGCAGCGAGACGGACATACATCGACTCCGGCTCCTCGGCGAGCGCGTCTGCCAACTCCTGCGCGTCCAAGACCATGATGCCTAGAAGTGTTGTACCTAATACGATGACATCGCGGGGCGTGGTGGGCTCGCCGCCGCCTGCGGAGACGCTTCGCACGACGGTGTTCGGTGGCCTCGTGCCGCATAGCGGGTATCCTTCAACCCGTGATGGAGGGATGCTGCGTGGCGAGCACAGGATCCTCACCTGCTCGCCCTTGACGACCAGCCGGTGGCGGAGTTCGCAAGAACGGTGCGTCGTGCGAGGACTCTCAGCGGCGCGACCAAGGCGCTGCTGCTCCTGGATGAGGTCACATCGGTGAAAAGCTGGCAGAACGCGGTCAAGTCGCTCTGGGATAGCGGCGTCATTCGCGACGACGTCGTGCTCTGCACAGGTTCCTCCGCCATCGACCTGCAGGCAGGCGCCCGAGCTTCGTTCGGCTGACGGCGAGCAGTTGTTGCGGGACATGCAGCTGAATCTCCCGGCGCTGGATCGTGGCCTGTCGCGCTACTTGCTCTTTGGAGGGCTGCCGGCGGCTGTCGCTGAAGCTGTCGCTGGAGCCACGGAACCGTCCAGCGACGTGAGGCGCATCGTTTGGGACCCGGCTTGTCAAGTACCGGAACAACCCTGGTCTCGGGCTGGGAGTCGCAGCGGCGAAGGCCCACCCCGGCCGGCCGGGGCCCTGAACCTGCTCCAGCAGCCTGAATCGCCCCCACGACGAGCCGAGCTCGGTGCCTTCTGCCACCACCAGGGCTTGCCTGCGCCTAGCCTCCGGACTCCTCCACCATCCGCGCGCCGATCTGCGCCCCGGCCGACTCGATCTCGGTAAGCGTCGAGGCTTCAAGCACCAGCTGCAGGTCCAGTACCCGCAGGTCAAAGTCGCTGGCGGCGTTGCGCCCCACGACGGCGTGGCATGGCACCCCCGCCTGCCGCGCGCGCGTTGCCACCTCGGAGACGAGCTTGCCGGCCAGGCTCTGGCGGTCAAGGCGCCCCTCGCCGGTGATGACCGCGCGGGCGGCGCGCATGCGCGCGTCGTAGCCCGCCGCCGCCAGCACAAACCCCGCGCCCGCGACCAGCTGGGCGCCATAGCGCGCCCACAGCCCGCCGGCCAGCCCGCCGGCCGCGCCGCTCATCGGCACCCCGCGCGGGTCGCGTGGCAGCGTCGCGGCCAGCTCCTCAAGGCGCCGGGAGAGCGCCTTCACCTCGCCCGGCGAAGCGCCCTTCTGCGGCGCAAAGACCTCGGCCGCCAGCTGAAACGGGGTGCGCACGTCGCAGAGCACCACCAGCCGCGCCTCACCCACCCCACCACTGTCAGCCAACGCCGCGAGCGCGCCCACGCCCCCGTCGGTGGTGGCGCTGCCGCCGGCCGCCACGTACACCGTGCGCGCGCCCGCAGCCAGCGCGGTGGCGATCAGCTCGCCGGTCCCGCGGCTCGAGGCCGCGAGCGCGTCGCGCTCTGCCGCCGCGACCAGCCCCAGGCCGCTGGCGGCCGCCACCTCGACCACCGCCACGCCGTCTGCGCCGGTCCCGAACACCGCCCTGACCGGCCGCCCGAGCGGGTCGCTGACCAGCGCCTGGCGCAACTCCAGCCCGAGCGGCCCTGCGAGCGCTGCGAGCGTGCCCTCGCCCCCGTCGGCCAGGGGACAGCTCTCGGCTGGCTGCCCGCTGGCAGCCAGCCCTCGCTGCAGCGCTCCGGCGACCGCCTGCGCCGTGAACGTGCCCTTGAAGCTGTCGGGCGCGACCAGCGCCACGGTCGGCAGCCCGCGCGATCTGGCGCTTCTCATGCGGCCATCCTGGCAGACGGGATGCGTCAAGCACTAACTGCCGCCGCGCCGGACAAGGCGACATTCCGTGGCGCTAGGAAATGGCTATGCCGACGGAGACGACGACCATCCGTGTTTCGCGTCGGACACGCGACGCGGCCCTGCGCTCCGAGCGCGAGGCGGCGCGCACCGATGCCCTGGGCGGGGCCGATGAGCTGATCGCGGGAGTCGAGCACGAGCTGTACGTGGTCGTGCCGGTATCGAGCTCACGCGCTCCCTCGCCACGATCCTTGGTCTCGACGGTTCGGCCTGAGAGGGCGGGCGGCGGGCAGGGTGGCGATCGCGACCGCGGCGAGTCGTTGCGCAGTCAAGTACCCCTCCGCGGAGGTGGTTCCGCGCCCGCTTGCGGGGCACGCCATGCCTTCCGGCACGATGCCGACCACGTGATGATCCAGGCGACCGGCCGCGAGCTGCGGCTGTAGCGGCGGCTTGAGCGGCAGCGCCATGGGCCGCGAACCTAACGGCTAGGATCAGCGTCGATGCATCGCGTCCGGCAGCATGCCACCTCCGGCGAGGAGGAGTACCTGCAGGTGCTCTTCTGGCTGCACGAGGTGGGGCTGCCGATGACCGGCGCCAACCTCGGCCGGGCGCTGCGTCTGTCGGCCCCGACCGTGTCGGAGATGGTCGGCCGGCTCGAGCGCGACGGCTACATCACCCGGGACGCGGAGCGGACGATCAGCTTCACCGTCTCGGGCCAGGCCGACGCCGAGCGGATTGCCAGCCGTCACCGGCTGATCGAGCGCTTCCTGACCGATGTGGTGGGCGTGCCCTGGGACGATGTCCACGAGGAGGCCGATCGGCTGGAGCACGCGATGACGCCGCGCTTTGAGGCGTACGTGCGGGCAAGTGTCGGCGACGCCGACACTTGCCCGCACGGCCACCCGATCCGGGTCGGCGAGCGGGTGGAGGGGGTGCCGCTGGCCGACTGCGCCGTCGGCGCGCGGGTCACGGTGCTGCGGTTTGAGAACGAGGCCGAGGACCTGCTGCACTACCTGATGGCAAACCGGGTTGCGGTCGGGCGCAGCGGTGAGATCACCGCCAAGGACAGTGAGTTCATCACGGTCAGCGGCGAGCCCGGCGTCGAGCCCGCGACGCTCACGATCAGCGTGGCCGAGACGGTGTCTGTGATCGCCGAGCCCTCACCGCCGCCGCGGACCGCGCTGCCCGAGCAGCTCGTGCTGGGACAGGGCCGCTACGGGCGTTAGGCCCGGCGGCGAAGCAGCGGCGAGCCGCCGGGGCGCTCACGCCGCTCTTTGATGTCACGGGCGGCCGGTCGTAAGCAATGCTGCTGTATGAGCAGGCGTGGCTTGTCCTTTGTGGCGGTCGTAGCGCTCCTGGCGCTGGCCGGCTGGGGGCTGCTGTCTCCGCCCGTCGCGCGCGCAAGCCCGCTGAAGGTGTGCGCGGCGCGGTCGGTGCGCCCGCTGGTCACCAGTCTGGAGGGCGCGGCGACCGAGGTGGTCGCCTTTGTAGGCGTCGTGAACCGCGGGCCGGCCTGCTACCTGCGCTCCGTGTTCAGCTTTGCGGTGACCGAGCGTGGCCGTCTCGCACGCGTGCGCACAAACCCGCTGCGCCGCTGGCTGCGGCGGGACCTCGCGCACGGCAGGACGGTGCTCTTTGACGTCTGGTGGTCTGACTGGTGCGGGAGCCAGCGGGCCGCCCAGTTCAGCGCCCGGGTGACGCTCGGACGGTCGCGCGCCTTTGCGCGCTACCCGCTGCTGCCGGTCTGCCTGAGCCGTGCCGGCAGCTCGCGGCTCGTCGTGGGCGCCGGTTAGGCGCCCGTGAGCTCGCGGTAGGCGTCGGCGAGGCGGGCGACGCCCTCCTCGATCTCGGGCACGGTGACGCCGGCGTAGGCCAGGCGCAGCGCCGACTCGTAGCCCTCGAGCACGAAGTCGGTGCCCTTGACGAACTGGAGCTTGCGGGCGGCGGCGGCGGTGAAGAGCGCGGCGACGTCGGTGCCGCGTGGCAGCTCGACCCACATGAAGTAACCCCCCTCGGGCTTGACGAAGCGCGCGTCCGGCAGCTCGCGCGCGAGCGCGGCTGCGAGCGCGTCGGCGCGCTGCGCCAGCGCGGTCTTGACCGTCTCGACCGAGCGCTCGATCGCGCCCGAGCGCGCGAACTGGTAGACGATCCCCTGGGCGACCATGTTCGGCGAGATGTAGGTGCCGGTCGCGAGCCGCTCGATCTGGGCGATCAGCGCCCGCGGGCCGACCAGGTAGCCGACGCGGATGCCGGGCGCGACCGTCTTTGAGAACGAGGAGGCGTAGACCACCCGCTCCGGGTCCATCGAGAGCATCGTCGGCAGGCGCTCGCCGCTGAAGCGCAGCTCGATGTAGGGGTCATCCTCGAAGATCACGAAGCCGTACTCGCGCGCCAGCTCCAGCAGGCGCTCGCGCTTGGGCTGGCAGAGCGTGTAGCCGGCCGGGTTCTGGAAGTTGGGGATGATGTGGGCGAGCTTCGGGCGCGCGCCGGCCACGAGCACGCGCTCGAGCGCGGCCACGTCGATGCCGTCGGGCTCGAGCTCGACCATGCGCACGTCGGCGCCGCGGCCGCGCAGCGACAGCAGCGTGCGGTCGTAGGTCGGCAGCTCGACGACCACGGTCTCGCCCTCGCGCACGAGCGCGTCGAAGAGGAAGGCGTCGGCCTGCATCGAGCCGTTGGTGACGATCACGTTATCGGGCGCGACGCCGTGCCTGTCTGCGATCCACTCGCGCAGCGGCAGGTAGCCGACCGAGGTGCCGTAGGCGGTGAGGCCGCCGGGGTCGGCGGTGAATGCGGCCTGCGCGGCCGCCTTCAGACCCTCCACGTCGACGATGTCAAGCGACGGGGCGCCGCGGGCGAAGGAGATCGGCTTGAGGTCTGTCATCGGCTGGCCCCTGGATCGCCGGCGGCGGCGTCGGCCGTCATGAGACCGGGGCCCCGAGCGTCTCGATCGCTATCTGCGCGACCTGGGTCGGGGTGCGCGCGACCTGGACGCCCCTGGCCTCGAGCGCCGCGGCCTTGGCGGCGGCGGTGCCGTGGGAGCCTGAGACGATCGCGCCGGCGTGGCCCATCTGCTTGCCGGGCGGGGCGGTGAAGCCGGCGATGTAGGCCACCACCGGCTTGGTCACGTGGGCGGCGATGAAGTCGGCGGCGCGCTCCTCGGCGTCGCCGCCGATCTCCCCGCACATGACGATCAGCTCGGTCTCGGGGTCGGCTTCAAAGAGCGTGAGCGCGTCGATGAAGTCGGTTCCGGGCACCGGGTCACCGCCGATCCCGACGATGCTCGAGTTACCGAAACCCTGCTGGGCGAGCTCGTTGCCGACCTGGTAGGTGAGCGTCCCGGAGCGCGACACCAGGCCGACGCTGCCCTGCTTGAAGAACGCCGCCGGGATGATCCCGACGTTTGCCTTGCCGGGTGAGAGGATGCCGGGGCAGTTGGGGCCGATCAGCCGCGAGCGCCCGTTCTTCTTGATGATGTGGAAGGTCCGCAGCTCGTCGTGGGCGGGGATGCCCTCGGTGATCGCGATGATCAGCTCGATCCCGGCCTCCTCGGCCTCGAGGATCGAGTCGGCGGCAAAGCGGGGCGGCACGAAGATCATCGCCGTGTTGGCGCCCTGCCTGTCGACCGCTTCGTGGATGGTGTTGAAGACCGGGATGCCGTCGACGTCCTGGCCGCCCTTGCCGGGGGTCACGCCGGCCACCACCTGGGTGCCGTAGTCGCGGTTGCGCAGCGTGTGGAAGGTGCCCTCCGAGCCGGTGATGCCGGTCGTCACCAGACGGGTGTGCTCATCTACCAGGATGCTCATTTGGCAAGCTCCACAACCTTCGCGGCGGCCGCGTCCATGGTCGCCTCGGTGTACACGCCGGGGAGGTTCGCCTGCGCCAGGATCTCCCGTCCCTGGATGTCATTGGTGCCGTCGAGGCGGACGACGAACGGCACCTGCGGCTTGACCAGCCCGAAGGCCTCGATCAGGCCGCGGGCGACCTCATCACAGCGGGTGATGCCGCCGAAGATGTTGAACAGGACCGCCTTGACCTTCGGGTCAGACAGGATCACCTCAACGGCGCTCACGACCGCGTCGGCCTTGGAGCCGCCGCCCGCGTCAAGGAAGTTCGCCGGCTCGCCGCCCGCACCCTTGACCACGTCGAGCGTCGACATCACCAGGCCGGCGCCGTTACCGAGGACGCCGATGTTGCCGTCGAGCTTGACGTAGGTCAGGCCGCGGTCGTGGGCCATGCGCTCCTGCGGGTCCTCGGCCGAGAGGTCGCGCAGCTGCGCGTTCTCGGGGTGACGGAAGAGCGAGTTGTTGTCGAGCGTCACCTTGGCGTCGAGCGCCCTGACCTGGCGCTCCGGGGTGATGATCAGCGGGTTGACCTCGACCAGCGTCGCCTCCTCGGCGGTGAAGACGCCGTAGAGCTTTGAGAGCATCTCGCCGACCGGGCGCACGACGTCGGCGTCGACGCCCGCCTCGTAGGCCAGCCGGCGGCCGTGGAAGGGCTGAAAGCCGAGCAGCGGGTCGGCGTGCAGCATCGCGATCGCGCCCGGATCCTCCTCCGCAACCGCCTCGATGTCCATCCCGCCCTTGGTCGAGAGCATCACCAGCGGTGCCTTGGCGCCGCGGTCAAAGACGACCGAGGCGTAGTACTCGGAGGCGATCTGCGAGGCCCCCTCGATCCACAGCTCGTAGACCGTGAGGCCGCGGATGTCCATACCGAGGATCGCGCTGGCGTGCTCGCGCGCCTCCTGCTTGTTGTTCGCGATCTTGATGCCGCCGAGCTTGCCGCGGCCGCCGATCTGCACCTGCGCCTTGACCGCGCACGGGTAGCCGATCTCCTCCGCGGCTGCCACCGCCTCATCCACGCTGCGCGCCGGCTTGCCCGAGGGGACCGGGACGCCGTGGCGGGCGAACAGCATCTTGCCTTGATATTCGAGCAGGTCCATGTCTTTCAATCTATTGCAAAGCGGGTTACAGCGGCGCGCTGGGCGCTGGTCGCCGAAAGCGGCGCGGTGGGCCGCGCGATCGCCCGCGCAGCAGGGCAAATCCCATTGGGAAATGGCATCATTGCCGCTCCATGGCGATTCCCAAGCAGATCACGTTCGTCACCTTCGACGTCTATGGCACGCTGATCGATTGGGAGACGGGTGCGGCCGAGGCGTTTGTCAAGGAGGCAGCCCTGGACGGCTTCACGCTCGACCCCGCAGCCGTGATCCCGCTCTTTCGCTCGATCCAGCAGCATATCCAGGCAGGCTCCTATGAACTCTACGCGGAGGTTCTGCGGCGCACCGCGATCCAGACCGCCAAGGAGCTGGGCTGGCCGCTAGAGCCTTCGCGGGCCGGTTTCTTGCCCGACTCGATCCAGCGCTGGCCCGCCTTCAAAGAGGCCAACCCGATCCTGCAGAAGGTCGCCAAGAAGTACAGCGTGGGCCTGATCTCGAACATCGACGACAAGCTGCTCGGCCAGACTCGTCGCCACATCCCGCTCGACTTCGACCTGGTCGTGACCGCCCAGCAGGTGCGCTCCTACAAGCCCGACCCGGCTCACTTCACCGAATGCGAGCGGCGGATCGGCGGCAAGAAGGGATGGGTGCACATCGCCGCCAGCCACTACTACGACGTAGAGCCGTGCGTGAAGAAGAAGATCCCCGTGATCTGGGTCAACCGCCATGGCGAAGTGCTCGATGCCAGCCACAAGCGACCCGACGCCGAGGTCAGGACACTGCGGGAGGCAGCGAAGCTGATCGAGGTCGGCTAGCGGCGCTCAGCCGCGAGCGGCCAGGTTGTGCTGGTGGATCTGCCGCTGCGTGTCCGAACGGCGGCCCTGGGGCAGCGTCACCTCGGCGCCGCTCGCCAGTGCGTCGAGGTAGGCCAGATCCTCGGCGAGCAGCTCGAGTGCGCGCTCGCCCGTGAGTGGCGCGCCGTGCCCGGGCACGACCGTCGCGGCCACGTTGACCAGCGGCGAGAGGCGAAAGAGGGTCTCGCGGTAGGCGGCCAGGGAGCCGCCGCAATCGGCCGAGATCATCGGCAGCTCAACCGGTGAGAGGTAGTCTCCGCAGACCAGGACCTCGGCCCATGGCAGCCAGAAGGCGACGCCGTCGGCGGTGTGGCCGTCGGCGCGGTGGAGCTCGATCTCGGCGGCGGCCGGGGTGCTCGGGCCGGGCGGCGTGGTGGGCGAGCCCAGCGAGACCCGGCCCGGCACGGGCAGCGGCTGATAGCCCGCCAGGCCCAGCGGCCGGCGGCCCTCGACGTAGAACTCGGCGTCGAACTCCCGCAGCCGGCGCTGGGGCTCGCCGGGCTCGCCATCCAGCCGCGCGGCCGTCGTGTCCGCGAGGCCCAGTGAGGCGTCCGGGAAGGCGACCCTGGCGAGCAGGTGATCCCAGTCGCCGTGCGTGGCGAGCAGGCCGTCGACCGGGAAGGCGGCCTGTTCGAGCAGACCGGGGAGCGCTTCGAGCTCGTCGGGCAGGACGGGTGAGTCGATGACCAGGCCCTCACCGCCGGCCCGCAGCGCCGTGCACGTGGTCTGCCAGACGCCCGAGACGACCACGATCACATCCTCATGGACGGCGAGCGCTCGCACCTTGCGCCTGGTCTCAGCTGGAGCCGATCACGGCGAGCGTGTCGCCGACCTGGACGGCGGCCCCCACCGCGGCCCTGAGCTCGGTGACCGTGCCGGCCTGGTGGGCGGTGATTTCGTTCTCCATCTTCATCGCCTCGATCACGCAGATCAGATCGCCCTCGGCAACCGTCTGGCCGGGGGCGACCACGACCTTGAAGATCGTGCCCTGCAGGGGCGCGGTCAGGGTGTCGCCGTTGCTGTGGCTGTGGCCGTGGCCGACGGCCGCGGCGCGGGCTCGGCGCGGGGCTGGGCGGGAGGCTGGCTGGGCGCCGGCCGGGTGCCCGGCGGCGGCTGTGTGCTGCGCACCGGCCGGGTGCTGTGGCGCTGTGGCGCCGCCGCTGGCCAGCGGGCCAGCGGCGGCGGGCGAGCCGATCACGCGGACGTCAAAGCGCTTGCCCGACACCTCGACCGTGTAATCGTGCGCCAGCCTGGCTGGCGTGCCGTCTGGCCCCGGCGGCTCAGGCTTGGGGAAGGCGAGCGTCTTCAGCCAGGCGCGGTCCTCGATCAGGTCCCGGCAGGTCTCGGCGGCGGCCCACTGCGGCGTCTGCAGGATCGCTTCGTGGAAGGGCAAGAGCGTCTTCAGCTCGCCGATCTCGTACTCGCGCAGCGCGCGCACCATGCGGGCGCTCGCGGAGGCGCGGTCTGCGTCCCAGACGATCAGCTTGGCGATCATCGGGTCATACATCGGTGAGACCTCAGACCCCGGGCCGACACCGGAGTCGACCCGCACCCCCGGCCCCGCGGGCTCCTTATAACCGGTGATCCGCCCGGGTGCGGGCGCGAAGTTCTTGGAGGCGTCCTCGGCGTTGATCCGGCATTCGATCGCGTGGCCGCGCAACACCACATCCTCCTGGCGCACCGACAAAGGCTCGCCGGCCGCGACCCGGATCCCCTCTTTTACGATGTCGATGCCCGTCACCATCTCGGTCACGCAGTGCTCGACCTGCACCCGCGTGTTCATCTCCAAAAAGAAGTACTCGCCGTCCTGCAAAAGGCCCTCGATCGTGCCGGCGCCCGCATAGCCGACCGCCGCGGCGGCGTCGACGCCGATCTTGCCGATGTGCTCCCGCAAGCCTGCGACCGCCTCGACCGCCGGTGCGGGTGCCTCCTCGATCAGCTTCTGGTGACGGCGCTGAAGCGAACAGTCACGCTCACCCAGATGGATCACGTTGCCATGCTTGTCAGCCAGTACCTGCACCTCGACGTGGCGCGGGTCGGGCAGGTAGCGCTCCAAATAAACGGTCGCGTCGGAGAAGAACTTCTCGCCCTCCCGCGCCGCACCCTCAAACGCCGCCTCGAGCTGGGACTCGTCCAAGGCGACCCGGAAGCCCTTGCCGCCCCCGCCGCCGGCGGCCTTGACCGCCACCGGGTAGCCGATCTGTGAGGCGATGATCGCCCGCGCATCCGCGACCGACTCCACCGGCGCGGTGGTTCCCGGCACGATCGGCACCCCCGCCGCCGCCATCAGCTCACGCGCACGCGTCTTTGAGCCCATCGCCTCGATCGCGGTCGAAGGCGGGCCGATGAACACGATCCCGCGCTGCTCGAGCGCCGCCGCAAAGGTGGCGTTCTCAGCCAGAAACCCATACCCCGGGTGCACCGCCTCGGCACCCGACCGCTCGACCGCCTCCAGCAGCCGCTCGACATTCAGATACGACTCCGCTGCCGGCCCCGGGCCGAGCAGGTAAGCCTCACCGGCCCGGCGCACGTGCAATGCCTCGCGGTCGATCTCCGAATACACCGCCACCGTGGCGATCCCCAGCTCCTCACAGGCCCGCATCACACGCACCGCGATCTCGCCACGATTCGCGATCAGGATCTTTCTGAACATGCGGCGGCGGACTTTAGCGTCCTACTATTGCGGGCGTGACGACGCTCCAGGAGGCGCATCCCGTAACCGCGCGACGCCTGGGCCTCGGAGAGCTGAGGGTGCGCCTGCACGGCGTTTCGCTGCTGCGCTACACGCTGGCGCTATACCTCGCGTCGCGGCTGCTGTACCTCGTGATCGCGGCGGTGGCGATGCTGGCCGTAGACACCCTCGGCTCACACACCGGCCTGGCCACGACCCTTAACTGGCAGGGCTTGCCGCTGAGTCATTCGACGCTCGGCAGCGAGATGTCCAACTGGGACGGCGAGTGGTATCTGCGGACCGCCGCTACCTGGTACTACCACCACGTCGTGCGCGCATCCGGCGCCTACACGACCCTGGGGTTCATGCCGCTGTACCCGATGGCCATCTGGTTCGTGGCGCACATCCTGCCGATCGGCGACCTGGGCGCCGCGATCGCGATCGCGATGGTCGCAGGGGGTGTCGGGACGCTGCTTGCCGCCAAGCTGGCCGAGGAGTGGTGGGGTGAGGCGGCCGCGCGCCGCGCGATCACGTTCTGGTGCTTCTTCCCGGGAACGATCGTCTTCTCGATGGTCTACAGCGAGGGGCTGACGGTGGCGCTGGTCGCCGCCGCGATGCTGCTCCTGGCCCGCCGGCGCTGGCTGTGGGCGGGAGTGGCCGCCGGATTTGCCACCGCGGTGGCGCCGACCGACCTGGTGGCGGTGCCGATGTGCCTGGTCGCGGCGCTGCTCCAGTGGCGTCGCTCGGGCTGGAGCTGGCGCGAGCGGCGCCGCCGTTTCGGCGACCGCGAGGCACGGCGGTCGCTGCTCGCGGTGATCCTCGCGCCGCTCGGCGCGATCGGCTTTGGCATCTACCTGTGGTTCTGGACCGGGTCGCCGCTGGCCGACTACACCGCCCAGCACATCGAGTGGTCTGAGTCGACGACGCCGCTCGCCATCCCGCGCGTCGCCAAGGCGTTTGTACACCAGCTGTTCATTCAGGGAGCCGGCCCCCGCGGGCCGGCGGGTATCGATCTCAACGGCGTGCTGGCGCTGCTCGGGACGGCTTTCCTGCTGTTCGCGCTGAAGCTGATGTGGGATCACCGCGCGAGCGTGCCGGCCACCGCCTGGGTCTGGTCTCTGGGGGTTGCCTTCCTGGCGCTCACTTCAGCCAAGACGCCGCCGAATCCGCGCATCCTGGTGGACGCCTTCCCGCTGGTGCTCGTGGTCGGCATGGCGCTCGGTGAGCGCGCCTACCGCCGGGCGATGCGCTACAACCTGCTCGCCACCGTGGTGCTGTCGCCGATCACCTACGTGGGTTTGTGGCTACGTCCCTGAGCGGTACAGCAGGCGGACGTGGATCGGGGCCGACCAGCCGAACGTGCGCAGCGTCGTATGCGGGTAAAGCGCGCGCAGGCTCCGTTCCAGGGTCTGGTAGCGGTGCAGGTTCTGAACTGAGGCCGGAGTCCCGAGGGGCGATCCCTCGTGGCTGGCGACGATCCAAAGCCGCGGGCACTCGCTCGCGACGCGGGCCCGCTGGCCCGCGTCGAGCGTCGCGTACTGCTCCACGTAGGGCTTGACCGTCCCGAGCCCCAGGTAGGGCAGCACCGGACGCAGGCCCGGGACCGGGTTCGGTGCGGCAGGGCTCATCGTCACCGGTGACCCGGTGTCACGCAGCACGTAGTAGTCAAACGACTCGCGGCCGTCCTGCGCGTAGAAGATGATGCAGGCTGGCTTGGTGGCGGGGGTCTGCTTTAAGACGTAGGCGGTGGCCTGCTGCCACTGCTCGGGCGATACGCCGTAGGTCGGGATCACCTGCGCCAGCCGTACCGCCAGCAGCAGGCCCGCGCCGAGCAGGCCGATCCGGCCCAGCAGCGGCGTCCTGGCGGGGCGCAGCAGCGTCCAGGCGAGCAGCAGTGCAACCGGCGGGATCTCCAGGATCGAAACGCGCGGTAGCTCGATTGGCTCGCCCACGCCGTAGGCGATCACGGTCAGCACGACTGGAACCAGAACCCAGCCCAGCACGAACAACAGCGGCCAGGCCTCGCTGCTCCGTGGCCGGCGGTCGCGGAGAGCGCGCAGGGCCAGCCGTCCAGACGCGAGCAGCGCAGCGATCACGGCCAGGCCGAGC
>JAJYHG010000057.1 GCA_021784895.1 Actinomycetes bacterium
GACGCCGCCGGGGTGGCGCGCGAGCCGGCAGCGGAGGGCGCGGCGCTGGTGCGCGACCCGAGCGGCAACGGCCTGCTGCTGACGCTCTGAGCTAACCTAGCGCTTCACCGGGCGGCTAGCGCCTCAGCGAGCGGCCTCGCGGTTTCCCTGGCGACGTGGGAGAGCGGCTATCCAGCGGCCTGCAAAGCCGTTTACACCGGTTCAAATCCGGTCGTCGCCTTTTTTACCTCCAAATGCGCGCCAGACGTCGTAGGCTCCCCTAGTAGGTCGGGTGGCCGGGAGCGTCCCAGCTCGCGACGCAGTCGAGCCGCGCCTTTGCCCACGACGTTCAGCACAACGGTCTTCAGCCAATGCACCTCTGGGCGGTTTGGAGGCTCCCCCCGAAGGGCTGCTTCAGCGGGCCAAACAACCGCCATCGCTTCCACAGCACCGCGCTCGGCGCTCCACGCGCTCAGCGCAAGCACCATCTCGCACTACGTCCCACCTCCTGCGTTCGCGTTCACAACGAGATGACTTGGCGGAGTCGCTGCGTGGAGCCGCGGAGCTGGCGGGGCGTGATCCGCGCTTCTCAGTGGTGGGTCCGGCGAGATCACCCGATCAGACGCGCAGCAACAACTTGGCTCGGGCTTGCACTAGGTCGCGAACATTCGTCGGCACGGTCTCCGATGTACTCGCTTCAACGACTGAGTCGACCAGCTCCGTCGTGGCACGCGCTGAGCGCCTTTGGCCGTGCCCCCACCGTCCGGCTTCGGCAACGACGTCGACGAGTGTGATGTCGTGCAGATCCTCTGTTCCGTTCACACGCATTGCGCTAGCTGCACGGAGTTTCGGCCACAACATCGTGGGCACCGTGTCGTAGAGCGGCGCGAGCCGGACAGAGCCGAGGGGGTCGTGCAACAGAGACAAGTTCTTCCCGTGCGCGTCCGCGTTCCCAACCAGCACATTGAAGGTGACGATACGAACGAGCCGGTCGAGCTCCGTCGGCGGGTCATCAGCTGCGGCACTCAGCAACTCGGCGATCTGGATGAAGGCCGGCCCGCCGCAGCGTTCGTACTTGACGCGGGCCGGGTGGTCGTTCGAATCAATTCCGAGCGCTTGAAGCATGTCTTCCTGGTGTATACGCACTGGCGGAGAATCAGCACCATCATCGTCTTCGGCTGCAAGTTGCGGCAGAACATCCTCAGCGGCGTGATCACCGATGCGTCGGTCGTATCGCGACACGATTAGGCAGCGGGTGTCTCCTATGTCATGAACCTCCGAGGTGATGGTGGTGAGCCCGACCGCCCGCGCGAGCTGTAGGCAACCTTCTTCAGCCTCAATTAGACCAGGGCGACGCGGATCGTCCGCTTTCAGGATGTGGGTGGATGGATAGCCGTGGACGGGCCGTGCCCACTGCCCGCTCGGCAAGCGGACCAGCAGGATCTTGTTCTGAACTCCCGCGATAGATAGCTCGCTGTCATCGTGCAAGCCGAGCGGCCTGTCCGGCAGATCAGCTACCTCAGTGTTGAGTTCGTCAACTGTGTAGGGCACCGCTTTGGAGTCGCGGTCGTTCGGCTTGACTTCACTAATGACACGCGCCCCCGCGATGTCGCGACCGAAGTGGCCAAGCAACGCGAACACGTCGATGACGGTCACCTTCGCCTGCCTTGCGGCGGCCTCCAGCGCGGCCCCCTCCGGCAGCAGGCCGCGACAGAATGCAACAGCGTTAGCTCGCAGGTCGCCGACAGGCAACGAGCATGAGATCACGGGGCATTCGCTGGCCACCGCTCGCGCGCCCAGTCCGTGTATTGGCAAGTGATCTCGTACCTGCGGCGTTGCTCGAGGACTGCGACCTGGTCTGTTCCCAGCCATACGCCGAGACTTCTAATCTTCCTCGGCATCAGCGCGCTTCCTGAGCGTCACCGTCACCTCGGCGCCCATCCGGCGAAGCGCCAGAACGAGTCGTTGGAGTTCAACGGTGTCTGACGCAGATTCGAGCTTCGCGAGGTAGGTTCGATCTATGCCCGCGAGTTCCGCGAGCTGCTCCTGCGCGAGCCCGCGTGCTCGTCTGACGCCGGCTACTGTCTTCCCGAAGTCCTTGGCGTAGTTGATGACCCATATTTGCGCTGAAGGACGCCCCTACAACGCTCGCCGATTCCGGCCGGAATCCTAAGCCGACCAATCTCCTCCACCTCCTCGGTCACGCGCTCCGGACCCCAACCGGCCTTCAGCGCACCGTGACGCGCCTCGGCGACAGTCTGCGGCGCGATCGCCAAGCGTGGCCCCACAACATGCTTCGCGTAACGCGCGGAAAGCTCACGCTCACGCCGGAGCGTCGCATTGGTCCATCAACGCAAGCTGCTCAACTCCGGCCATCAGTTGATCGAGCGTCGGCGATGGCGCATCGATGCGGGCACACGCCGCCCCCAATTCGTTCTGCTTGCTCCGTGCTGCCTCTGGCATCGCTGACCTCGCTACACACCCTAGGACCAAAAGCGCCGACGGCTCGGAAGGCTCGCCAAACTCGCGAGTTCGCACCGCCTCAGGCGGACCTCATGTCGCCGGAGCGCACGGCTGCACAATCGTCTCCAAGGACTCGGACTTCGGCCAGCTCGCCTGTCGCCACTGTTCACCGCCGGAAACTGTCTGGTGCGGCTCGGCAACCTCAGCACCTCTACCGCGCTTCAGCTGCTCGGGGAGCAACAGGAGAGGATCGAAGCGTCCGGCTCGCGCTTAGTGCCCGGGCCGGGTCGGATGATGACAACACCGTGCCACAGCCCGTCAGGTCATACCCACCCAGCCTCGACACCCGTGCGTTGTAGGCACGGCCGACGAGCAGGTCGAGCAGAGCCTCAAAGGCCGGATGTTCGCGCCAGCGTGCGGCGAGCCACAGCTCCACCGTGTGCTCCTCGAGGCCGACGAAGCGCAAGCCGAGCTGGCGCGCGGCGCCCTCGGTGGTCAGCGCGGCGCTGCCGAGCGCTGCGGCGGCACGGGCCGCGTCATGGTGACTGCTTGCGACGGCGCCTGCCGGTAGCTGCCCATAGCCGAGCGCTTCAGCGGCGCGGCGCAGCGCCCGCTGGCTGGAGGCGCTCTCGGGACGCTGCACTAGGGGCATGCCGGCGTCGAGCACCTGCTCGAGCGTGAGCGCGCTCAGGCCCGGCGCCAGGCCAAGCCCGACCCGCCAGGCGGCCAGCTTCACTCGAGTCAGATCGACACGTGCATCGCCAAGCTCCTCTGGCAGCCCGTGCACCACAGCCGCATGGATAGCCCCAGCATCAAGCGAAGCGAGCGCGGTGCCGGACGTGGCATCGATCGCCACCAGCTGCGCGTTAGGCCTACTTCCCGAGGCGCTGGCGCCGGAGAGCATCCGCTCTGCCAGCGCCAGCGCCGGGTCGCAGCCAGCCACGACGAGCGCCCCCGGACTGATGGCTGCAGGCCCCCAACCGTCCTCATCCGCCGCGAACAGCTCCTCGACCGTGCACTCCAGCGCCTGCGCGAGCCGGACGGCAGCGTCGGCGGCGGGCACATTGACACCAGCCTCGACGGCGGCCACGAGCTGACGGCTGACATCGGCGGCGGCTGCCAGCTCGAGCTGTGTCAGACCCAGGGCAATCCGTCGTTGACGCAGCTCGACTCGCATAACGGCAATATATCTGCCAGGATCCTGGCATCATCTGGATCTCAAAGCACACCCGTGGGAGGCAGACGTGAGGGAGAGAATGGCTCGGGCAAGGCGCCTGCGGCACTGGCGGAGCGCCTATCGCGCGCGTGCCGGGGCGCTGGCACTGGCACTGGCACTGGGCGCTGCCGCCAGCGCAGCCAGAGGGGCTGGGGTGGCCGGCGCGGCGGCGGCGGCGGCCAGGCACTCCGGCAATGTGGACGTGTACTCGGCCGGGTCGCTCGACACGCTGCTCAGCAAGTCGATCGGACCCGCCTTCCACCGTGCGACCGGCTACACGCTCGTCAATACCCCGGGCGGCTCGTCGACCCTGGCCGCAGAGATCCGCAACAAGACGGTGGTGGCCGACGTCTTTATCAGCGCCGCGCCGTCGATCAACTCGATGCTCGAGGGCCGCAAGAACGGCGGCTGGGTGAGCTGGTATGCGTCGTTTGCCGCCTCACCCTACGTGCTCGGGTATGACCCAAAGAGCCGCTTCGCGCACGACCTGCGCACGATGCCGTGGTACAAGGTGATCGTGCTGCCGGGGTTCCGGCTCGGACGCACCAACCCGAGCCAGGACCCGGGAGGCGTGCTTGCGATCAGGGCGCTAAAGGATACCGCGGCGAGGAGGCACCTGCCGGCACTAGTCAAGCTCGCCAGCGAGACCTCAGACGAATACTCAGAGACCACAGAGCAGTCAGGCATCCAGAACGGGCAGCTCGACGCCTCCTTCATGTATGAGGCAGACGCCAACTCCCAGCACAGCCCATTCGTGCCACTGACCGGCGTGAAGGTCCAGGGTGACTACACGATCACGCTGCTGCGCCGCGCGCCGCACACCGCCGCAGCGGAGGCGTTCATCCGCTTCCTGCTCGGTCCGCGGGGCCAGAAGGCACTCCGGGCCGACCACTTCATCGTCCTCTCCCCCGCCCGCGCGCGCGGCAGGGGCGTGCCAGACGCCCTCCACGGCGTCATCCGCTAACACTTCCGTGATGATCAGCAGGCCGCCACGCCCGCTGCTGTGGCTCGGCGGCCTGTTAGCTGTGTACCTGGGCTACCCGCTGTTGGCGTTCGCGGTACGCGTTGCGAGTGGCGGCCAGGAGGGGTGGAACGTGCCCGGCCTCTGGCCGGCGGTCGGCGTGTCTGTGATCAGCTCGAGCGCGTCGCTGCTCATTGGCGTCATCACCGGCGTGCCGCTGGCCTACATCCTGGCCCGGCGCAATGGACGGCTCAGCGCCGCGGTCGGCGTACTGGTGCAGCTGCCGCTGGCGCTGCCGCCACTGATCACCGGGATCATCCTGATCTACGTCGCCGGGCCGTATTCGTTCCTCGGACGCCTCTCCGGCCAGCGGCTGACAGAGACGATCTGGGGCCTGATCATCGCCCAGTCGTTCGTCTCCATCCCGTTCCTGGTGGTCGTCGCACGCAGTGCCTTCCGCAGCGTCGATCCGGCTCTGGAAGAGGTCGCAGCCACGCTCGGACACGGGCCACTTGCGCGCTTTTTGCGAGTCGATGTGCCGGGCGCCTCCGACGGCATCCGCACCGGCATGATCCTGATGTGGCTGCGCGCATTTGGCGAGTTCGGCACGGTTGTGATCCTCGCCTACCACCCCTACAGCCTGCCGGTCTACGTCGACAACCTGTTCTCCTCCGGGCCGCTGTCACAGGCGGAAGCGCCGACAGTCCTCGCCTTCGTGGTCGCGGTAGCGGCGATCGCGCTCAGCACGCTGCGCCGACTCCCGCAGCTGGGTGCCGGCGAGCGACGGCAGGCACGGGCACAGCCGGTGGCACCGCCCACAGCCGATGCCGCGCCGGTCGCGTTTGATCTGACAGCCAGGGCCGGGGAGTTCAGCCTGCGCATCGCTCAGCCTACGGCCAGCAGGCGGCTAGCGGTAGTCGGCCCGTCTGGCTCCGGCAAGTCGCTTACGCTGCGCGCGCTGGCGGGCGTGGTGGGCTCCGCCGGCAGCGTACGCTGCGGCGGGATCGACTTCACGCATATCGATCCGGAGCGGCGCCGCGTCGGCTACGTGCCGCAGGGTTACGGACTGATACCAGGGCGCACAGTGTGGGAGCAGATTCGCTTCGGCCTGCACGCGGACGGCGCGCGCGCGGCCTGGTGGCTCGAGCGGCTCGAGCTCACGAGCCTTGCCGAGCGCCTTCCGCACCAGCTCTCTGGCGGGCAGCGGCAGCGCGTCAGCCTCGCGCGCGCCCTGGCGAGCGACCCCAGACTGCTGCTGCTCGACGAGCCTTTCTCGGCCCTGGACGCCCCTGTGCGCGCGCGGCTCCAGCGGGAGCTGCGCGCGCTGCAACGCGAGACCGGGCTCACGACCGTGCTGGTGACGCACGACCCACAGGAGGCGGCGATGCTCGCCGACGATGTCCTGGTGATCGCCGACGGGCGTGTGCTGCAAGCAGGCCCGGTCGGCGATGTGTTCAGGCATCCCGCATCGACCCAGGTCGCCTCGCTGCTGGGGCTGCGCAACGTCGGCACAGGCATCATCACAGCTGACGGCCGGCATCTGCAGAGCGGTGAGCTGCGGCTCGCGGTCGCCGAAGCCCCCAGGGCCGGAACGCAAGTCCTGTGGTCGGTCCCGATGGAGCAGGTGCAGGTCGATCCGGTGCCGCTGGCCGGCGGCGGAGCAGCGATACGTCCGGGCACCACCGCTGGGGTGGTGCTCGACCTGATCGATCTCGGCACCTGCGTTGAGATCGTCGTGGCGCTCGCGGGCCGCCTGGAACTGACCGCCCGCAGCACAGCGCCCGCCGTGACCCGAGCCGGAGATCCCTGCCTGGTCAGGATCGAACCGGAAGCCGTGCGGTCCTGGCCGGTCGCGGTGGAAACGGGGACGCCGGCCTCAGCCGGGCAGCGGTGAGCGCAGCGTGGCGGTGTGCCGGGCTATACTCCGCGGCTCACGCGGCTGTAGCTCAGTTGGCTAGAGCGTCTGCTTGCCATGCAGAAGGTCGAGGGTTCGAGTCCCTTCAGCCGCTTGTCAGAGCATCCCTGCTAATCGCGGGGTTTTTCTGTTGGTGGAGGGGCTATACACAGGGTTCACGGTGTCGGCGCTACCGCTCGGCGCTACCAAACTCCGTGATCCATCTCTAGGTGCTACAGCGGCCACGCCAAGTCGGTGCTGAGCCCTCCCCACAGCCGCGGCTCTGGCACGACGACACTCGAGCGACCTCGTTGTTACCTCGGCGAGCGGGGACCCGCTATTCGTAGGCGCATAGCGTGTTGGCCATCACGACCTCGACGTTGCGCACTTCGCGGAGTGTGCATTTGGCCAGGGCCGCGATGGTTGCCGCTGGGCCGGCACGGCGAAGGTCACCTCGATGTCGGCGCTGCCGGGCCCGGCGCATATCTCCGAATCGCGGGACTCGGCGTCGGAGGCGTCGGGCGTGCGGTCGTATGGATCGGTCGCCTCGACCCCCGTTCGACGGTCGCCCGACGTCGCGACAGGGGCGGCTTGCGCATCGACCGAGCCCACCTCCCGGCGTCGGTGACCAATGCCGTCGCGGTCCAAGACCACCTTCCGGAACGGCCTGCTCGAATACCCCTGCCAGCCAGCGGCTGCGATCGGTCCGACGGTTGGAATTCCCCGTTTTGGACAACGGGAATGGTGTAAGCACCTCGCCCATCTCCTCGAGGGCGATGCTTCGCTCGGCGCGCCTGCACAACGCCTCCAAGTTGCACTCGCTGCTCAAAAACGGCATCAGGCGAGCATCCTGCAGCCGGTGAAGCGTACCGCCGACCGGTAGCCACAATCGCAGACACTCCAGTTGTCGCCAAAGCGCTCGTTTCGGTCTGGTGGCCGTCGAGGTCGAAGCAATAGTCCGTTGATCGTCGGTCTGACCGGGCCTGAGGTACTTCCCGAGTGCTGGCCCGTATGAGTCCGTTCAGACCCAACTCCTGAGCGGCCTCTTCAACTCTGGTCCAAGAGCGTGCTCTAGGACGTGCGGTCCGGATTCCGGCCGCACGTCGGGCCCCAGACCTTCGGGCACCGCCCCTCGCCTACCCCCGGCTTCGGCCTCCGACCGCTGGGGATGCCCCTTCGTCGTCCCCGATCCGTACGCTTCGCCTGTGGCAAATAGCCAACAGCTCAAGCAAATGTTCGCCAGCTACCAGCAAGGCGACGATGCCGGATTCCGAGAGGTGGCATCTGAAGTCATCGTCAGCGAGAGGCAGAAACATCACGGTCTCCTCGCGGACGAGCTCCAGCGGATACTGGACGCGCCGCCTACTGGCGGCGAGCGACCAAAGCAGATCTCTAGCCTAAGGCCGCTGCCGACTTCGCGGGACGACGCGCCCCTGATCGAGACCTTCACCGCACAGCGGCAGCTAGACGGACAGACTCTCCGGGCGGATGTCCGCACAACACTTGACCAAATCGTCGAAGAGCAGAGGCGTGGCGACGTGCTGCGTGCGCACGGACTTCAGCCCAGCCGCAAGCTTTTGTTCGTCGGGCCTCCAGGGACGGGTAAGACGTCCACGGCAGAGGCGGTCGCCGGCGAGCTGGGAGTCCCGTTCGCACGCGTACAGGTTCCAGCGGTTGTGTCTTCACTTCTGGGCGAGACGGCACGGAACGTGTCCGCCGTCTTCGACTTCTGCCGTCGCGAGCACTGGGTACTCCTCTTTGACGAGTTCGACGCGCTGGGGAAGGAGCGCGCAGACGAGGCTGAGCATGGAGAGCTCAAACGAGTGGTGACAGTGTTTCTGCAACTCCTTGATGAGTTCAGTGGTCCAGGGATAGTCATCGCTGCGACTAACCATCCGTTGATGCTCGACGAGGCGGTTTGGCGTCGCTTCGATGAAGTGGTTGGCTTTCCACTACCGAATCAGAAGGAGCTCGAGAAGCTCGTCCGCCGACTATTCAAGCGAGTGCGTCTTTCTGTCTCTGTTGTTGATGTAGCCAGGCGACTAAAAGGCATGTCGCATGCCGAGGCGGAAATGACAGTGAGAACCGCGATGAAGCTTTCTGTCCTTCGCGACGGCGATGCTGTCACGACGGCTGACCTCGACGCGGCCGTCCGTCGACAGGAGACAAGACGAGCGACTATCCACAACTCCCTGGCTTCGCCGATCGGCCCCCGAGGCTCGAAAACCTCTCGCTGATCGAGCTCCGGCGCGGGCGTCGGGCGCGACCGCGCGGTGGCGGTGGCGGGAAACGAAAGCACAGGGATCACCAAACTCACGCCGACGTTCTGCGCCATCAGGCCGCAGACATCGTTTCAGGACAGCTCGACCGACCGGCAGTCGCGACAGTCGACCCGCAGCTGATTCTCGTCATTGAACTCAACCGCGATGTTCCGTCCGAGACCTGGCGAGACGCTGGCCTGCTAGAGCTAGACGCGAGCGCCAGCGGCACTGTCGTCGCCTTCTCCTCGGACCCTCAGATGTCGGCGTTCATGGAACGACTCGCTCGTTATCGAAGTGCTAAAGAGACAAAGAGCGGCCATCTGTTTGGTGCCGATCTTTTTGATGCAATCGAGGAAATCCGACGATATGGGCGTAACGATCGTCTGGCACCGAGACTTGCCGAACAACTTGGCTCCGGATCCTCGGCCCCGATCGCTGTCGACATCGAGCTCTGGCATCCGGGCGACGATGTGGAGCTGGCACGCAGTTGGCAGGAGATGGTCGAGTCCAGCGTGGCGCAGCTGCAAGGTCAGATTCTCGACCGCTACGTGGACCACGCACGCGGCGTCGTTCTTCTGCGAGCACGCCTCGGGCCTGCGGGAGTCTCGGCACTCGCCGATATCGACGAGGTCGCCACGATTGACACCGTCCCGCAAGCTCCGCCCGCACTTACATCCGCTCTCGAAACGGGAATCGACGACCTCCCGCTAGTCGAGCCCGCCTCCGATGACAGCCCGCTCCTCACGGTCATCGACTCAGGTATCAACCCGAGCCATCCGCTCCTGTCTGGCTCGGTCTATGAAGCGATAACGCTACTGCCCCAGTTCGCCGACGGCGCCGACGACCACGGCCACGGCACCGCGGTCGCTGGCGCGGCTACCCATGGCGCAGCCGAAGACCTACTGATCAACGGCGTGATCCCGCGTCCGTTCGCGCGCATCTTGTCAATCCGCGTGCTCGACCAGTACAACAACTTCCCGCAGAACGAGCTGTTCGAGCACCAGTTGGAGCGCGCTATCCGCTACGCGGCGCAGGCCGGAAGTCGCGTCATCAACATCAGCATCGGAGACGCATCGAGCCCACTCGAACGCCGGCGCGCAACACCAGCCGCCAGCGTCATTGACGCACTCGCCCGCGAGTTGGACCTGGTTGTCGTCGTCCCCACCGGAAACATCCACCCCCGGGATTACGTTTCCAACGACCAGCAGGGTGCAGACGAATACGCGGCTCGCCTTGCAACATCCCCACTCTCCGTCCTGATTGACCCAGCACCGGCCGCACTCGCTATCACCGTCGGAGGGATTGGGCAGACGGCTGGAATACCGCTCGGTGAGCGGATTCTTGGTGTCGCTGACGCACCGAGCGCCATCACACGACGTGGTCCCGGCGTAGCGCGTGCGATCAAACCCGAGTTGGTTGCCCCTTCAGGAACTATGGCGTGGAATCCAACACTCGGGTTCGTCGTCCGCTCGCAACTGAAGCGGATTCTCTGTTCCCACGACCCAACGGCACTCTTCAGGCGCGACATCGGCACCAGCTTCGCCGCGCCCGCAGTCAGCAGGGTGGCCGCCGCGGTCAGAGCTGAGAACCCGACGGTCAAGTCAGCTGCTCTCACGCGCGCGCTGGTTCTTCAATCCGCCGCCCCTGTCCGTCTCAGCCAAACGAAACTGCCGCCCGGGCAGCCAGCCGAGGTGGCTCGACATGCCCGCAACCTTGTCGGTCACGGATCACCAAGGCTCGACGCGGCCATCGGATCCAGCACGGGACGGGTCGTTCTCGTCGCGGAGGGAGCACTGCCCGTGGATTTCGTCGTTCTCTATAGCGTCCCGCTGCCGCAGAGCTTCTTTGAAACCGGTGGAACCCGACGCATCACTCTCGGTGTCTCGTTCGATCCACTCACTCGCTACCGCCGACTCGACTACATGGGCAGTCGCATCTACCCGTATCTGTTCCACGGCGCAACCGCTGACGCCATAGCTGGCGCATTGCTTCAGGCCGACGACCAAGCGCTTCAGGGCTCTCTCGGGGGCCTCCGGAAGTTTCGGCTGGCGCTCGATCCGAGCAGCACAGCCTCGTCGGACAGCGCAAATATCTACGGCATTTGGGAGCGCAAGACCAGGATGGACCCCGCACGGGGCGACGCGGCAATCCTGGCGCTGCGCAGCAGCCGCCGATGGGCCCCGGAGAACACGCAAGATCGGATTGGCGTGGCCCTCGCCGTCGAACACGAAGGCAGAGATGTCGATCTACATGCGGAACTAACTGCGCGAGTCCAGCTCCCAGTCGAGGTTACCCTCACCATCTGAGTTGGCGGCGACTGGGATCTCTACCCAACGTACGATTTCTGGCCGCAAGATGAGTCCTTTCGCCCGGTCGGCCCTCGCCTCCCGCGAGTGCCGACCAGAGATCTGTTCGGAGACACCACCAACCACATGAGAACTCCGGGCCCAGAACACCGGCGAATGAAGTCGAGCGGACTAAGCGCGTCTCTCTGCTGAGCACCCGGCAAGTGAGCTGTCGGGTCGGGCGGACGATCAAGATGGCCGATGCAGATGGTGCTTGACGCCTATCGCATGCTTAGGCTTTGAGCCGTGAGCCGACTGGCCAGCGATACCCAGATTCCCTACGACGTCCAGGTCGCACTGGTCGAGGCGTCGGGAAAGCTGTTCTGGCACTGGGATGATTACCGCCACTGTCTACGCAAGGCGGGAGTTCATCCAACGACCGTCGCCCGGCTCACCGGGTCGGGCGCGAGCAAGTATCAGGTGATGCGGGACCTGCTGGCGGAGCTTGACCGGGCCGGAACGCCAGGTCGGCAGGTTCAAGTTCAGCTGGTGCGCGGCATGATCGCGCTACCCCTGACCGATGACTCGACCGACGCGAAGGCCGCTCAGACTCAGCTCCGAGCGGTCGCCGACAAGCATGGCTTGCTGCCCGAAACCCAGGGCGCCGGGGAACGCGCCGAGGAGCGAGTCGCCGCGAGAAAGCGGAAGCTCGAGGCTGAAAAACGAGAGGCGGCTCGGAGCGAGGCGAGCGCCAAGCGCAAGGCCTTGTTTGCCGAATTCTGTCAACTGCTCGGCGACCTGTCCGACAAGCAGGGCCGGGGCTACCGACTCGAGGAGATGATCGGCGAGGTCGCGGCCCTCGACGGGCTGCAGTACGTGCCGCCGTTTCGCAAAGGAACGGCGACCCAGACCGACGGCATACTCTCGTTCGAAGGCTTTCAGTACCTCATCGAGGCGAGGTGGCGGGATGAGCCGGCTGACGTCGCCGCGATTGCTGCCTTGGCCATGAAGGCCGACCGTAATCTGACTAGCACCCGAGGCCTCTTCCTGTCGATGTCTGGCTTCCGGGACGAGGTCGTAGCAGAGAGACGGGCACTAAGAACTCGCTTCTCATGAGCGGAGCCGAGTTCTCGCTCATCCTGGAAGGTCGCACGACCCTGGCCGAGGGGCTTCGTCTCAAGGTCCACGAGGGCGCAAAGAAGGGGCGCATCTTTTACGACATATCTCGCTTACCTCGGGCCTGACGCGCGAGACGGCAACCGTCGTGAGGGCCCTCCGCGGAGGCCTCGTATTCAGCGACCGGGTTCGCGGTGCATGATCTTGCCGCCGCGCTGCACCGCCGCGCTCGACGAGCGCTTTCGCCTTGACTTGCCTTTGGCGAGGACGAGCGCTTCGGCGACGATCCGTGGTGCTCGGCCATGGCAGAAATGTTCCTCTCGCTTTCCGCGCGACAGTCGTCTATTCGGTTGCGATGCTGAGCACGACCCCGATTACGAGGGCGGGAATGCCGGCGCCCGCGCCAGCTTTCCGCGCCATGCGGGTCGCCGCGCCAGCGATGACTACGAGAATGATGAACTCGATCAGTGACAACGGTCTCACCTCCTTTCGCTAAAGCTTGATCTTCCCGGCGAAGCGTTGCCGCGCGGCCTGTCGAGATACTCCGAGCGCAAGTGCGATGAGGTTCCACGACCGACCGTGGGCTCTTGCGATCGTGACCCGTTCAACCACGTCGGCCTCCGCGCGCCGGGCTGCGTCGGCAGCTTCAGTTATCGCCCGGAGTTCAGCGATGTCGCGCACCTTGATGGTGTCTAGGTCCAAATTCTGCAGCTGCTGCTCGAGCCGAGTGGCAGCTGCCTCAATCTCTTGATCTGTATGACGAGTCATGAGCGGTATCTGAGTGACTAGTAAGTAGTAAGAAGCCGAGACAGAACGATCTGGAGTGAGCTAAAGCAGCGGATGAAACCTTGGGCGCAGTGGCATTGCATGGATGACAACTGGGTCCTCCCCTTCGAAATCGAGGACTCCCACTTCGAGGAGGCTCCCGTCGCGAGCCGGTCCCAAAAACATCGTGACCTCGTCCACGTCGAACGCTCGCAGTGGGTTGCGGATCGCGTGCAGCATGTCCTCGTCTGGTACGGCGTGTTTGCGGGCTGGCTCTCCAATTCGCACCTAGACAAGATAGCTTGTCTGATACGAGTTGTCAACGATCGTTGTCTAGCGGCGGCCCGCAGTCCATCGCCGAGCCGCCGTCGGGTCGACGATCGCATTCGACGGTCCGGCCGCAAGCGACGCGCTATCGCAAAGGCGACGAAGTGACGCCTTGGGTGGAAACGGTACGGCGGCTTTTACGGCAGGAGCGGGAGGTACCGCTTGCGTGCCTTCATGGCGTGAATGAGCATCTGATTGCCGCTGTCGAAGACGAGTACGACGAGTTCAAGCAGTCGTCCGTGCGGGTCGAAGCCGAGTCGGAACTCTGGCATCGGGCTGTCGTCATTCTGTGGGGCTGCGAAGACCCAGTTCTCGGCGGCGTAGATCGCGTCGTCGACCTCGATCCCGTGGCTCAGAGCCGATTCGTGGACGAGCACTACGCCGCGTGGGTCCAGGCGCGGACAGCGTCGCGGATCGCTGCGGAGCGGCTCACCCCGTCGCGCTCAGCGCGCTTGGTTAGCGCTTCAAGCAGTTCAGCGTCCATTCGCACCGGGATGACGGGGCTCTCACCGGCCTTGCCGAGGCGTGGACGTCCGCGACGGCTCAGGCCCTCGACATCAAGGCCTTCCCGCGCCTGTTGCTGCCAAGCCCGGATCTGATCGTCAGTAACGGATTTGCCCTTGATCGTCTCGTCCACGACAAATAGTGTAATACAGCGGTGGGTCGTCGGTGCGACTACTGCTTTGAGACCACTAGCCGCGATAACAGGACGAGCGCATTGGCGACAAAACGCCGTCACGTCAATGCGGTGACTGCCCATTGGCTAACGGTGAGCAGGCCCGCCGAGCCGGCGCTATTCAGGCCGTGGATCGGCGACCGACCGGACGGCCTGGGATGCGACCATTCGATCCTCGGCGACCCGTTGCTTTGCGCGCCTCGTCTCGAAGCCGTCGATGGTCTCCTGCTTGATCGTGTCGAGCAGCTCGATACGAACCCGTCCTTCGCTGAGGAACAGGTGGCGTTTCATCCCGAGCCTGATCCTGCGGGCGGCATCCTCGTCCCCGACGACATACAGCAGCGCCCGCACCTTGCCGCGCAGCATCCAATCGTTGTGAAGGCTGAGGACCGCGTTGAGCCGCGCCTTCGACTTACGCGCAAGCTCAACCTCGATCGCATACACATCCCCGCCGGGCGCCCACGCGATCAGGTCCGGGCGATGCCCCGACCGTCGCAGGCTGTATGCCTCAAGCCACTGCAGCCGCTCACCCCACTCACCGCTGTGACGGATCTCAGGCTCGCCGAGAAATCGGCGGCCGCGGACGGTCAGCCACGCCGCCGTCCACGCGCACGCGCTGTGATGCGCCCACCAGTTCGGCTGCGGCGCCGGCTGCGCCCCAAGCCCCGTGCCGAGCACCCGCACACCGAGCCTCGTGACATAGAACATCGACCCCTGCCCCCACACCATCGCCACCCGGCCGAGCCAGCCCTCTGACTCAAGTCTCCTGGCATGACTCCTTGCCGCCACCTCGCTCCACCCCATCGCACACCGCCAAGGATCCAGAGGAGACGGCCCAACCCGAGCCAGCCAGCCCAACCCGGCCATCGATCCAGGCCCAGGACCCAGAACCCTACCCATCTCCCCTACCTCACCCCGTCCCAGCAAGACCCACAAACCAGATGAGCCGGACCGGGTTCGACGGAGACTGTTTTAGTAGGTTCTTGATGGTTGGTGGTGGTCAACACTATCTCGTCAGAGAGACCAGCTGGGGCCTGTCGTCGACTGACTGGTTGGGGGCGGTCCT
>JAJYHG010000199.1 GCA_021784895.1 Actinomycetes bacterium
GGGCTTCGGGCGCCGGGATCTGGAGGTGGAGGCGAGCCTGCTGCGTGACCATGTGGCCCAGCAGATCGCGGCGCTGCAGGCGACCGCGGTAGTCGCGGGCGGACGCGTCTGCTACGTGAAGCCGCACGGGGCGCTATATCACCGCGCGGCGGTGGACCCTGTCTATGCGGAGGCGATCGCCACCGCCGCGGCGCCGGCGCACCCCGCCGGCGCGCGAACGGGCCCAAACCACGCCCCGCTGGCGCTGCTCGCCCCACCCGGCTCGGAGCTGCTGCGCGCAGCGGCCGCCCACAGCATCGCGGGGGTGAGCGAGGGCTTTGCCGACCGCGCCTACCGGCCGGATGGCACGCTCGTCCCGCGCGGTGAGCCCGGAGCGGTGCTCGAGCCGATGCAGGTGCTGGACCAGGCGGTCGAGCTGGCGCGGGCCGGCCGCTTCCGGTCGCTGTGCGTCCACTCCGACACGCCCGGCGCCGCCGAGCTGGCGGTGGCGCTGCGCAACCGCCTGATCGGAGCCGGCTTCGAGATCAGGCCGTTCGCCTGAGCGGAGCGGCGGGGAGCCGTACGGCTCCCCGCCGCTCCCACGCTCGCGTTCAGCGGTGCTCGCTCACGGGAACGGGGTGGAAGATGGCTTCCTGAGAGCGCTCCATCTCCGACAAGATGCGGCTGATGCGGCTCATGAGTGGTGTAGAGGACATAGTGCGCCCGTCCTTTCACGGTCCTTGGGATCACACTTGCACACCTATGATGCACCCACCCTGCCATAAAGTCAAATTGGTCTTTGTACTAAGTGATATAACGTTTGGTCATGTTAGACGTGCGCCGCCTGAGAGTTCTCCAGGAGGTCGCGAGGCAGGGTTCGTTCTCCGCCGCGGCCTCGGCGCTGGGCTACACGCAACCGGCCGTCTCCCGGCAGATAGCGGTGCTCGAGGCCGAGTCCGGCGTACAGCTGCTGCGCCGCCTGCCCCAGGGAGCGGTCCTCACAGAGGCGGGCCGACTGCTGGTCGACCGTGCCGCCGAGGTGATCGCGAGGCTCGACCGCATCGAGGAGGAGCTGCACGCCTACGCTGGGCTCGACGGGGGCACGCTGCATCTGGCAGCGTTCGCCTCCGCCGCGGCCTCGGTCCTGCCGCTGGCGCTCGTGCGCTTCCGCGAGCGCCACCCGCACGTCGAGCTCAGCGTGATCGTCCACGACCCGGTCGACTCGCTGCCGCTGCTGCGCGCGGGCGAGCTGGACATCGCGCTGTGCAACTACGACGACCCCAACCACCCTGTGGAGCGAGCGCTTAGCACCGCCGTGCCGAGCTGGGCGGCGCTCGAGGCGGTGGCGCTGTTCGAGGATCCCATGTACGTGGCGCTGCCAGCAGGCCACCGGCTGGCCGGCGCGCCGCGGCTGAGGCTCGCCGACCTTGCGGCCGACAACTGGATGCTGACCACCACAGCGACGGGCCCGGACTCCGACATCTTCACCACCGCCGCCCGCAGAGCAGGCCTGAATCCGCGCGTAGCGTTCCAGTACGACGATTACGCGGCGCTGCTCGGCTTCGTCGCCGCCGGTGCCGGCATCGCGGTGATCCCCGACATGGTCGCCCGCGACCTGCGCGCGGGCGTGGTCGTGCGCGAGCCCGATCCACCGCTGCCACCGCGCCCGGTCGTCGCCGCAGTCGCCTCCGGATACCGGGCGCCGGCCGTGACGGCGATGCTCGACGTGCTGCTCGAGCTGGCCGGGGAGTGGGTGGCCGGTCGCGTTCAACCGGGCCCGGCGGCGAGGCTGGCGAGCTGATCGCGGGGCACCGCCGCATCGCGACATGACCACTGCCAATGCATTTGCGGCGCGGCCCGCCGGCGACCGAGCGTTGCTGCTAGAGCTGCCCGACAACGCCGCCGTTCACGCCGCCGCCCGCCTGGCGCGGGAACGCTACGCCAGCCAGCTGGCGGAAGTCGTGCCCGGCCACAGCACCTTGCTGCTCGCCTGGCGTGAGCGGGCCACGGTCCCCGACGTCTCGGCGCTCGCGCCCCTGTTCACGGCGCCCGAGACCAAGCGGGGCGGCGATGCCCAGGCGCAAGCGGTCGTCGTTGGCGTCCGCTATGACGGCGTGGACCTCGCGGCCGTGGCAACGGCGCTCGGCGCGAGCAGCCAGGAGGTGGTGGAGCTGCACGCGGCGGGAACCTACGTGGTCGCCTTCATGGGCTTCGCGCCCGGCTTTCCCTACCTCATCACCGAGCCGCACGACGACAGGGTCGCGCGCCTGCTCGGACTGCCCCGGCTCGCGACGCCCCGGACCACGGTGCCGGCCGGGTCGGTCGCGGTCGCGGCCGGCTACTGTGGCATCTACCCCCGCAGCTCACCGGGCGGGTGGAACCTGCTGGGCCAGAGCGATCTGGTGCTGTTTGACCCCGCGCGCGAGCCGCCGTCGCTGCTGGAGCCGGGGGTGCGCGTTCGCTTCGAGCCGGTCTGAGATGACCCGCGTTGAAGTCATCACTGCGGGGGCGCTGACGACCATCCAGGATCTGGGCCGGGCGGGCTGGGCACACGTCGGCGTGCCACGCTCGGGCGCCGCCGACCGGCCGGCGCTGGTCCGGGCAAACCGTCTGGCCGGCAACGAGGATGGCGCGGCGGCGCTCGAGACGACCCTGGTCGGGCCCCGGCTGCGTTTCGACGGGCCTGCGGTGGTCGCGCTGACCGGGGCGCCGGTGGGCACGCTGCCGATGCACGCGCCGATCCCGGTGGCAGCGGGTGAGGTGCTGCGCGTCGGCACGGCGCTGACGGGCCTGCGCACCTATATCGCAATCGCCGGAGGCATCGATGGGCCGCTCACGCTCGGCAGCGCGGCCACCGACCTGCTCACCGGGCTCGGGCCGGCGCCGCTGCGCGCGGGCGACGTGCTCCGGACCGGGACTGGAGGGGCCAAAGGCACACCAGGGTGTGCCTTTGGCCCCTCCAGTCCCGTCGGCGCGCTGCGGGTGGTGCTGGGACCACGCGCCGACTGGTTCACGGCGGAGGCGCTCGCGCGGCTGACTGGAGCCGAGTTCACGGTCAGCGACCAGGCAAACCGCATCGGCCTGCGGCTCGATGGCCCGGCACTGGAG
>JAJYHG010000029.1 GCA_021784895.1 Actinomycetes bacterium
ACAGCGCCCTGCGGGAGCTCGCCGGCGAGGCGCTGGCCGGACTCGTGCGCACCGAGGTGGCCGACGACTGGTCCGTCCGCTGGCGCGACTTCCACCGGCCGCTCGTGCTCGGCGAGCGGCTGTGCGTGCGCCCGCCCTGGGAGCCGCCGCGCGGCACCGCGCTCGAGGTCGTGATCGACCCGGGTCAGGCTTTCGGCACCGGCGCGCACGCGACCACACGCCTGTGCCTCGAGCTGCTGCTCGAGCTCGCAGCGGCTGCGCAGTCACCGCCACAGCCCGGGGCCGCTGGCCCGCTGGCCAGCGGCCCCGCCACAGCCCCGCACACCGTCGATGTCGGCGCTGGCTCGGGCGTGCTCGCGATCACCGCCGCCAAGCTCGGCCTCGGCCCGGTGCTGGCGCTCGACAACGACCAGCTCGCCGTCGAGGCAACGGCCGCAAACGCCGCGGTCAACGGTGTCGCCCAGCTCGTCGGCGCCCGACGCTTTGACCTGCTCGAGCAGACGGTGCCGCCAGCTGACCTGCTCCTCGCCAACCTGCTCGGCCCGCTGTTGTTCGCTCTCGCCGAGGGGCTCGCGGAGCGGCCGCGTCACGGCGCGATCATCGCCTCTGGGCTGCTCGACAGCGAGGCAGACGCGGTCAGCCGTCGGCTTGCCCGCTGTGGCTACCGCGAGACTGACCGGCGCTCGCTGGAGGGCTGGAGCGCGCTGCTGCTGCGCGGCGACTGAATGGGCGCTTGCCGGTGGCGCCCGCACGCCTGTAAGGTGCCCGGCATCAGCCAGCACATCGTCATCGCCGGCGGCGGCTTCGGGGGCTACTACACGGCCCGCTCGCTCGAGCGGCTGGCGCCCGCCGGGGCCAGGATCACGCTGATCAATGACGTCAACTTCCTGCTCTACGCGCCGCTGTTGCCGGGCGCGGCGGCGGGCACGCTCGACCCGCGCCACATCGTCGTGCCGCTGCGCGAGCACCTGCGGCGCACGGCGCTGCGGGTCGGCTACGTGATCGGCGGCGAGCACGAGCGCGGCCTGCTGCGCGTGCAGATGATCTCCGGGCAGCTGAAGGAGTACCGCTACGACCACCTGGTGGTGGCGCTCGGGTCGGTCTCGCGCGTGCTGCCGGTCCCGGGCCTGGCCGAGCATGCGATCGGCCTGAAGACGATCGCCGACGCCACCGCCCTGCGCAACCGGATCGTGCGCCACCTCGAGCTCGCCGAGGGCCTCGATGACAAGCGCGCGCGGGCGGAGTACCTGACCTTCGTGTTCATCGGCGGAGGCTACGCTGGGCTCGAGGGGATCGCCGAGCTGCAGGGCTTCGCGCACGACGCCGTCAAGCGCTACCCGCGCTGCCGTGAGACCGGGACGCGCTTTGTGCTGGTCGACGCCGCGGCGCGGGTGATGGGCGAGATCCAGCCGCAGCTGGCCGACTGGGCGGTGGAGCTGCTCGCCGGACGCGGCATTGATTTCCGCTTGCAGACCACTGTCAGCGAGGTGCATGGCGATGCCGTGGTGCTCTCGAGCGGTGAGCTGATCCCCGCGCGGACCGTGGTCTGGACCGCGGGCGTGCGGGCCAGCCCGGTCGCCGAGCAGCTGGGCCTGCCGCTGACCGACGGCCGCATCACCTGCGATGAGTACCTGCGCGTGGTGGGCCACGACAACGTCTGGGCGCTCGGCGATATCGCCGCGGTTCCCGACCCGGCGCGCCCCGGCCGGCCGTGCCCGCCGACCGCCCAGCACGCGATCCGCCAGGGCAAGCTGCTGGCCCGCAACCTGGTCCGTGTGATCCGCGGCGAGCAGCCCCATCCGTTCACCTTCAAGACGCTGGGCGCGTTTGCCGACCTCGGGCGCCACCGGGCCGTCGCCAATGTGACCGGCGTCCGCGTCAAGGGCTTCACCGCCTGGGTGATTGGCCGCTGCTACCACCTCGCCTGGCTGCCCGGCCTGGACCGCAAGTCGCGGCTGATCGCCGACTGGGCGGTGGAGCTCCTGTTTCCCCGTGACCTGGCCGAGCTCGGCGTGCTCGCAAGCCCGCCGCGGCTGGCGCCGGGCACCGTACAACCGATGGATAGCGGCAGACCCCAAGATTCTGGCCAAGTGGCCGGTGCGCCGCCCGTGGCGGACGGTGATCCTTCAGGCCATGGAGGTTGAACCCGCTCGCGACAGGCCTCTTCCCCGGTGGCCAACCTCTGGACCGCGTCGCTCCTCGGCCAAAGCCTCGCTCCGGCGTCACGCAAGAGCTCTCTCTCCTCTCCCAGCGTGCCGAGGCGAGGATCAGCCCAGCGGTGCACCATCACCAGAGGTTCGGGGGACCGCCGGCCGCCTGCGATGACTCCTCTCGTGTGGGCTGGGCCCGCCCCGGCGGGCCCAGCCCACACGCGTTTACGCGGCGCCAAGGCGCGCTGACGTCGCCCTCACGTCGTATCCTCTGTGGTGTTTGAAGTGTTCTCGAGCAAGCTGCAGGCATAGGTAGACGGCCGTTGCGCACCCAGATCGAGCTGGAGAACGTCGCTGCGGCCGAGCTCGCGGGCACCGGCGACGTCATGCTCAGGGCGCTCGCAGAGCAGGCTGGCTGTGACGTCTTCCTGCGCGGCAACCTGCTGACGCTGGCGGGCGAGGCCGAAGCCGTGGCCGTCGCGGCCGCCATGGTGAGGGAGCTGAGTGAGCTGGTCGCGCAGGGGCATGAGCTCGCTCCCGGCACGGTTGAGTCGGTCGCGCGGGCGCTCGATGAGAACGAGCGCCCCGGGGCGATCCTGGAGGACGTCATCTGGCGTCACCGCAACACCAGGGTTGCGCCCAAGACGGTGCACCAGAAGCGCTACGTCGACTCGATCCGCGACAACACCATCACCTTCGGCATCGGCCCGGCCGGGACCGGCAAGACCTTCCTGGCGGTGGCGCTCGCCGCCGCGGCGCTGCATCGCCGCGAGGTCAGCCGCATCATCCTGACCCGGCCGGCGGTGGAGGCGGGCGAGCGGCTCGGCTTCCTGCCCGGCGACCTGATGGCGAAGGTCGATCCGTACCTGCGGCCACTGTTCGACGCGCTGCACGACATGCTCGAGGCCGAGAAGTTCACCCAGCACATGGAGCGGGGCGTGATCGAGGTGGCGCCGCTGGCCTTCATGCGCGGCCGGACCCTCAACGACAGCTTCATCATCCTCGACGAGGCACAGAACACCACGCCCGAGCAGATGAAGATGTTCCTCACCCGTCTGGGCTTCAACTCCAAGGTGGTGGTCACCGGGGACATCACCCAGGTCGACCTCCCGCGTGAGCAGACCTCCGGCCTCACTGCCGTGGTCGAGATCCTCGAAGGTGTCGAGGACATAGGCTTCATCCACTTCGGCGAGGAGGACGTGGTGCGACACAAGCTGGTGCGCCGCATCGTCGCCGCCTACAACGAGCACGCTCAGCGCATGGCGCCGGAGCTGCGCTCCGCGAAGCGTGCCTGATGGCCTCGAGCGGCCTTGACATCGAGGTCCTCGGGATCGACCTGCTGGTGCCCGACGCCCCGACCGCGCTGGAGGTCCGCGAGCTCTGCGCGCTGGCGCTCGCATCGGCCGGGATCGCAGAGGGTCACATGGCGGTGGAGTTCGTCGACGCGGCGCGCATCCGGGAGCTCAACCGCGCCCACCGGGCGATCGACGAGCCGACAGACGTGCTGTCCTTCGGCGTCGACGAGGATGGCGACAGCGCCGGGCCGCGTGAGCTCGGCGACATCATCATCTGCCCGCAGCACACCACTGACCTGCGCGAGGCCGTGGTCCACGGCACCCTGCACCTCACCGGCATGGACCATGAGGCCGATGACGGGGAGATGCTTGTGCTGCAGTCCGAGCTGATGCGCTGGGTGCGATGAGCGGCCTCCGGCAGCGGGCGGCCGCGGGCGCTGGCCTGGCGGGGCGCTCGGGCTTCATCGCCCTGGCCGGCCGGCCCAACGCCGGCAAGTCCACGCTCACCAACGCACTCGCCGGCAGCAAGGTGGCGATCGTCTCCGACCGGCCGCAGACGACCCGCCGCGCGATCCGGGCGGTGGTCGGCGGTGAGGGCTGGCAGCTCGTGGTGGTCGACCTGCCCGGGGTGCAGCGCCCGCGTGACGCGCTGACCGAGCGCATGCAGCAGCGGGTCGAGTCTGAGCTCTCGCAAGCCGACGGCTGCCTGATGGTGGTCAACGGCGAGCAGGGCGTCGGCCCTGGCGACCGCTTCATCGCCGGGCTGCTGGCGCGGGCGCGGGCGCCGGTTGTGGTCGCCGTCAACAAGGTCGACCGGATCGACCGGGCGCGGACCGCGGCCGTGCTGAGCGCCGTGGGCGAGCTCAGCATCGCCGAGGCGGTCTTTCCCGTCTCGGCGCGGCGGGGCACCGGGGTGCAGGCACTGCTCGACCACCTGGTGTCGTTGCTGCCGCCGGGGGTGTTCTACTTCGACCCCAGTCAGCGCTCGGACCAGCCCGAGTCGGTGCTGATCGGCGAGCTGGTGCGCGAACAGATCCTGATCCGGACGCGCGACGAGGTCCCGCACGCGGTCGAGGTGGAGGTCGAAGCCGTGCAGGAGCACGATGGCCGCTTCCGCGTCGACGCCGTGATCCTGGTCGAGACCGAGTCGCAGAAAGGGATCCTGATCGGTTCCGGGGGACGTATGATCAAGGCGATTGGCATGGGCGCGAGGCGGGCGATAGAACGTGAGCTCGAGGGACAGGTGCACCTAGCGCTCCAGGTTCGGGTACGGCGCCACTGGCGGGCCGACGAGCGGGTGCTGGACCGGCTCGGGATTGAGTAGGCGTTGACGGTCACCGAGGAGCAGGAGCCGGTGCGCCAGCAGACGGTGCTGGACGCCGAGTTCGGCCGCGCCGAGGTCGGCATCTATCTCAGTACCGCAGGCGTGCTCGATCTGGCCGCAGCGCTCGAGCAGCGGGCCAGCGCGGCCGACCTCGTCTCGCGCGTGCGGCGCGCGCGCCTGCTGCGCTCCGACGCGCTCAGCCGCCGTGGCGAGCTCGAGCAGGCGTTGCGGCTGCAGGTCGGCGTTCTGACCGAAGCCGAGCTCGACGGCGACCGCCTGATCGCCGCGCGCGCACACTTCCTGCTGGCGTGGACCTACGACCGCCTGGCCGAGGCCGGCAAGACGCTGCTGGCCGCCGAGGGCGCGGTCAAGCTGCTCGCGCCCGGAGACCCGCCGCACTGGCCCGCCGAGCACATGCTGGCGCTGGCTGTGTGCACCTCCAACTGGCGCCACGGGAGCGTCGACTACACGACCTTCGACGAGGCGCTGCGCCTGGCACGCGAGTCCGGTGAGGCGGTGCTGCTGCTGGCGGCGATGAACAGCTATGCCTTCACCACCATGACCCGCGGCGACCACGGTCGCGGGGGCGTCGAGCTCGTGAAGGAGATGCGCCGCCTGGTCGAACGGGAGCTCGGCGACCGCTGCCCCTCGGCCTGGCTTGACACGATCGCCGTCGGCCTGCTGCAGGCCGGCGAGTTCAGTGAGGCGGCGGCGGTCAGCGCGGCGGCCGTTCAGGCCGCCCCCAGGGACATGGTCGAGCCGTCGGCGGTCGCGCTTTGCATGCTCACACAGGCAAAGATCGAGCGCGCGCGGGGCAGGCTCGCGGGCGCCTACGAGCGCGCCCTGGCCGCGGCCGCGCTGGCGCGCGAGGCGGGCTCGAGCGAGGCGATCGGCCTGACCCTCGAGGAGCTCTCCGAGCTGGCGGCGCTCGAGGGCAACTACCACCGCGCCTACGAGTACCTGCGCGAGCGCAACCGCCTGCTGGACCGCCACCAGCGCGAGGCCAGCGACCGCCACGCGGCCACCCTGCAGGCCATCTACGCGGTCGAGGTCGAGCGCCAGCGGCGCCTGGCGCTCGAGGCGCTGGCCGACACCGACCCGCTGACCGGGCTCTACAACCGCCGCTACATGAACCGTAGGCTGGCCGAGCTTGCGAGTGGGGCGCTGGTCCTGGCGCTCGCCGACCTGGACCACTTCAAGCAGGTCAACGACCGCTTCGGGCACGAGACCGGCGACCGCGTGCTGACCGAGCTCGCGGCCATCCTCCGTGACCGGGTGCAGGAGGTGGCTGGCGCCGACGCGTTTGTCGCCCGCATCGGCGGCGAGGAGTTCCTGGCGGTGCTGCCAGACCAGGACCCCGCGCGTGGGGCTGCGTGCTGTGAGGCTCTGCGCCGTGATGTGGAGAGCCGCGACTGGGAGGCGATCGGCCGTGAGATCGGGCTGACGGTCAGCATCGGCATGGCGGTCCAGCCCGCTGGGCCGGGTGATCCCTCGGCGCTGCTCGGGCGCGCGGATGCGGCCCTGTATGAGGCCAAGCGGGCGGGCCGCAACCGTGTCGCGATGGAAGATCTCGCCTGACCCATAGACTCTTTGAGCGGTGCAAGCGCAGGAGGTCAATTTCAGCCCGGACGGCCTGGTGCCGTGCATAGTCCAGGACTGGTCAAGCGGCGAGGTGCTCACGCTCGCATACATGAACGCGGATGCGCTTGCGCTCACCCAGCAGACCGGCGAGATGCACTTCTTCAGCCGCTCGCGGCAGGAGCTCTGGCACAAGGGCGCCAGCTCGGGCAACGTGCAGCGGCTGCGGGCATTGCGCTACGACTGCGACGCCGACGCGCTGCTCGCGCTGGTGACACCTGCGGGCCCGGCCTGCCATACCGGCGAGCACACCTGCTTCTATCGCGGCGAGCCGTGGCCCGCCGCGCCCGCCGCGCCCGCCGCGCCCGCCCAGGCGCGTTCGCAGGCGCCGTTTGAGGTGCTGCCCGCACTCGAGCGCACGATCGCGGCGCGGCGTGAGGCGGACCCTCAGGTCTCCTACACGGCGGCGCTCTTGGCCGAGCCTGGGCGGATCGGGGAGAAGGTGCAGGAGGAGGCCGAGGAGGTGGCGCGGGCGGCCCGCGAGGAGAGCGACGAGCGCGTCTCAAACGAGGCCGCTGATGTGCTCTACCACCTGTCGGTGCTGCTCGCGAGCCGCTCGCTCAGCCTCGCTGACGCTGCCCGGGTGCTCGATGAACGCCGCCGCTGAGCCGGCCAGCCCAGCAGCTCACGCGCCGGCGACGCCGGTCACCGACAGCTGGGTCGAGGACACCGAGACGCCGGTGTCGGCCTTCCTGAAGCTGCGCGCCTCGGCGCCCGGCCAGCCGGCCTTCCTGCTCGAGTCCGCAGAGCAGGGCCGTGCCGGGCGCTACAGCTTCATCGGCTACCAGCCCCGGCAGGTGCTGCGCTGGTCACTCGGTGACCCTGGCGACCCCTACGCGCTCGTCCAGCGCGAGCTCGACCGGGTGGCGACGAGCCAGCCGCCGGGCGTCGAGCTGCCGTTCGGCGGCGGGGCGGTGGGCATGTTCGCCTACGACCTCGTCCGCACCGTGGAGCCGCTCGGCGAGCCGGGCCCCGACGAGCTGGGCCTGCCGGACCTGGCGCTCATGTTCACCGACACGCTGCTGGCCTTCGACCACCTCAAGCACACGGTGACCGTGGTTGCGCACCCGGCCGACGATGCCGGCACCGCGCGGGCCAAGGTCACGGCGATCCGTGAGATCCTCGGCGGCCCGCTGCCAGCTGTCGCCCGTGGACCGGCGCCCGCGCACCGTTCCGCGCCGCGGTTTCGCGCCAACATGACGCGCGAGCGCTTCGAGGCGAACGTCGCGCGGATAGTCGACTACATCTACGCCGGCGACGCCTTCCAGGTCGTGCCCTCGCAGCGCTGGTCGGCGCCCACGCCCGTCAGCGGCTTCTCCATCTACCGTGGCCTGCGGGCGGTAAACCCGTCCCCGTACATGTACTACCTCGACTTTGGCGACTTTGAGCTGGCGGGCGCGAGCCCCGAGCCGCTGCTCACCGTGAGCGGGCGGCGGGTCAGCACCACCCCGATCGCGGGCACCCGCCCGCGCGGCGCCACCGCCGAGCAGGACGCCCAGCACGCCCGTGAGCTGCTGGCCGACCCCAAGGAGCGGGCCGAGCACGTGATGCTCGTCGACCTCGGGCGCAACGACATTGGCCGGGTCTGTGAGTACGGCAGCGTCCGCGTCGACGACTTCATGGTGGTCGAGAATTACAGCCACGTGATGCACATCGTCTCCAACGTCAGCGGCACGCTGCGGCCGGATGTGCGCGCGCTCGACGCGCTGCGGGCGGTGCTGCCGGCGGGAACGCTGTCTGGTGCGCCGAAGGTGCGCGCGATGGAGATCATCGACGAGCTGGAGCCGGTCAAGCGCTGCGGCTACGGCGGCGCGATCGGCTGGGCCAGCTACGGCGGCGACCTGGACACCTGCATCCACATCCGCACCGCCGTGATCAAGGACGGCAACGTTCACATCCAGGCGGGCGGCGGGACGGTCGCGGACGCCCAGCCGGCCAACGAGTACGAGGAGTCCGTCAACAAGTCAAAGGCCGTGCTGCAGGCGATCGAGACCGCCGTGTCGCAGCCGGGCTGGGAGTGACGCGATGCGGATCCTGGTGATCGACAACTACGACAGCTTCACCTACAACCTCGTCCAGTACCTCGGTGAGCTGGCGACGCCGGCGCACGAGATCGAGGTCGTCCGCAACGACCACGCCACCGTCGAGCAGCTGCTCCTGCGCGGCTATGACCGCGTGGTCGTCTCACCGGGGCCGTGCACGCCCAGCGAGGCCGGGATCAGCGTCGAGGCGATGCGCCGCTTCCCGCTGGCGCGCATCCCGGCGCTGGGCGTCTGCCTCGGCCACCAGGCGCTGGTGCAGGCCTGGGGCGGCCGCGTGATCAGGCACGAGCCGGTGCACGGCAAGACCTCGCGCATCGAGCACGACGGCCGCACAATCTTCACTGGCCTGCCGCAGGAGCTCGAGGTCGGCCGCTACCACTCGCTGATCGCCGACCCGGATCTGCCCGCGGTGCTCGAGGTGAGCGCCACCGGCGGCGGCGTCGTGATGGCGGTGCGCCACCGCGAGCTGCCAGCCGAGGGTGTGCAGTTCCACCCCGAGTCGGTGCTCACCGAGCACGGCCACGAGCTGCTCGCGAACTTCGTGGGGGCCGTCAGGTGAGCGAGCTGCTGACACGGGCGATCGACCACCTCGCCGACGGCCAGGATCTCAGCGAGACCGACGCCGCCGAGGCGCTCGCCGAGATCATGGCCGGCGAGGCCACCGACATCGAGATCGCCGGCTTCCTGATCGCGCTGCGCGTGAAGGGGGAGACGGTCGCCGAGCTGGCCGGCCTGGCGCGCACGATGCGGGCGCTGGCCGCCTTTGTCCGCACCGAGAGCGCCGATCTGCTCGACACCGCCGGCACCGGCGGCGGCCGCACGACCTTCAACGTCTCCACCACCGCGGCGCTGATCGCCGCCGCTGCGGGCTGCACGGTCGCCAAGCACGGCAGCCGCTCCTCCACCGGCCTCTCGGGCTCGGCGGACCTGCTCGAGGCGCTCGGCGCGCGCATCGATCTCGATCCGGCGGCGGTCGGGCGCTGCATCGATGAGGTCGGCTTCGGCTTCATGTTCGCCCCCCACCATCACCCGGCGAGCGCCCGCGTCGTCAAGGTGCGCAAGGAGCTGAAGGTCCGCACCACCTTCAACTTCCTGGGACCGCTGACCAACCCCGCAGGTGCCCGCCGCCAGCTGCTCGGCGTGGCCGACATGGCCAAGCTGCCAAAGCTCGCCGGGGCGCTGGCGCTGCTCGGAACAGACCACGCGATGGTGGTCTCAAGCGACGACTCCCTGGACGAGCTCAGCGTCTCGGCCGCCACGCGGGTGATTGAGGTCCGCGGCGAGAGCATCGCCCAGTACACGGTGATCCCGGAGGATCTGGGGCTCACCCGCCACCCCGCCGACGCGGTGCCAGGGGGAGATCCCGCCCATAACGCCGCCATTGCGCGCGCGATCTTCGCCGGCGAGCCCGGGGCCGCGCGTGACCTGGCGGTCCTCAACGCGGGCGCTGCGATCTACGTCGGTGGACAGGCGGACACGCTCGGTGAGGGTGTGGCGCTCGCCGGGCAGGCGCTCGACTCAGGGGCCGCCGCCGCCAAGCTCGAGGCGTTCATAGCCAGGAGCAGCGCGCTCGCGCCGCCGGAGGCGGGGCGGTGAACGTGCTCGAGCAGATCGTCGCCGACACGCGCGCCCGGGTCGCCCGCCGGGCGGCGGCCGTTCCGCTGGAGGCGCTCATGAGGGCCGGCGAGCAGCGGCGAGCCGGCCATAACGCGATCCGCGACTTCCGCGCCGCGCTGGCGGCGCCAGGGCTGTCGCTGATCGCCGAGCACAAGCGCAGCTCCCCCTCGGCGGGGCCGATCCGCTCAGACCTGGCGCTGGCGGATGTCGTCTGTGCCTACGAGCGCGCCGGCGCCCGGGTGCTGTCGGTGCTGACCGAGGAGGGCCGCTTTGGCGGCCGGCTGGATGATCTCGGCGCCGCGCGCGCAGCCAGCAGCCTGCCGGTCCTGCGCAAGGACTTCATCGTCGAGCCCTACCAGGTCCACGAGGCACTCGCGGCCGGCGCCGACGCGATCCTGCTGATCGTCGCGGCGCTCGAGGCGAGCGCACTGAGGAGCCTGCACGCGCTCGCATCCGAGCTCGGGCTGAGCGTGCTGGTCGAGGTCCACGACAACGCTGAGCTCGAGACGGTGCACGAGCTCAAAGCCGCGATCGTCGGCATCAACAACCGCGACCTGACGACGCTCACGGTCGACCCGGAGCGCACCTACGAGCTGCTGCCGGCGGTGCCTGCGGGCGCGCTCACGGTCGCCGAGTCGGGCTTCCGCGAGCGCGCCGAACTCGAGCGGCTCGAGCGGGCCGGCGTCGATGCGGTGCTCGTCGGCGAGGCGCTGATGCGCTCCCCGGATATAGAGGCGGCCACCCGCACCCTCGTGGGAGCGGGCGCATGAGGCCGGTGAAGGTCAAGTTCTGCGGCATCACCCGCGAGCAGGACGCCGAGCTGGCGGTGTCGCTCGATGCCTGGGCGGTCGGCCTCAACATGTGGCCCGGATCTCCGCGCGCGGTCCCGCTGGACCGCGCTGCGGACCTGGCCGGCGCCCTCAAGCGTCGCACCGAGGTCGTGGGCGTGTTCGTGAACCCGACCCTGGATGAGCTGACCGAGACCGCCGATGCCGTGGGCTTCACGATCCTCCAGCTCCACGGCCAGGAGGGGCCGCAGTTCTGCATCGAAGCGGCGCGGCGGACCGGCTGCCGGGTGATCAAGGCGGCGCGCGTGCGCAGCCGTGCCGACATCCAGGCGCTCGCCGCCTACCACACCGACTTTCACCTGCTCGACAGCTTCCGGCCCGGGATGCCGGGGGGCACGGGCGAGGTCTTCAACTGGGAGCTCGCGGCCAGCCACCGCCACACGCCGCTGATCCTGAGCGGCGGGCTCACGCCCGACAACGTCGGCTCAGCGATCGCTGCGGTGAGGCCGTTTGCGGTCGACGTGGCCAGCGGGATCGAGTCCGCGCCGGGGCGCAAGGACCACGAGCGCATGCGCGCCTTCGCCGCCGCCGTGCTCGCCACTACAGCCGCCACCGTGACCGCCACCGGTGTTCCTGGCGCCAGCCCCGGATCGGAGGCGGCGTGACCACTGGCGTCGAGCACCGCTTCGGCCCCTACGGCGGCCAGTACGTCCCCGAGACCCTGATGCCGGCTTTGACCGAGCTCGAGCAGGCCTGGCTCGAGGCCCGCGAGGACCCGGAGTTCCAGGCTCGCCTGGGCCAGCTGCTGCACGGCTACGTCGGGCGGCCGTCGCCGCTGTACCTGGCCGAGCGGATCAGCGCTCAGGTGGGTCACCCCGTCTACCTCAAGCGCGAGGATCTGAACCACACCGGCGCGCACAAGATCAACAACGCGCTCGGGCAGGCGCTGCTGGCCAAGCGCATGGGCAAGCGGCGGATCGTCGCCGAGACCGGCGCCGGCCAGCACGGCGTCGCTTCCGCCACCGCCTGCGCGCTGCTCGACCTCGACTGCGTCGTGCACATGGGCACCGAGGACATCCGCCGCCAGCAGCCCAACGTCCAGCGTATGGAGCTGCTCGGCGCGACCGTGGTGCCCGTTGAGGCCGGCGCGCGCACGCTCAAGGAGGCCGTCTCGGCGGCGATCCGCGACTGGGTCACCAACGTCGCAGACACGCACTACATCCTCGGCACCGCCGCCGGCCCGGCCCCCTACCCGGCGATCGTGCGTGACCTGCAGCGGGTGATCGGCGACGAGGCCCGGGCGCAGGTGCTGGAACAGGCCGGGCGCCTGCCGGAGCGCGTGATCGCCTGCGTCGGCGGCGGCTCCAACGCGATCGGCATCTTCACGCCGTTCGTCGCTGACCGCGGTGTGCAGCTGATCGGCGTCGAGCCGGCCGGGGAGGGGATCGAGACCGGCCGCCACGGTGCGCCGCTGACCGTCGGCGGCCCCGGCGGGCGCGCCGGCATCCTGCACGGCGCCTACTCGGCGATCATGCAGGACGAGGACGGGCAGATCCTCGAGGCGCACTCGGTCTCGGCGGGGCTCGACTACCCCGGCAGCGGTCCGGAGCACGCCTGGCTGCGCGACCAGGGCAGAGCCATCTACACCGCCATCACCGACCGTCAGGCGCTCGACGCGTTCGCGCGGGTGGCGCGCCTGGAGGGCATCATCCCGGCGCTCGAGAGTGCGCACGCACTGGCCTGGCTGTTCACCAGCCCCTCAAGCGAGCTTGACATCGTCTGCCTCTCGGGACGCGGTGACAAGGATCTGGCGGAGGCGATCGCAAAGCTATGAGCGGGCCTGGGGAGGCGAGCGGCAGCGAGCGGATCGCGGCGGCGTTCACAGCGGCGCGGGCAGACGGAGGCCGCGCGGCGCTGATGCCCTACCTGATGGCCGGCTATCCCGACCTGGATACCTCGCGTGAGATCGCCCGCGCCTACGTCGAGGGTGGCGCCGACCTGATCGAGCTCGGGATCCCCTTCTCAGACCCGCTGGCCGACGGTCCCGTGATCCATGCCGCTGACGTTGCGGCGCTGGCTGCCGGCGCCACCGTGACCGACGCCCTGGGCGTGGTGCGCGCGGTCGATGACGGCGTGCCGGTGGTGATCATGTGCTACGCCAACCTGATCCTGGCCCGCGGGCTTGAGCGCTTCGCCGACCTGCTCGCGGACGTGGGCGCTAGCGGCCTGATCGTGCCCGACCTGCCGCTCGAGGAGGCACCCGCGACGCGGGCGGCGCTCGACGCCCGCGGGCTGGCGCTGGTGCCGCTGGCTGCGCCCACCACGCCCGATCAGCGCCTGGCCCGGATCGGCGCGAGCGCACGCGGCTTCGTCTACACGGTGTCGGTCACGGGCACGACCGGCGAGCGCGACGCCAACGACGAGACGCTGCCCGAGATGCTGCGACGCGTGCGAGCCCACACGGACCTGCCGGTGGCGGCTGGCTTTGGCATCGGCACACCCGCCCAGGCCGCCGCCGCGGCGCGGGCCGGCGCCGACGGGGTGATCATCGGCAGCAGGCTCGTGCGCGCCGCCGGCGAGACGGCCTCCCCGTCCCGGGCGCTGCGCGCGCTGGTTGGCGAGTTTGCGGCGGCGCTGGCGTCGTGACGCCGGCCGCCCGCCACTCGGATAGCATTGTCAGCGCGATGGAACTCGTGGTCACTGCAACCTTCGGCTTGGTCGTCTGGATCGTGATCTGGAGCCTGGGCACCGTCTCCGGCTTCGACGCGGCCATCATCGGGATCGTCCTGGTCCTGGTGGTGACGGCCCTGCGCAACGTAGTGCCGTACCTGAGCCGGAAAGACAAGTAGTGCGAATGCGGTCCCGGGCGCTGGCCGGTGCGGGCGCAGCCTGCCTGGCCGCACTGGCCGTGGCCGGGTGCGGCGCGAGCTCGAGCTCCTCTGCCAGCACCGCTGTGTCGGTCACGGGCCACACCCTCACGATCTTCATCAGCGAGCCGGCAGACATCGCCCGCGACCCGGCGGCGCTCGACGTCGTCCATGCCGAGCAGCTCGCCTTTGCGGCTGACCGCCACGAGGTCAAGGACTTCGCGCTCGCGCTCCAGCCGACATTCGGCAAGGCGCTGTCATACAACGCCCGGCTGGCGATCACCGACCCGACCACGATCGCCTACCTGGGCGAGATTGCCCCCGGCACCTCCGACCAGACGGTCGGGATCACCAACGCGCTCGACCTGCTGCAGGTCAGCCCGACCGACAACGCGATCGAGCTCGGCAGCCGCACGCCGGCCGTGGCGGGCGCCCCGCAGAGCCTGTTCGAATCCTTTGGCACCTACGGCCGCACGTTCGCGCGGGTCGTCCCCAGCGGCGCCGAGGAGGCCCGCGCCGACGTCGCCGAAATGAAGGCGATGGGCGTCTCCCACCTCTATGTCGCGAGCGACTCGAGCGACTACGGCCGTGCCATGGCCGACGCCGTCAGCGCCGCCGCGCGCGCCGCGGGGATCACCGTCGGCGGCCCGCTCGCCTCCGCGCAGGCGGTTTTCTACGGCGTCCAGAGCCCAGCCACCGCCGCTCACTTCTTCAACCGCGCCGCCACCCTGGCGCCGCACGCCAAACTGTTCGGGCCCTCCTCGCTGAACTTCGGCAACTTCGTGCCGCTGCTCTCGGCAGCGGCTGCCAGTCGTCTCTACGTCTCGATCCCCGGCTACCTGCCCAAGGATCTGCCGGCTGCTGGCCGGGCCTTCGCCGCCGCTTTCCGGATCGCCTACGGCCACACCCCCAACACCGAGGCGATCTTCGGCTACGCGGCCATGTCGGCGCTGATTCATGTGATTGCCGCCGAGGGCCGCAACGCCAACGACCGCACCGCCGTCGTCAAGGAGTTCCTCAGCCTGCACAAGCTGCCCTCGGTGCTCGGCAGCTACTCGCTCAACAGCGCCGGCAACACCAACCTGGACGCGTTCGTGTTCGCGCACGTCCGCGCGGGCCGGCTCGTGCCCTTCCTGGCGGCGCCAACCGGCTGAGCGTGTGCCGTGGGTTCTGCGGCGAGACGAGGCGTCGCGCTCGTGGCCCGTGGCGGGCTGGGGCTGCTGTGCACGCTCGCGGTCGCAGCGTGCGCGGCCCAGCATCCGGCCCGGCCGGCAACGCCGCTTGCAGCTGGGCACGCCAGGCGGCGAGCCAGAAACCCCACGGTTCAGATCTACTCGAGCCTGCCGCTGAGCGGCTCTGAGCGCGGCGCCTCACTCGAGCTCGAGCAGGGCATCAGGCTCGCGCTCGCCAGGGCCGGGAATCGTGCCGGGCGCTTCCGCGTCCGCTACCGGGCGCTATCGGACGCGAGCGCGCGGACCCACGGCTGGAACCCCGCCGCCACCGTGGCCAACGCCGTGGCGGCCGCGCGCAATCCGCAGACGGTCGCCTACATCGGCGAGCTCGACTCCGGCGCCACCGAGCTCTCGCTGCCGATCCTCAACCAGGCCGGGATCGTGGAGCTGACGCCCGGCAGCGGCTATGCCGGCCTGACCGACAAGGTCGCGGGCGTCACCCCCACGGGCGAGCCCGGCGTCTACTACCCACACGGCCGCCCAACGCTGCTGCGCCTGATCCCCGACGACATCGTGGAGGCGGCCGCAGCGGTCTACTGGCTCAAGCACGACACCGGCTGCAGCCATCTGGCGGCGGCGTCGTTCGGCGGCGTCGGTGCCAGCGCCATGGTCGCGGCGATCGCGCAGACGGCCAAGCTCTACGGCCTCGCCTTCCAGGCCACCGCACCACCCGGCGTTGACACCAAGACCTACCTCGACTACACGGTGGCGCTGCGCGACCATGGCGTGAACTGCTTCGTGCTCACCGGCCATGTCACTCGCGCCGCCGTCGCCTTCACCAACATGCTGAACGCGCAGCTGCCGGTCGGCTCCGTGGTCATCGGGACCAGCCGCATGTGCAACCCAGCGTGGACTGACCAGGCCCGCGGCGGTGTCTCGACCAAGGTCGCGGATGCGCTCTACTGCACCACGCCGCTGCGGCCCGTGAGTGACTACCTGGGCGGCGCGAGCTTTGCCCGGATCTACCTGGCCGCTCATGGCCGGCAGCCGAGCGCCTATGCCTACTACGGCTACCTGGCGACCAGGCTCGTGCTCGCGGCGGTCGCCCCCGCCAGCCTCCACGCCGACATCCGCAAGCAGGTGCTCACCAACCTCGTCGACAACTACGCCTCGAACGAGCTCGAGACCTATGGCTTCGACAGCACCGACGGGCAGGTTTCCTCGACCGCCTACGGCCTGGACAAGGTCGTGGCCGGGCGACCCACGCCGTACAAGACGATCACGCCCCCGTCGCTCTTGCTCGAGTCCTAGGGCAGCTAGCCTGAGGTCGCGATGGCCACCACCGCCAACCGCACGCCGGCAGCCGGCGAGCTCTTGCTGATCGACGGCAACAGCCTCGCCTACCGGGCCTTCTTCGCCTTGCCGGAGTCGATCGCCACCTCCACCGGGATGCCGACCAACGCGATCTTCGGCCTGGCGTCGATGCTCGTCAAGGTCCTGACCGAGTATGGCCAGCGCCCGACGGTCGTGGTCTGGGACGGCGGCTACACCGGCCGCAAGGAGCTCTACCCCGAGTACAAGGCGCAGCGCTCGAGCCGCCCCGACCTGCTGCGCGAGCAGTGGCCGCACTTCGAGCCGCTGATCGAGGCCTTTGGCTACCGCAACCTGCGCGTCGAGGGCTTCGAGGCCGACGACGTGATCGCCTCGCTCGCCGCGCTGGCCAAGCACGCTGGGCCGGACGGCGAGCCGCTTCGGGTGACGATCCTGACCGGTGACCGCGACGCCTTCCAGCTGGTCGATGAGACCACGCGGATCATGGCCCCGGGGCGCGGCATCACCGACACCCGGATCTACGACACCCAGGCGGTGATCGAGCGCTACGGCATCGCACCGGCGCTCGTGCCCGACTTCATCGGCCTCAAGGGCGACACCTCCGACAACATCCCCGGCGTGCCCGGGATCGGCGACAAGACCGCCGCCGAACTGCTGCAGCGCTTCGGCTCGCTCGAGCACGTGCTCGCCTCGGTCGGCGAGATCTCGGGCGCCAAGCGCAAGCAGAACCTCACCGCCCACGCACAGGACGCCAGGCTCTCCAAGGCGCTCGCGACCGCCAAGCGCGACATCCCGATCGAGCTCGACCTGGGTGCGCTCCTGGCCCAGGAGCCAGACCGCTCGAAGCTGCGCGACACCTTCCGCGAGTTTGAGCTGCGCGACCCGCTGCGGCGCCTTGAAGAGTTCCTCGGCTCGGCGCAGGCAGCCGCGCCCGCACCGCCCTCCACTGCCGCCGCGGCCGCTGCTGCGGCGGCAGTGCCACAGCGCACCGTCACCGTCGCCGGACTCGCGCAGCTGCCTGCTGAGGTTGAGCTGGGCCTGGCGCTGCGGCCACCGGCCACGCCTGAGGGGGCGCTCTTCGGCGAGGAGCGGGAGTGGCACTTCGGTCTGGCCGTCAGCGGGCAAGCGGGCCCGCTGACGGGGGCAAAGGCAGCGGGCTCCGAGCCGGCCGAGGTACTGACCGGCGTCTGTGCCGATCCAGCCGAGGTCGTCGCCGCGCTCGGTCAGCGCCCCGTCGTGGTCCACGATGCCAAGGCGCTCGGCAGGGTGCCAGCCCGCCTGGCGCACGACACGCTGATCGCCGCCTACCTGCTCGAGCCGGCGCGGCGCGCGTACCCATTCCGCGAGCTCACCGATGAGCGCGGCTTCGGCGTGGCCACCGAGGAGCCCGCGGCGGCCGACGCGATCCTGCTGCTGGCGCTCGCCGGCTGGCAACGGCGCGAGCTCGCCGACCGCGGCCTGACCGCGCTGATGGATGAGGTCGAGTTGCCGCTGGTCGGGATCCTGAGGGCGATGGAGCTCGCGGGCCTGCGGCTCGACACCGACCGGCTCGCAGCGATCTCCGCCCGGGTCCGGGCGCAGGCCGGCGCGATCGAGCAGGAGATCTACGCCCTCGCGGGCGAGGAGTTCATGCTCGGCTCACCACGCCAGCTCGAGGAGATCCTGTTCGTCAAGCTCGGCCTCTCGCGCAAGCGCCGCGGCAAGACCGGCTACAGCACCGACGCGCGCGTGCTGCAGGCGATCCGCGATGAGCACCCGATCGTGGCCAAGATCGAGCGCTGGCGCGAGCTGACCAAGCTCGCCCAGACCTACCTCGATGCGCTGCCGCAGCTGACCGACCCCGGCGGTCGCGTGCACACCACCTTCAACCAGACGGCGGCGGCCACCGGCCGGCTCTCCTCCAACAGCCCCAACCTGCAGAACATCCCGATCCGCACGCCGCTCGGCCGCGAGATCAGGGCCTGTTTCGTCGCGGAGCCGGGCAACCTGCTGGTGAGCGCCGACTACTCGCAGGTTGAGCTGCGCCTGCTCGCGCAGATCGCGGGCGAGGAGGCGCTCAAGGAGATCTTCCGCCGCGGCGAGGACGTCCACACCGCCACCGCGATGCGCGTGTTCGGGGTCGGGGCCGAGGAGATCGATCCTGGTATGCGGTCAAAGGCCAAGATGGTCAACTACGGGATTGTCTACGGGCTCTCGGCCTACGGCATGGCCGACCGGCTGGACATCCCGCAGGCGGAGGCCGATGAGTTCATCCAGCGCTACCTGGACGGCTTTCCGGCAGTGAAGAGCTTCATCGAGCAGACGATCGCGCAGGGCACCGAGCAGGGCTACGTCTCGAGCCTCTTCGGCCGCCGCCGGCAGGTCCCGGAGCTGCGCGCGCGCAACTGGGAGATGCGCAAGCAGGGTGAGCGCTTCGCCGTCAACATGGTCATCCAGGGCACCGCCGCCGACATCATGAAGGTGGCGATGGTTCGCGCGTATCGGCGGCTCGAGGCTGACGGCCTGCGCACCCGGCTCGTGCTGCAGATCCACGACGAGCTGCTGTTCGAGGGGCCGGCCGATGAGGCCGAGGCGGTGCGGGCGCTCGCGATCGCCGAGATGGAGGGCGCCTATGAGATGGATCCGCCGCTGGCGGTCGAGGCCGGCGTCGGCCCCGACTGGCTCTCTGCCAAGTAGCCTCGCTGCGCCTGGGGCTCAGGGCGCCACGAACGACGGGTGGGCGATCGCCAGGTAGTGGTCAAACGACCAGCGCACGAAGCGCCGGTTGCTCAGCGCGATCACCGCCGGCCCGAGCACTCGCGGCGGCACCCGGGGGATCAGGCGCTGCACGCGCAGCATCCACTCGAACTGCCAGCGGTGGGCGGCGCTGAAGGCGCCGTAGCGGGCCAGCGCCGCGGCCCTGGTCTGGCGGCCGGTGATCACGTCGGCCAGCTCGCGGCCGCAGGCGACGCCGAAGTAGAGCGCGGTGCGAATCCCCTCGGCAGTGAGCGGCAGGCAGTGCCCGGCTGAGTCGCCGGCGAAGAAGATCCCGCGCTCGGTCGCCTCCTGGATCCGGTGCGGGATCCAGTTGCCCTGGTAGCCAGCCGCTTCCCGGTCCAGGTCGCGTGCGAGCCGGACCGTCGGCTCCTTCACGTGGAAGCGGGGGTCAAACGACCCCACTCCCACCCGCACCTCGCCGGCGGCCGGAAAGCTCCAGCCGTAGCCGGCCGGCACGTAGTCGCGGTCGATCCAGACCTCGAGATCATCGCCGCTGCCATGGGGGTGGACCTCCAGGCCGCGGGACAGGTAGGCGTCGGGCGGCTGGATCGGTGCGCCCGACCCGAGCACCCGGCGCCAGCCGAGCGCGTCCACCACCAGGGCGGCGCGAATGTCGCCGCGATCGGTGTGGACGGTGCTGGCCGGCCTCGTGCCTCCTGCAGCTGGCCCGGCCGTAGCGGCGCCGTCAACCTTCGCGGTCTCGAACCGGAATCTGCCCTGCGCAGCCAGCAGGGCACAGAGCTCGCGGTAGTCGAACGTGGAGAAGCTCCACGGCAGGCGGTAGCGGCCCGTGCCCCGGGGCGAGTGGATCACGAGCTCGTCGAAGCTCTGCCGCTGGGATCCCATCAGCTGCATGGCCTCGAGCCACGGCGTCGGGATCGCACAGGCCGAGGTCTGGCGCTCGCCGATCTCATAGCGGTCGACCACCAACACGCTCGCGCCCGTGCCCGCAAGCTCCCGGGCAACTGCCAGGCCGGCGAAGCTGGCTCCGCAGATCAGCACGTCACAATCGGCCTGAAACGGCTGGCGTTCGCTGCCACGCCTGGTCGCGCGGGTGGGCATGGTGGCCGATGATAGGGGCCAGGTGAGCTGCCGGGCTCCGGCGCCTACGGCTACACTCAGGGGTCCACATGTCAACGCTAACCGCTCCCAACCCACCCGAACATTCGGATGTCAAGGTCGTCGAAGGCTCTGACGGCCTGCTGCTCGAGATCGACGGCAAGATCGTCCCCAACTACGACGCCACGATCCACCCCTTCACCGAGGGCGATGTCGTCACCGGCCACGTCGTGCGGATCGACAACGACGAGGTACTGGTCGACATCGGCTACAAGTCCGAGGGCGTGATTCCTGCGGGCGAGCTGTCGATCCGCAAGTCAGTCGACCCGAGCACCGAGGTCTCGCTCGGAGAGGAGGTCGACGCGCTGGTCCTCACCAAGGAGGACCAGGACGGCCGTCTGATTCTCTCCAAGAAGCGGGCCCGCTTCGAAAAGGCCTGGCGGCGGATCGAGGCCGCCGCCCAGTCGGGAGAGCCGGTCCAGGGAACTGTGATCGAGGTCGTCAAGGGCGGTCTGATCATCGACCTCGGCGTGCGCGGCTTTCTGCCCGCATCGCTGGTGGACATCAGGCGGGTTGCCAACCTCGACGAGTACATGAGCACAGCGATCGAGTGCAAGGTGATCGAGCTCAACCGCTCCCGCAACAACGTGGTTTTGTCTCGCCGCGCGGTGCTCGAGGAGCAGCGCAAGGAGGATCGCGAGCGGATCCTCGACCGCCTGCAGCCGGGCCAGGTCGTCGAGGGCATGATCTCCAACATCGTCGACTTCGGCGCCTTCGTCGACCTCGACGGGATCGACGGCCTGATCCACATCTCAGAGCTCTCCTGGTCGCACGTCAACCACCCGTCCGAGATCCTCAAGATCGGCGACACGGTGTCGGTCAAGGTGCTCGACATCGACCGTCAGCGCCAGCGCATCTCACTGGGCCTCAAGCAGACCCAGGAGGATCCCTGGCAGCGCGTGGTCGACACCTACAACATCGGCGACGAGCTCGAGGGCACCGTCACCAAGGTCGTCACCTTCGGCGCGTTTGTCGAAATCCTCGACGGTGTCGAGGGGCTCGTGCACATCTCCGAGCTGGCCGCGCACCACGTCGAGAACCCGCGCGAGATCATCCAGCCCGGCGACCCCGTGCGCGTCAAGATCCTCGAGATCGACTCCGAGCGCAGGCGCCTCTCGCTCTCGATCAAACGGGTCGAGGGCCAGGTGCTGCCGGTGCGGCCGATCGTCGCTCCCGCTGCCGACGAGGTCCAGGAGGATGACGTGGCGGGCGAGTTCCAAGACCTGCCCGAGCTGGGCCTTTCAGAGGAGGTCTTTGCTGAGCAGCCTGCTCCCAGTGATCCGACTGGCGAGGGCCAGGAGCCGGTCGAGGAGCTGGCCGAGAAGCCGCTCGCCAGCGAGGTCGAGGCGTAGCGGACCACCGCCGCCACTGGCGGTACGGTGAGTGCCGTGCCGCCATTGGTTGCACTGACAGGGGGTCTCGGGGCCGGTAAGTCAACGGCACTCGCGGCGCTTGAACGGCTCGGTGCGGCCGTGATCTCGACCGACGATGTCGTCCACGACCTCTACCGGTCAGAGCCCGTAGTCAAGGCGGTGAGCGCGCGCTCGTGCCGGGCTGTGGCGCCCAGTGGCGTCATCTCTCGCGAGGCGGTGGCCGCGCGTGTATTCGCCGACCCGCGCGAGCGCGAGTGGCTCGAGCAGCTGCTCTGGCCACTCGTGCGCGAGCGGATCTCCGCCTGGCGTGAGGCCACGATCGCGGCGTCGCTCGAGTCACCGCTGGTGTCGCCCCCCAGCGCGCTGGTGGTGGAGGTGCCGCTGCTGTTTGAGTCGGGCGGAGAGGGGCTATACGACGCGAGCATCACAATCCTTGCCGACGACGCGCTGCGCCGCGCCCGCGCCCGCGCCCGCGGTCACCAGGACGTGTCGGCGCGCGAGCGCCGGCAGCTCACCCAGGAGCAGAAGGCCGCACGTTCGACCTTTGTGGTGGTCAACGACGGCACGATCGAAGAACTGGAGTCGAAATTGTCGGAGCTTCTTGTCATGCTCGCACGAGGATGAGCGGGGGACGGGCAAGGGCTAAGTTCTGGCGTCGGCGACTGGTGGCGCTGATCACTCTGCTGACGCTCGCTGTGGTGGGGGTGGTCCTCGTCGCGCCACTCGCTCAGCGCGTGATCGATCACTTCGGCTTACCGCTCCGGTATGCCGGGATCATCCGCCAGCAGGCCGCCCGCCAGCACCTCGATCCGGCGCTGGTCGCGGCTGTGATCTATGCCGAGACCCGCTTTCGCCCCCGTACCTCGTCCACCGGTGCCGAGGGCCTGATGCAGATCGAGCCGGCCACGGCACGGTTCCTCGCGCACCGCACCGGCGGTTACGCCTTCCGTATCTCCGAGCTCGGCGCAGCGCAGGTGAACATCGCCTATGGCAGCTACTACCTCCGCTACCTCCTGAACGCCTACGACGGCAGCACGGTGCTGGCCCTTGCTGCCTACAACGGCGGCGAGACCAACGTCGATCACTGGCTGTTTGCTGCCCGCGCCACGCACCGCCGCTTCCTCGCCCGCGACATCCCGATCTCAGAGACCCGCGCCTACGTCAGCGAGGTGCTCGCCAAGCAGCGCGCCTACCGCCGCCGCTACGCGCGTCAGCTGGGCTACGGCAGCTGAGGGCTCACGAAAAACTACTGCGCGCTTTGCCGGCTCGCTCCCGAGCAAAGTTGATAGCTCAAATACTCCTCCGCGGAGGTGTTACGGCCAGCGGCGGCGCCGGTATCAGCGGCTCTTGGAACGCCTGCCGCGTGACGGACGCGAGGCGGTCACGGCACGGATTCAGTCGTGGACCTGGCGTGCGATGAACGCGGACATCCCCGGGACCGTGAACGCGACTCTTCCATGTTCCGGGGCGTAGATCAGGCCTTTCGCGATCAATGATGCACGTGTCGGTCCCAGGCTGGCCGGCTTCCGGGAGAGTCGTGCCGCGATCTCGCTGGAGGGACTGCCAGCGTCTTGGTCGTCGGCCATCGCCCGCAGGTACGACTGCTCGGCGCGGGTCGCGCGATCCCACCGGACACGGAAGAAACCGTTGTCCAGATCGTTGGTGCCGCGCGCGACACCGAGTTCAGCATCTCGTAGCTCGATGGCAGGTCCGTGCGCAACGTTCCACGCTTCCTGCCCGAACTGCTGAAGGAAATACGGGTACCGCCCGGCGGCGTCAACAACAACCGAGATCGCGTCGCTGTCCCAGCGAGCGTGCTCGAGCGCCGCGGGGATCATTAACGCTTCGCCTGCCGCCGCGGCATCGAGCTGCTGTACTTGCATGTAGCGGAACCGCTCGGCATACAACTTCGCCTCCGCGAGAATCCGTGGCACGCTCGGCAGGCCAGCGAACGCGAGCAGCACACGCCAGTCGTCCTGGGCGGCGGCGTGAGCGATCGAGCAGAGCGTGCCCAATTCGCCGGAACCAAGATCCTGTGCTTCATCGACAAGCACGGCAAGACCGACACCCTCTTCCGCGCTTGCATCAGCCAGATCGTGGATCAGCTTCTTCAGGTCAGGGTCCAGAATGCCGGCGTCCGCCCCACCACCAGCGGCATCGGCGAGATCCACACTGAACGTCCACGTGCCGTGAGGTCATATGAAGCCTTGAAACTCAGGGCCGTATTGAGCGCCTTGAGCAGCCGTCGCCCCGCCCCTGGGCGGGCAAGATCTGACAACGGCTCATACAACGCCTCGCCGAGCAACTCCCGCAGAGCCTTGCCGGTACCGGCCTCGATCTGCGCAACAACCCACCTGCGGCTGCTCGCCATACGCCGAAACTCGGACAACAACACGGTCTTACCGACCCCGCGCAGGCCGTACGGGACGACAGGCTGGTCGGTCCGCCCGATCTGCGCGCGCCTCAACGACGTTTCCCACACGGCGAGTGCGGCATCACGACCGACCAAAGCGGCAGGCTTCCGCCCAGCACCAGGCGAATACGGGTTGTGGACAGGGTCCACTGCACATGACTATGGCAATGTCTAGGTGCGAGTATCGTTTTCATATCTCTACTTAGCTTTTCCTGGGTCTTGCTGCCCCGCCATGTTGCGCTCACGGCCCGCTCCGCGTAGAAACCCTCGCAGTCGGCTGCTGCGCGAACCGCGAGCTCCTCGACCTGCCGCGTGCCGAGCCCCAGCCCGGTCCGGTCGTGGACCTGGCGGGTGCCGTGCTCAGAGGATCCTGCCGCCGAGTAGATCGCCGCCAGACGCCTGACCCCGTGTGAAGCCTGCTCCTCGGGTAGGTTGAGCACCCCGTCAGCGACATACCGGTTCTGCTCGCCGCGCTGCTGCCGATACGCGAGCCGGGTGACCGACACCTCCCCGAACACCGACTGAAGCGGACGGCGATGCTCACGTTCAAGCGCCCGGCGCTCGGTCCCGTGCTCGTCACAGACCTGCTCCGTAGGCGCTGCTCGCGGTGCGAGCGGAGATCGAGGTGAGCCTGCAACAAGAGCCGCAACAGCTCCCGCCCGTCAGTTTCCAACCGGCACTCAAACTGGGAGTGCTCCATCCCGCCCGCGGCCGTCGCGGCGAGTCAGTGAACGATCCGCTCAAACCGCTACCGCGCACGCGAGCGCGAGAACGCGCCGCTCGGCTCCGAGACCGGCCGATCTGCTACCGCACGCTGCGCATGCAGGGAATCGTCAGTCGCCGCCAGGCCTGCCGCGGCTCCCGCCACACCCCGCGCCCGCGACGCCCCGCGCCCGCGATGCCCCGCGCAGGCGGCCCAAACCGACAAACTGCTCGCGCTCGGTGCAGTTTGTCAGGTTGAGCCGGTTGGCCCACGCTCGCCGGGGCCGGCCCAGCGCCCGTGTGCGCCTCCACGAACTGCACCTCAAGACAGTTTTGCCTTCAAGGTCGCCGTGTACCCAGGACGGGCGCCGCTGTACGGCTCGACCGCGACTGCCTCATCCCACACGGCGGCAGCTGCCGAAGCATCGGTGCCAGCCATCACGTCGGGAGGCCCGCGGACCTCCTACAGCGAACGGAAGATCGTCATGCGTTGAGACGCGCAAAGACCTCGTCAAGCCGGGACGGGTGGATCGCCAACAGGTTTCCAGCTTGTTGCGCAGATTCGGTCTCGAGCCGGCGAGTGCGCCAGTCGTAGGAGAAGGTTGTATAGCCCATGCCAGCCAGCAGATCACGTATTTCACGGCCCCCGTCCCAGATCTCCGCGAGCACCACCGGCCGGTGCTCACCCAGAAACCTTGCGGCTCCCCTGAGGACGTTCAGGTCCTGCCCCTCCGCGTCTATCTTCATGATCGGCAAACCGGTGGGCACAAGCATGAGACTGTCCAAGCGTGCCACCTCGACTGTGAGCTGCCCAGCAGGCCCAATGTGCGCCGTCACGTCCTCGTCTGTGAGCTGGGTGGTCCCGTCCCAGTCGGCGAGGGCCAGCCGGTGGACTTCCCCGGTGATCCCGTTCCGGGCCAGATTCAGCTCCGCAATCGAGGCAGCACGTGGGTTGGGCTCGAAGGCGACAACACGTGCGCCGTGCTAGCCCGCGGTGACAGCGTAGAGCCCGAGGTTGGCGCCGACGTCTATCAGAGTGTCACCAGCGGCAGCGACGGCTGCGACAAACTGCTGGTCGCGGACCTCTGTGTACCCCGTCGCGAGCAGGCAGCCAGCGTGATTGCTCCACGGGGAAGGAGCATCGATCCGCCTGTGGGAAGATCGACTACGCCCTCTCGCCTCGCGAAGTGCTTGGCTACGGTCCATCGCCAGTATCGCAGCACCGCGAGCGCCATCGACGTGTCCGACACATTGAGCCGGACGACGGTCAGCGTCATCGCCCGAACACGTGCGAGGGGCTTCAGGGGTGCGGGCAGGGCGGCCGCGGACTGGTTCAGCCACGCGAGCGTGCGCTCAAATCTCTATTCGTCACGCCTCACAAAGCGAGTCTAACCGGGCTCGTGCACTGCTGGGTGTAGACGTCTACACGCAGCGATCTGAGCCGTTCCCCCGCCGCCAACCTTTTCGTCTATGCCGGCCCCTCGTCTATGCCGTGTTGGGCTCGACACCGCCGGAGATCCGCGTCACGCGGGAGCTGCGCGTCCTGGCAGGCATGAGCCGCCTCTTGGCTCTGTGTGACGACCGGGATCGGGGACGGTGATGTGAGGCTGTGTGATGTGTTCAAACCGCGGATGGCGGCCGACGGGGTCGGTTCTGCTGGGCTCGATGACACCTAATCTGCTAGCTGAGATAAAGTATTACGATAGCTATTCAGCTGCCGCAGAAACCGTCGACACGGCGGCGTGAGCAGGAAGTTGACGACGGCGTGATCCACGACGCCAGGGCCCGCCAGCGCAGGCACCGCGCGGGCGCGGCGATCGTGCTGGCCGCAGCTGCTGCCGGGGCTCTGCTGCTCGCCTCCGGCGGGAGCGGTGCCGGGCGCGGGATCTCGCACCGGCCCGCCCACCGCCGCCCGCCTGGACGCCAGGCCGCGGGCGGCGCCCAGCTGCGACCGGTGGTGGTGATGCGCGGCTTGCGCCGGTCCGCCGCGTACGCGGCGGACGGAAGCCTCTATGTCACCCAGCAGCTGAACGCATACGGGCTGGCACCCGTCGATGCGCTGTGGCGGGTGAGCCCGGCCTCCGGGCGGATCCGCGCGAGCAGGCCGCTTGACGGCACGTTCAGCCAGGCGCTCATGGCCAGCGGCTCGCTGTGGGTCACCAGCACCTCAGGGGCCCGGTCTTGGCTTTGGCGTTTGGACCCGGCGTCGCTGGCCGTCGACGAGAGGCTGCTGCTGGGCTCAAACGGCGACGGCAGCGGGGAGGCGGCCCCGACGCTCACAGCCGCGGGTGGATGGCTCTGGATCGGCGACCTGGACCGGCTGATAAGAGTCTCCAGCGCGACCGGGGCGGTCACCGAGACGATCCACGTCCCAGGCGCCGGAGGGATTGGTGTCGCATCCAACCCGAGCGGGGGCGTGCTGCTTGACAGTGAAGGACGCCAGATCGCCCACATCCAGCGGCGTGACCCGCGCACCGGCAGGCTGCTGCGGCAGTCCGCGCCGATCGGGAGCGTCTCATTTCCCTATGTCGGTGGTGTCTACGGCGACAGTGTCTGGGTCAGCAACGCCACGGGCATGGCCGGCTACGTCCAGCGCTTCTCGCTCGCGACGCTGAAGCCCACCCGCTTTGCCGGTGCCAAACCGCACCCGGGTGTGACGATGCCGCCGGCGATCCTCGGGGCCAACGGCATCAGGGCGCAGATGCTCGACGGGATCCTATGGGTCACCCAGCCGGCCGGCGGGCGCCAGCTCAACTACTGCGCCAACCCGCTCAACGGGGCGACCCGTGCATCGCTTCAGTTCGGACCAGAGGCGCAGCTGCTCACCGCCGGGGCCGGTCACGTCTACTACGTCCAGAACGCGCAAGCTCGCTACGAGACGCTCGACTCCGTGAGGATCAGCCCGCGCTGCTGAGGCAGGGGCGGCACCTGGCCGCGCCCGTCGCAGCGCGGGCAGCGCGCACTTTGTGCGTGTGGTACGCAGGATGAACACCGTACGCACAAAGTCCGTCCGGCCGAGCGGGATGAGCCCGGCCGGCCGGGACGCGCCACCGGGGGAGCGTCCATGTCGGGGGTGGCCAAGCGGGGCCACCCCCCGAAACGCAGGCGCCCCGCACGGGCTAGGATCAGGCCCAAGAGATGCCCGGGTTCGAGCTCGACGCCACCTTCAGCCCCACGGCCGACCAGCCCGCGGCGATCGCCGCCCTGGCCGAAGGTATCGAGCAGGGCGAGCGGATGATGACCCTGCTCGGCGCGACCGGCACCGGCAAGACGATGACGATGGCCGCCACGATCGCCGCCGTCAACCGCCCGGCGCTCGTGATCGCCCACAACAAGACGCTCGCCGCGCAGCTGTGCAATGAGTTCCGCACCTTCTTCCCGCGCAACGCCGTCGAGTACTTCGTCTCCTACTACGACTACTACCAGCCTGAAGCCTACGTCCCGTCCAAGGACCTCTACATCGAGAAGGACTCGGCGATCAACCAGGAGATCGACCGCCTCAGGCACGCCGCCACCGCCGCGCTGTTCGCCAGACGCGATGTGCTGATCGTCGCCTCGGTCTCGAGCATCTACGGCCTCGGCTCACCAGAGGTCTATGACGAGAACCTCCAGACCCTGGTCAAGGGCTCGCTGATCGACCGTGACGGCCTGCTGCGCAAGCTCGTCTCGATCCAGTACACCCGCAATGACACGGCGCTTGCCCGCGGCACCTTCCGCGTGAGGGGCGAGACGCTCGAGATCTGGCCGGCCTACGCCGAGACCGCCTACCGGATCAGCATGTTCGGCGACGAGGTCGAGCACCTGCAGCACTTCGACCCGGTGACCGGCGAGCTGATCGAGGACGACATCGAGCACGTCGCGATCTGGCCGGCCTCTCATTACAACGTCAGGGAGGGCCAGATCGAGGACGCGGTCGCGCAGATCGGCGCCGAGCTCAACGCGCGCTGCGCCGAGCTCGAGGCAAGCGGCAAGCTGCTCGAATCCCACCGCCTCCGCCAAAGAACCCAGTACGACATGGAGATGCTGCGCGAGATGGGCTTCTGCAGCGGCATCGAGAATTACAGCCGCATCCTCGACGGGCGCAAGCCCGGCGAGCGCCCATACTGCCTGCTGGACTATTTCCCCGATGACTTCGTCTGCTTCATCGACGAGTCCCACCAGACCGTGCCGCAGATCGGCGGCATGTTCGAGGGTGACCGCAGCCGCAAGCAGACGCTGGTGGACTACGGCTTCAGGCTCCCGAGCGCTCTCGACAACCGGCCCCAGACCTTCCAGGAGTTCCTCGGCATCACCCCCCAGATCGTCTTCGTCTCCGCCACGCCGGGTGAGTACGAGCGCACCCACGCGACGCGCGTCGTGGAGCAGATCGTGCGCCCCACCGGGATCGTCGACCCCGAGGTCGAGGTGCGCGAGACCACCAACCAGATCGACGACCTGATGAACGAGATCCGCGAGCGGGTGGGGCGTGACGAGCGCACGCTCGTCACCACCCTGACCAAGAAGATGTCGGAGGACCTCACCGGCTACCTGCTCGAGATGGGCTTCAAGGTGCGCTACCTGCACTCCGAGATCGACACGCTCGAGCGCATTCAGATCATCCGCGAGCTGCGGCTCGGCGAGTTCGACGTGCTGGTCGGCGTGAACCTGCTGCGCGAGGGGCTCGACCTGCCGGAGGTCAGCCTGGTGGCGATCCTCGACGCCGACAAGGAGGGGTTTTTGCGCGGCGCCACGAGCCTGATCCAGACGATCGGCCGCGCCGCCCGCAACGTCGACGGCAAGGTGCTCATGTACGCCGACAAGCAGTCGGCGGCGATGACCACTGCGATCGAGGAGACCGACCGCCGCCGCGCCATCCAGATCGCCTACAACGAGCGCCACGGCATCACCCCGGAGACGATCACCAAGGGTATCTCCGACATCGCCGAGTTCCTGCAGGCTGAGGGCAAAGTGCCGAAGTCCCGTCGCCGCCGCCAGCGCGAGGATTACGCGAAGCTCGATCCGGCCGAGATCGAGCGCAAGCTCGTCGAGCTGGAGGAGGAGATGCTCGCCGCCGCCGAGGACCTGCGCTTCGAGTACGCGGCCAGGCTGCGCGACGAGATCCGCGACCTCAAGCGCGAGCTGCAACGGGCCTAGGGTCCTGCCGCCGCCGGCCCGCTTGGCCGGCGGCGTCGCTGTGGCGAACGCCACCGCGAGGGGAACGTCTGTTCGCTCACATATGATCCAGGACGTGGATCAGCTGATCGTCACCGGCGCGCGCGAGCACAACCTCAAGGACATCACCGTCGCCATCCCGCGGGACTCGCTGACCGTGATCACCGGCCTTTCGGGGTCGGGTAAGTCGTCGCTCGCGTTCGACACGATCTACGCCGAGGGCCAGCGCCGCTACGTGGAGTCGCTGTCGGCCTACGCACGCCAGTTTCTGGGGCAGATGGACAAGCCGGACGTGGATTCGATCGAGGGCCTTTCGCCGGCGATCTCGATCGACCAGAAGACGACCTCGCGCAACCCCCGCTCGACGGTCGGCACGGTGACCGAGATCTACGACTACCTGCGCCTGCTGTGGGCGCGGATCGGCAAGCCCCACTGTCACGTCTGCGGCCGGCCGATCGCCGGCCAGTCAGCCGAGCAGATCATCGACCAGGTGATGGAGCTACCGGCCGGCGCGCGCTTCATGGTGATGGCTCCGATCGTCCGCGGCCGCAAGGGCGAGTACGGCCGCCAGCTCGAGGAGCTGCGGGGTGAGGGTTTCGCGCGCGCCAAGATCGACGGCGAGCTGTGCCGGCTCGACGAGGAGATCACGCTCGACAAGAAGTTCAAGCACGACATCTCGATCGTCGTCGACCGGCTGGTGATGAAGGAGGATCTGCGCAAGCGCCTGGCCGACTCGATCGAGACGGCGGTCGCGCTGGCGGGCGGGCTGGTCGAGGTCGAGCTCATCGACAGTGGCGAGGTGACGCTCTACAGCGAGAAGTTCGCCTGCCCGGTGCACGGTCCCAGCCTGGTCGAGCTCGAGCCGCGGATCTTCAGCTTCAACTCCCCGCACGGCGCCTGCCAGCGCTGCACCGGGCTGGGTTCGCAGCCGGAGATCGACCCCGACTTGATCGTTCCGGACCCGTCCTTGACGATCGCCCAGGGCGCGATCGCGCCCTGGGTGGGCAGCGCGTCCGAGTACTACGCGCAGCTCACGCAGGCGATCGTCGAGCGCTACGGCGTGGACACCGATGTGCCCTGGGCGCAGCTGCCACAGGAGCAGCGCGACTTCTTCCTCTACGGCACCCACGGCGAGCGCTTCCACGTCGCCTACCGCAACCGCTTCGGCCGCCGGCGCAACTACAGTACGGCGTTTGAAGGGATCGTGCACGCGCTCGAGCGCCGCTACCGCGAGAGTGAGTCCGATGCCGTCAAGGAGAAGATCGAGGAGTACATGACGCTGCGGCCCTGTCCGGAGTGCGGCGGTGCGCGCCTGCGACCGGAGTCGCGCTCGGTCCTGGTCGGCGGACTGTCGATCGATCGGTTCACGGCCTTCTCCGCGCGGCGGGCGCTCGCATGGGTGCGGGAGCTCGAGCTCTCAGACCACGACCGGCGGATCGCGCACCTGGTGCTGCGCGAGATCGACGAGCGCCTGAGCTTCCTCGAGAACGTCGGTGTGGGCTACCTGAGCATGGAACGCGCCGCCGCCACGCTCTCGGGCGGCGAGGCGCAGCGCATCCGCCTGGCCACACAGATCGGCTCCTCGCTGGTGGGCGTGCTCTACATCCTGGATGAGCCGTCGATCGGCCTGCACCAGCGCGACAACCACAAGCTGATCACGACGCTCGAGCGTCTGCGCGACCTCGGCAACACGGTGCTGGTGGTGGAGCACGACGAGGACACGATGCGCTCGGCGGACCACCTGCTCGACATCGGCCCAGGCGCCGGCGAGCACGGCGGCCACGTGGTCGCGCAGGGGACCGCTGCCGAGGTGGCGCAGGTCCCGGACTCGCTCACCGGCCAGTTCCTGGCGGGCACGCGCCGGATCACGGTGCCCGCGAAACGGCGGCGGCCCAGTGGCCACATCGAGATCACCGGCGCGTGCGAGCACAACCTCAAGGACATCGACGTGAAGCTGCCTCTGGGGGTGCTGTGCAGCGTGACCGGGGTCTCGGGGTCGGGCAAGTCGACGCTCGTCAACGAGGTGCTCTACAAGGCAGTCGCGAGCCGTCTGGGTGCGGCGCGGGTGCGCGCCGGCGCCCACCGGTCAATCAGCGGCCTCGAGCAGCTCGACAAGATCATCTCCGTCGACCAGTCGCCGATCGGGCGCACGCCGCGATCCAACCCGGCCACCTACATCGGGCTCTTTGACCAGATCCGTGACCTCTTCGCGCGTACCCCGGAGGCGCGCGCCCGCGGTTACAAGCCCGGACGCTTCTCCTTCAACGTCAAGGGCGGGCGCTGCGAGGTCTGTAAGGGCGACGGCCAGATCAAGATCGAGATGCACTTCCTGCCGGATGTCTACGTGCCCTGCGAGCAGTGCCACGGCAAGCGCTACAACCGCGAGACGCTGGAGGTCCGCTTCAAGGGCAGGACGATCGCCGACGTACTGGAGATGCCGATCGCCGAGGCCGTCGAGTTCTTCGCCCACATCCCGAAGATCCGCCGGCGCGTGCAGACGCTCGATGACGTTGGGCTCGGCTACATGCGGCTCGGTCAGCCCGCCACGACTCTGTCCGGCGGCGAGGCTCAGCGTGTGAAGCTCGCGGCCGAGCTCTGCAAAGTTGCGACCGGCCGCACGCTCTACGTGCTGGACGAGCCGACTACGGGCCTGCACTTTGCCGACATCCAGCGCCTGCTCGAGGTGCTCCAGCGGCTGGTGGACGCCGGCAACTCGATCGTGGTGATCGAGCACAACCTGGAGGTGATCAAGGTCTCTGACCATCTGATCGATCTCGGGCCGGAGGGCGGGGATGAGGGTGGCCAGCTGATCGCGGCAGGGACGCCGGAACGCGTCGCCCAGGTCCCGCAGTCATACACGGGGCGCTTCCTGGCCCCACTGCTCGCGGTGCCGGCGGGGCTGGCCGTGTGACCGAGCTGCGCTCTGCAGCCAGGCTGTGGTTCGCCAGATGGCGCTGGTATGAACGCAACTCGCTGCCCTGGAACAGGGTGCGGATCAACTACGAGCTGGCGCGCCGGCAGGCGTTCGCGCGCGCGCCGCTTCATGGCGAGGTGCTCGAGGGGTTGCGAGATGGGCGCCTGGAAGTCGGCGCGCACGTGGTCTTCGAGCCCCACGTATGGATCACGATGCCAGCCCCCGCGCGGGTGCGGATTGGCGCGGGCAGCCTCTTTAACATCGGCGTCATGGTGGCCGCGCTCGATCTGGTCGAGATCGGCGAGCACTGCATGTTCGCCAACGGCTGCGTGATCACCGATGCCAACCACCGCTACGACGATCCTGGGCGCCCGGTCCCATGGCAGGGCTTCACGAGCCGCGGCCCGACTCGCATCGGGGACAACGTCTGGTGCGGGGCGCACGTCGTGGTGACCAGCGGCGTGACGATCGGCGAGCGCTGCGTGATCGGCGCCAACTCCGTGGTGACCTCTGACCTGCCTCCGTTTTCGGTGGCGGCAGGCGCACCGGCGCGGGTCGTCAGGACGATCAGCTACGGCTGATGTCAGTCGCCGACCGCCAGTCGTGTCCGGTTCTTGATCACGATCCCCTCGAGGATGTTCGCCACGCGCTCGGTGGCGTCGATCGCGTTTTCGAGCCGCTCGAAGAGGTCTTTCCAGCGGATCACCACCATCGGGTCGATGCCGCCATGAAATAGCGAGGCGATCGCCTCCCGGGTGATCCGGTCCCCCTCGTTCTCGAGGCGGTTGATCTCGACCGTGTGGGAAGAGATGTCCTTGAAGTCGGGCAGGAGTGCTGTCGCCTCTGCAATCTGGCAGGTCGCCTGGTGCAGCACCTGGGCGAGCCTGATCGCCTGGTCCATGGGCGCCTCGATCCGGTAGAGGCCCAGGTAGTCGGCGACCTCCTCGACGTAGTCGGCTATGTCGTCGAGCGCGGATGCGAGCGCGAGGATGTCCTGGCGGTCGATCGGCGTCGTCAGCGTATGGTTCATGCGGTCGAGGATGTCGTGCGTGATGCGGTCACCCTCGTGCTCGCAGTCGGTGATGTTCTCGGCGAGCTTCCGGTTGTCCGGGTAGCCGGACAGGAGTTGATCCAGCAGCTGCGTGCACCGCGTGAGGTTGTGAGCCGCCTCTTCAAACAGCTCAAAGTACGCGCGATCTCGCGGTGTGTGGACCCTGGTTACACGCGGCACCGCGCGAAGTTTATGGCTTGCTCGGCTGCCGGGCGCTCGCCCTGAGGTTCGCGAGTGAGCGTCGGAACTCGGCCAGCTCGTCGGGATCGATCGTGTAACAGTGTTCAGGCGCCGGGTAGCGGCGCTCGCGCACATCTCTGGCGTAGGCGGCAACGCCAGTGACCATCTCCTGCTGCAGGCTCGCATAGCGCTGCACGAAACGCGCGCCGCCACCGTCACGGATGCCGAGCAGGTCATGGAACACGAGCACCTGGCCGTCGGTCGCCGGCCCGGCGCCGATCCCGATGACCGGAACGGAGATCAATCCCATGAGCTCCTCTGTGACCGCGGCCGGGACCGCCTCGAGCACGATGGCGAAGCAGCCGGCACGCTCGAGCGCCACCATCTCGCCGGCGATGCGGGCCGCGCTGGCTGCCGTGCGCCCCTGTGCGCGGTTCCCGCCCAGCGCGGTCGAGGTCTGTGGCGTCAGCCCGACGTGCCCCATGACCGGTATGCCGGCCGCGACGATCGCGCCGGCGCGCTCGACGGAAGCCTGGTGGCCACGCTCGAGCTTCACGGCGTCCGCGCCGCCCTCCCTGACGAAGCGCACGGCGGTCCGGACCGCCTGCTCGGACGACTCCTCGTAGGAGCCGAACGGCAGGTCGGAGATCAGGAAGGGAGTTTTCAGGCCCCGCCTGACGGCGCGTGTGAGCATGAGCATCTCATCTGTGCTGACGCCGACCGTCGACGGGTATCCGAGCACCATCTCGGCGCCTGAGTCCCCGACCAGAACCAGGTCGACGCCGGCTGCGTCAACTGCGCGCGCGCTGGAGTAATCGTAGGCCGTCACCATCACTATCGGCTCGCCTGCCCGGTGGCGCTCGTCGATCGTCGCCAGCGTGACCGGCATGCTGCCGGGCCCGAGAACCGCGACTTCCGGAGCTTGGTGTGCAGGGTTGGGTGGCACGTCCGTCTCCTTACGTTATGGGCTGGTTGTCGATCAGGCGTACTCCGCCCACCGAGGCTGCGACCACCGCCAGAGCGGGGCCAGCGACGGTGGTGAGCGGCGCCAGGGTCGCCGGATCCACGATCTGGAAGTAGTCGACCTGGGCGCCGCTGCCGGTCAGCTCTGCTACCGCCTCTGACTGCAGCCGGGCCACGTCGTCTTCGCCGCCGCTCACCAGATCCCGGGTGGCGTCCAGCGCGCGCTTCAAGGCGCGTGCCTGCTCGCGATCGGCCGGCGTGAGCCGGAGGTTGCGGCTGGACAGAGCGACGCCGTCGAGGTCGCGCACAGTCGGGCATACGACCAGCTCCACTGGCAGATTGAGGTCGCGGATCAGCTGTTTGACTACCAGCACCTGCTGGGCGTCCTTCTGCCCGAAGTAGGCGGCGTCCGGACTGGTGATCACAAGCAGCTTGGTGACGACCGTCGCCACCGCGTCAAAGTGGGCGCGGCCGCGGTGGGCGCCCTCGAGGATCTGGCCGATGCGTCCGACGCTGACGGTGGTGTCGAAGCCATTGGGGTAGAGCTCTGATGCGTCCGGCGCGAACAGGTAGTCGACGCCCAGTTCGGCCGCGCTCGCAGCGTCTGCCCGCTCGTCGCGCGGGTATGCGCGCAGGTCGGCGCCCTCATTGAACTGGCTGGGGTTTACGAACAGCGAGACAACGACCACGTCGCACTCCTCGCGCGCGCGGCGCATCAGCGACCGGTGGCCGTCGTGGAACGCTCCCATGGTCGGGACCAGCCCGACCCGTGTGTGCTCGCGCCGGGCAACGGCGAGTGCGGCCCGAAGCTCAGTGACGGTACGGATGGTTCTCATCGGTTGCCTTCAGCGTGGAGCTGGCGGCGTGGGCAGCCAGGCTTCTGGTGGCATCGGCGAGCGTGTCGAACAGCGTCAGCAGCTCTGGTGTGCGCTCGGCGATGGCAGCACGCTGGCGTGCGACGGTGCGCTCGTCCCCACGTGCCAGTGGCCCTGTGAGCGCGCGCTCAGGGCCGAGCTGGGCCCAGTTGTCGACCGTCGCCTTTACCAGTGGTGCCAGCAGCTCGCGGCTGATGCCGGCGGTGGCCGCGATCCGCTCGGCGGCGGCCTCCACGGTGAGCAGGAAATTCGACGCCACCGAGGCGGCGGCATGGTATGCGACGCGATCCTCCCGGGCCACATGTACCACGCGCATCTGCAGCGCGACCGCGATCGTGTGTGCGCAGGCCATGGCTCGCTCTGTGCTTGCATCGATCACCGCGGCCGTGCCGGCGAAGCCTGAGCCGCCGGAGGGCGACTCGGCCCCCGTAACGGTCATGAGCGGATGCAGGGAGAACGCCTCGTGGGGTGCAAGCGGCTCGAGGCCGGTGGCGCCCGAGCAGTGGCCAACGACCAGCCCGGGTTTGATTGCAGCGGCAGCCGCGCCAATCTCCCGGTCGGGCACGCAGAGCAGCGCTGCATCGCACCCGTCGGCGTCAGCGCCGCGGCCGAGCGGCCCGACGACGTTCAGGTTTCCGCGTGCCTTGAGCTTGCCGGGAGGCAGTGACGCGCACAGCGCGGCGGTGAGCGCTGTCCCCAGCCGTCCCCGGCCGACGATCGCAAGTCGCATCCCACCGCGGGTGAGGTAAGTGGCTGGCATCTGTGCTGGTCCATCCCTTGCTGCAAGGTGACGGCCTGCGGTAATGCTAACAAGCTTGAGTGTGTGGTCAGCGGTTAGCATCGCCGCGGATGAGTGCTGCCGCTGATCGCCGTGAGTCGCTGAAGGACGTGTACCGCCAGGCGCGCGCGTGTGTCGCCTGCCCGCTGCACGAGACGCGCAACACCGTTGTGTTCGGCTCCGGCAACGCAGACGCAGACCTGATGTTCGTCGGCGAGGCGCCGGGGGCCAACGAGGATCTGCAGGGAATGCCCTTCGTCGGGCAGGCTGGCAAGCTGCTCGAGCGCCTGCTGGGTGAGGTCGGTATCGCTCGCGACGAGGTGTTCATCGCCAACACCGTTAAGTGCCGGCCCCCCGGTAACCGCGATCCGTACCCGCATGAGATCGATGCCTGCCGGCACTTCCTCTACAGCCAGATCGAGCTGATCGAGCCCGTCGTGATCTGCACGCTTGGCAACTTTGCTACCAAGCTCTTGCGGGGTGAGCCTGACGGGATCTCGCGAGTCCATGGCCAGGCCGAGGTGCGAGCTATCGGTCCACGGACCGTCAGGCTCTATCCGCTTTACCACCCGGCTGCTGCGCTCTACACCCCGTCGACACTCGAGATGCTGCGGGCCGACTTCCTGAGGATCCCGGAGCTGCTCAGGCTGGGGCCGCCGGCCGGGGAGGAGCCGGCCGGGGAGGGGCCGGCCGGGGTAGAGCCGGCCGGAGAGGAGCCGGACGGCCCGCCCCAGCCTGAGGGTGGCCAGCTGGGGCTGTTCTGACTCCCGCGCCATCGCGCCGGTCTGGGGGCTTGGCCATAGACTCAACCTGATGCTGCCAGCACCCGTGAACCGCCAGACCGCGTCGGCTGGGGAGACCGAGCGTCTCGCAGCCGACCTGGCGCGCGCGCTCGCACCGGGAGATGTCGTGACGCTCAGCGGAGAGCTCGGCGCCGGCAAGACCACCTTCGTGCGCGGGGCGGCCAGAGCGCTTGGTGTGGTTGAGCCGGTTACCAGCCCCAGCTTCACCATCGCCCAGCGCTACTGCGCGGCGGGGCCGGTCAGCTACGTGGCACATGTCGATCTCTACCGCATCTCTTCGCTTGACCACGAGGATCCGGATCTGCTGGGTGACTACATCGGTGCGGACACGATCACGTTTGTCGAATGGCCCGAGGCGGGTCTCGACGAGCTCGCGGCCCGGGGCCGGATCGCGATGCGCGTGCGGCTCGCACACGGACCGGGCGTCCACACCCGCACAGTTGTTGTGGAATGAGGGTGCTCGCGTTCGATACGGCCACCGCCCGTACGGCGGTGGCGCTCATGGATCTGGAAGCTGGGGACAACGCCCGCCCGCGCGCCGTCTTGGACCTTGCATTGGTCGACGATCCAGCCCCAGGCACGCGGCCCGGTCACGCGCGGCTGCTGCTCGAGCTGGTCCACCGGCTGCTCGAGCGTTCGGGCGGTGGCTGGGATGCGGTTGACCGCATCGCGGCTGGGATCGGGCCCGGGAGCTTCACGGGCCTGCGGATCGGGCTGGCGACCGCCAAGGCGCTATCGGCGAGCTCTGGTGTACCGCTTGTGGGCGTCTCAACCCTGCAAGCGCTCGCGGTGCCTGCGCACGGCCGCGGCAAGGCCACGCTCGCTGTGATCGATGCGCGCCGCGGCGAGGCTTTTGTGGCCGGCTGGACGGCTGTCCAGGATCCGCTCACTGACGTCCCGGCGCTGGCGCCACAGGTGCTCGCGCCCGAGCAGCTGGCCGCCGCGGCGGCAGCTCTCGGCGCCGCCTGCAGCGTCATCGGTGACGGTGCGGTGAGATTCCGCGATGTGTTTGTGCGTGGCGGCGCCCAGATTCCTGCTGACGAATCACCTCTGCACAGGGTCAGTGCTCGTGAGCACTGCCGGATCGCGGGGCTTCAGCCCGCGGCGCCCAGCACTTCGATAGAGCCCGCGTACCTGCGCGCCGCTGACGCGGAGGCGACCCGAGCGTGACTGAGCTACAGCAGTCGCGGCCCGAGAGCGTGACGGTCAGGGCGCTGAACCTCAGCGATCTGCCGCAGGTGCTTGCAATCGAGCGACGCTCGTTTGCGACCCCGTGGTCGGTAGCCATGTTCGTGCTTGAAATGTCCAAGCCGTCCGGGATCTCGCTGGCGGCGATCAGGCACGGGCGGCTGGCGGGATACGTGATCTGCTCGCGCTATGACAATGCGTTCCACATCATGGATATAGCGGTGGACCCGGGTGACCGGCGATCTGGAGTCGCAAGCGCCCTGCTAGCGGCGATCATCGCCCGGGCCGGTGACGACGCCAGCTACACACTGGAGGTGCGCCTTTCCAACTCAGGCGCGATTGCGCTTTACGAGCGTTACGGCTTCCGCGGCGTCGGCAGGCGCCCTCGCTACTACGCCGATAATGGCGAGGATGCGATGATCATGTGGCGCACGACCGGACGACCGTGGGAGGGCGCGTGACCGGCCTGATCCTCGCGATCGAGACCAGCTGCGACGACACCTGCGCCGCCGTGATCACCGGCGCTGGCGAGATCCGCTCGAACGTGATCTCCTCCCAGCAGGTGCACGACCGCTTCGGCGGCGTCGTACCGGAGATCGCCTCCCGCCACCACTTGGCGCTGCTCTCGCCGGTGCTCGACGAAGCGTTGCGGGCCGCTGGTGCGACACTCGATCAGGTGGAACTGGTTGCGGCCACGCGCGGTCCTGGACTGGTGACGGCACTGGTGGTCGGCTTCAGCGCTGGCAAGGGGCTGGCTGCCGCTCGCGAGCTGCCGTTCGCTGCAGTTGATCATCTCCACGGACACCTCGCCGCGAGCTTTCTCAGGCCAGCCGAGTTTGAGCCGCCCTTTCTGGCATTGATCGCAAGCGGCGGCCACACGCTCTTGGCTGATGTGCGCGACCACGGCCCGCAACTGCGCCTGCTCGGCCAGACGCTCGACGACGCCGCTGGTGAGGCATTCGACAAGGGTGCGCGCTTGCTCGGCCTCGGCTACCCGGGAGGTGCTGCGCTCGAGCGTCTCGCCGCCGGCGGCGACCCGCGGGCGTTCGCCTTTCCGGCGGCCGAGCGGATGCCGGGCCTTGACTTCTCCTTTGCGGGCCTCAAGACCGCGCTGCTCTACAAGGTTCGCGAGCTCGGCGAACCGGAGGCTGAGCGCCGGCGTGCGGACCTCGCCGCCTCCTACCAGCGCGCGATCGTCGCGGCACTCCTGATCCGTGTGCGGCGAGCGCTGAAGCAGACAGGCGCCCGAAGGCTGGCGGTCGGTGGCGGGGTGGCTGCCAACGGCCCGCTTCGCGCAGCCCTGGCCGAACTGGGGGTTGAGCTGGAGGTGCCGCCGCCCGCGCTGTGCACCGACAACGCGGCGATGATCGCCAGCGCGGCTCGCTACAGCAAAGCGCTGAGGTTTCCCGCCTACCTCGGACTCGACGTCTACGCAACCGGCGCGCAGCGGCTGTGAGCACGGTCACTTTGTACGGCCGTGCTGGCTGCCACCTCTGTGACGATGCGCTGGCGGTGATTGAGCGCCTCCGGGCACGGATCGCCTTCGACTTCGAGCCCTGCGATATTGAGACGGATGCGGCTCTGTTCAGCCGCTACCTGGAGCGGATTCCGGTTGTGACCGTCGATGGCGTGGAGGTCTGTGAGCTGTTTGTGGACGAGCGCCAGCTTGAGGGGGCGCTGACGAATTGCAGGGATCACCCCCGCCCTCAGTAGAGTGAGCGCCAGGATGGCGGATCAGGTTAGTCAGAGTCAGCTGGCTGCAGATAGGCTCGGTTTTGGCGTTGCCGCGCGGTTGTCGCGCTACCTGATGGTGCTGACGCAGGCGCGCAAGCGGGGCGACGCGACGATCAGCTCTCAGGCGCTGGCCGATTACACGCATGTGAACTCGACCCAGATCCGCCGTGACCTGTCTGGGTTTGGCAAGTTCGGCAAGCGCGGAGTCGGCTACAACGTCGAGTCGCTGATCACCGAGATCCGCCAGATTCTGCGCACGTCCGAACAGCACAACATCGCGCTCTTCGGCGCCGGCAACCTCGGTACCGCCATCGCCGGCTCGGATATCTTCGCTGATCACGGCTTCAACGTTGTCGCTCTGTTCGACACTGATCCGTCGAAGGTGGGCTCGAGGGTCGGCAACCTCGTGGTCCTTCACTACGACGCGATGCGTGCCCTGGTGGCGGAGCAGGACGTGGTGGTCGCTGTGCTCGCAGTTCCGCCAGCCGTGGCGCAGGCGGTGGCCGACGATCTCATCGGCGCTGGTGTCAGGGTTATCTTCAACTACTCGGACGCTCTGCTGCAGGCTCCACCCGAGGTGACCGTGCACAGCTCGAGCCCAGCCGTCGATCTGCTCTACGCGCTCTACTTCTACCTGTCTTGAGCAATATCGATCTTGACAGTGGCCGCGCTCGTTTCGAGCAGGCAACCGACTTCAGCGTGGGGCTCGAAGAGGAGTTCGCGATCCTGGAGCCGCGGCGCCTGGATCTGATCCAGGGGTTTGAGCGGCTGCGCGATGGTGCATCCGAGGACCCGCAGCTGATGGAGTCGATCGCGGGCGAATTGATCTCGTCGGAGATCGAGATCCGCTCGGGACGCGGCGACGGCCACGGCGCCGCAATCGCGCTGCAGCAGGGTGTGCGCGAGCGGCTGTTCGCGCTCGCCGCGGAACACGACTTGAAGCTCGGCGCGACCGGTACCCACCCGTGGGCCGATTACCGCGTGCAGCACATCATCGACACCGAGCACTATCACCGGGTCGAAGACGGGCTCAAGTACGTCGCCTGGCGCAACAACACCTTCTCGATGCACGTGCACGTGGGCGTCCGTGGCGCTGACCGGGCGGTTCAGGTGTGCGATGCGCTGCGGCCTGTGCTACCGCTGCTGCTCGCGATCTCCGCCAACTCGCCCTTCTTGGAAGGGCGGGATACGGGACTGCACAGCGTCCGGTCGCAGATCTTCACCAAGAGCTTTCCGCGCTGCGGCGTGCCGGACGCGTTTGGTGACTGGGCGAGCTTCGCCAACTACATCAGCTTTTTGGTGGACACCCGCTCGATCGTCGAGTACACACAGGTCTGGTGGTCGGTTCGTCCACATCTCGCCTTCGGCACGGTTGAGGTGCGCGTCTGCGACATGCAGACGACCGCGGCTGAGTCGGCGGCATTGTCAGCGCTGGTGGTAGCGTGTGTGGCGCAGGCGGCGCGTGATCTCGACGACGGCAGGCCGCGGCACGACCTCGCGCCCAGACTGATCGAGGAGAACATGTGGCGCGCGATCCGCTATGGCCTTGACGGAGAACTGCTCGACTTGGAGCGCGCTGAGGGGTACCCTGCGCGCGCCGCGATCGATCGGCTGCTCGCGTGGACCGAGCCGATGCAGGCGGAGCTCGGCCTCCGGATCGAGTTTCCCGAGGCCAACGGTGCCCAGCGCCAGCGAGCCCTGTTGGCTCAAGGCATGACCCTGGCTGAGGCCTATGCAGCGACCGTGAACGAGACCGAGGCGGCACATGCAGGAAGCGCTCAAAGCACTGCGGAGGTGAACTGATGGCGGCCGAGATGCCAGGTCCGGACCAGGAGCGGCTCTCCGAGGAGCAGCTGCGAGCGGCTTATGAGCAGGAGATGAAGCGGGTCAGGGTCGAGCATGTACTGCTCGACAACGTCGTGACGATCATCAACCTTGGAATGCGCAGGACGGGACTCATGCCGGGAACCGAGGATGAGCGCGACCTGGCACAGGTGCAGTTGGCGATCGAGTCTGTGCGTGCGCTGTTGCCACAGCTCGAGCAGGTCACGCCCCGGGAGGTAGTGTCGATTCGCGAAGCGATCTCCCAGTTGCAGCTGGCTTTCGTCCAGGCCCGGGGTGGTATCGCGGCGCCAGGTGGTGCGCAGACGCCTGCGCCCGGCCCCGCTGGGCCGGGCGAACCTGGCCCGGGTGATCCCGGCTCGCCCGGCCCAGGCGGGCCCGGTACGCCAGGACCCGCCCAGCGTAGTGGTCGTCTCTGGGTGCCCGGTCAGTGATCCTCGCTACATTGCGGCCATGTTCATCCTGATCGTCGGCTGCGGCCGTGTGGGGTCCGCTGTGGCAAAGCGCTCGCTCGATGCGGGCCACGAAGTTTCGGTCATGGACGTCGACCCGCGCTCGCATGAGCGGCTGGACCGCGATCAGACCACGAACTGGGAGGATGCGGGCGGCCAGTTCACCGTTGGCACGGCGCTCGAGGTTGACGGCCTGATCGCAGCCGGGATCGACCGGGCTGATGTGTTCATCGCCGCCACCAGCGGCGATAACACGAACCTGGTGATCTCGCAGATCGCCCAGCGCCGGTTCAAGGTGCCTCGCGTGGTGGTACGCGTGGCAGATCCAGCCCGTGCCGCCTGGTATGCCGAACAGGGTCTGCGCACCATCTGCCCAACGCAGATAGCGATCGACCAGGTCGAGCAGGTACTTCTGGCTGGTTAGAACCGTGGGGAGTCTGGTGACATGTACGTGATCATCGCTGGTGCCGGCAAGGTGGGCTGGAACCTCGCCCGCGAGCTGATCGCCAAGGACCGCGAGGTGACGTTGATCGAGTCCAACCACGACCGCTTCCGCGTGGTCGAGCAGGAACTCGAATACGCGGTTCAGTATGGCGATGCGAGCGAGCTCTGGGTCCTTGAGCGGGCCGGAATTCAACGCGCCGACTTGGTCATCGCGGTCACCGGCGACGACGAGGACAACATCCTCATCTGCCAGGTCGCGAGGGAGAAGTACGGCGTCAAGCGGATCGTCGCACGGGTCAACAATCCGCGTAACCTGGCGCACTTCAAGATGCTCGGCATTCAGCCGGCCGTCTCAGCGACCGATCTGATCCTGCGCCTGATTGAGCACGAGGTTCCGGAGTACGGGCTCGTACAGCTGCTCGCACTGGAGGAGGAGCACCTCGAGATCATCGAGCTGGAGGTGCTGGATGGCTCTCCCGCGGTGGGCAGGCAGATCCAGCAGATCCCGCTGCCAAAGGGCTCGCTGGTGATCTCCGTGCTGCGCTCGGGTAGCGGCTTCGTGCCCAACGCCCAGGAGGTGATCGAAGCAGGCGATCAGGTCCTGCTGATTCTCGACCCGGGCCTTGAGGGTCAGATTACGCCGCTGTTCGCGCCCCTGGGCGCCGGCGCGTCGGCCTGATGGCCGATGGCTCCCGGGCGCAGTCTCAGGGCTGATCCGCTGCGGCTGCGGGTGCGTATAGCCAGTGATGTTCAACCAGCGCCGGAACCTCAGGGAGTCAGCCGATGAGGATCTGATGGTGCTTGTGCGCGATGGCGACGCACGGGCTTTCGAGGTGCTGTTCGACCGACACGCCGGCCCGGCTTTTTCGCTTGCCTATCGCATGTGCGGATCTCGGTCGCGTGCCGAGGATGTAATCCAGGAGGCGTTCCTCTCCCTGTGGCGGGCGGGGGCGAGGTATGACCCGTCTCGTGGCAGCGTGCGGGGGTGGATCCTGAGCGCAGTTCACAACCGCGCGGTCGATTCGTTCAGGCGCCAGGCCGCCCGTCCGGCTGGCTCGCTGGAGGAGGCGGGCGTGATCGACCGCCTGGCGTCAGCGGAGCTGACGGAGGTCGAGGTCGAGCGGCGGGCAGATGCGGAACGCCTCCGCCAAGCACTGTCAGAACTCCCCGACGAGCAGCGCAAGGTGGTCGAGCTGTCGTACTTCGGAGGCTTCACGCATCAGCAGATCTCCGACATGCTCTCGCTCCCGGCCGGTACGGTGAAGGGCCGCATGAGGCTGGCGCTCACCAAGCTGCGTCTCTCACTCGATGAGGCTGGAGTCATACCATGAGCCCAGGAGAGCACATGTCCGGTATGCACGACTGCGGCGGTGATGCGGCGGCTTACGCGCTCGGTGCGCTCGAGCCCCGCGAGGCGGACGCCTTTCGTGAGCACCTGCGCGAATGCGCCGTCTGCCGTGACGAGGTGCAGGCTCTCGGCGCGGTCGTGCACGCGTTGCCCATGACCCCGCGTCAGTATGAGGTCCCGCGTGGGCTGCGTAGGAAGGTGCTGTCTCAGGTCCGGGAAGAGCGGCGCGCGCCGAGGCGGAGGTCGAGACTTGGCCTGGCTTCACCGCTTCGAGGCGTGCTGGCGGCCTCCGTGGCGGCTGCAGCTGCTGTCGCCGTGGTGCTCGCAGGCGTCGGCCTGTCGGCTGGCGCTCCGGCCACGGTGGTCCGCGCTCGGACGGCCGGAATCACTGGCAGTGCGCAGCTGCGCGTGGTACGCGGCCATGCCGAGCTCGTCGTCCGCCACCTGACACCGCCCGGCCGTGGCCGCGTCTACGAAGTGTGGCTGCAGTCGGGCACAGCGGCTCCGGTCTCAGCCAGCGTGCTGTTCACCGTTGACGCCTCCGGCAACGCCGACGTGGGCATACCAGGCGGCATCCGCCATGTCAGCGCCGTCCTGGTCACGCCAGAGCCGCTTGGCGGCACCGCTAAGCCGACGCATGCGCCGGTGATTATCGCCCATCTGGCCTGACCGGACGCCGGCGTGGCTACAGCAGCCTTGCGACCGCCTCCCGGCGGTAGGCGAAGATCCGCTGCACATCCCGCCGGACGAACAGCAGGTTCGCGAGGTCACCGAGGGGGCCGAACGGCAGCCGGTAGCGCACCTCGTCGCGGATGATTGTCCGCTCGCCGTCGGCCTCGAACTCGTGGCGGTGGACCCATAGCTTGTACGGGCCGATCAGCTGCCGGTCCACGAACATGCGGTCCTGCTCGAATGCGTCTATCTGAGAGACCCAGATCAGCGGCACTCCGTGCAGCCTCAGCCGGTACGGGATCACCGTGCCGGTGCTGACCTGTCCGGGTTCAGAGCCCAGGATTGAAAACGCCAGCCACGGCGGTGTGATCAGTCCGAGGTTCGATGCCTGGGAGAAGAACTCGAACACATCTGCGAGCGGGCGAGCGATCAGCTGCTGCGCCTGGAAGGTCTGCTCTGCTTGGGCGCTAGACCGCTTCACGTGCCGCTGCCGAGCACGTCACGCAGGGCGGGCTCGATCTCATCGTGGTGGAAGCTGAAGCCAAGCTGCTCGAGCCGCTTGGGCACGGCGCGCTGCCCGGTCGTGACGATCGCCGCCATCTCACCGTAGAGCAGCCTGAGGGCCGCGCTTGGCACTGGCAGGACGGCCGGGCGGTGCAGTGCTCTCCCCAGGGCGCGGGCGAGTTCCGCATTGGTCACCGGACTGGGTGCAGTGAGGTTGAGCGGTCCGTGAGCGTCGCCGTCCTCCAGGCAGTGGAGCATGGCGGCGGCTACGTCGTCGATGTGAACCCACGGCACATACTGGCGTCCGCCTGCGACTGGCCCGCCGATGCCGGCCCGGAAGAACGGCAGCATCTTCGCCAGTGCGCCTGCCCCGGGTGACAACACCACTCCGGTGCGGGGCACCGCCACTCGGCAGAGCGACGCGGCAGCCATGGCTGCCTGTTCCCAAGCGCTGACGACGTTGGCGAGGAAGTCGCTGCCCGGCCCAGCCGACTCGTCGAGCTCCTCGCTGCCACGGGGCCCGTAGTAGCCGGTAGCCGACTGCGAGATGAGCACCGCCGGCCGCTGGCGTTCTGGAACCTGCTCGAGCGCCGCGACGAGCATCTGGGTGGAGCGCACGCGCGAGGCGCGGATCCGCTGCTTGGCCGCCGCTGTCCAGCGCTGTGCGACCGGCTCACCCATCAGGTGGATGACAGCGTCGCAGCCTGCCAGTGCCTCAACCGGGGCGGGCTCGAGCGTCGGCCGCGGCCAGGCGTGGCAGGCCACTCCCGCGGGCAGGCGCTGGGTCGCAGCGGACGTGCCGCGAGACAGCGCCACTGGCTCATCGCCGCGAGCTTGAAGGAGCTGGCATACGGCAGTTCCGATGGTGCCCGTTGCTCCTGTGACGACGACTCTTGCCATGACCATGTAAAACTATACAGGTTGTCTAGGTTCGATTTGACAATTGGTGAGTTCGCATCGCGGACCGGGGTTTCTGACGCGACCCTCCGTATCTGGGAGCGGCGCTACGGGTTCCCCGAGCCCCTGCGCACCGCGAGGGGTCACCGGCGTTATGCCGTCGAGCAGGCTCAGGCCGTGGCGCGGGTTTTGGCGATGCGCGAGTCGGGCCTCTCGATCCGCGCCGCGATTGCGCGGGCGCAGGCGCCCGTTGATCCAGACACGTTCTCACTGTTCTGCACGCTGAGAGATCTTCGTGCCGATCTGCAGCCACGGGCGGTGCGCAAGCCGGTGCTAGTTGCCCTCAGCCATGCGATCGAGGACGAGGCGCTCGCCCGCGCCCAGGCTCTGGTCGCTTTTGGTTGTTTCCAGCGCGAGCGGTTCTACCGCAGCTCCCAGGCACGCTGGCGTGAGCTCGCCTCGGCTGCCCATGCAGCGGCCGTGTTCGCGGACTTCCACAGCCTTGGCGCACCGGCGTCCGGTCCTCTGGAGGTGCCGATAGCCCGGCACCAGCAGATCTGGCGCGAGTGGGCGATCATCCTCCATGGCGGCAGTGCATCGATCTGCATGGTCGCCCGCGAGCTGGCTTCCTCGAACGTTGAGGTCGCGAGCCGTGACCGTACCTTCGAGTTACTCTGGAGCGTCGATCCAGGGGCAGTGAGTGCGCTCGCTCGTGTATGCGTGGAGGTACTGCGCACACGTCTACCAGAGGCTGCGGCCAGAGCGGAGCATGAGCTCATGCAGGGCTCCAGCGCGACGCCCGCAGAGCTGCTCAGGCTCACCACGGCGGTCGTGGATCGAATGCTGCCGGAGCTTGCGTGATCTGGACCGCCTCGAGTTGCGTAGGAGTGGGCAGATGAGGATCGCGATCGTGGGATCGGGGATTGCAGGACTCACGGCGGCGTACATGCTGCACCGCTGTCATGAGGTGACCGTCTTTGAGGCCGACGACCGCGTCGGCGGCCACGCGCACACGGTGGAGCTTGAGCACGGCGGCAAGCGCTTGCAGCTCGACACCGGTTTCATCGTCTTCAACGATCGCAACTATCCAAGCTTCGAGCGACTGATGCGTAGCCTTGGCGTCGCCTGGAAGCCGTCGGACATGAGCTTCAGCGTCAGTGACGGTCGGGGGTTTGAGTACTCGAGTCGCTCCCTGGACGGGGTGTTCGCCAGGCGCAGCCACCTGCTGAGCCCATCGTTCGTGCGGATGCTGGCCGAGATCCCGCGCTTTCAGCGTGCTGCCAGACGCCTGGTGAAGTCCGGCGATGACACCACATCGCTGCGCCTGTGGCTGCGGTCGCAGGGGCTTTCGGACGGCTTCACCGAGCGGTTGCTCGTGCCTCAGGTATCCGCGGTCTGGTCGGCTGATCCCGGTCAGCTGTGGAGTCTGCCGGCTCTCTTCGTCGCGCAGTTCTTCGATAACCACGGCATGCTCAGTCTCCGTGGACGGCCGCGCTGGCGGACCATAGAGGGTGGCTCGGCCAGCTACGTGCGGGCACTCACGAAACCCTTCGGGCACCGGATCCACACAGGGACCCCTGTGCACTCGGTCAGCCGCGGTCCCGACGGCGTGGTGCTACACGTGCAGGGAGCAGAGCCGCTGTGCTTCGACCAAGTCGTGCTCGCGACTCACTCAGACGAGGCACTGGCGATACTCGCCGACCCGTCCGAGCGCGAACGCGAGATCCTCTCGCTGATTCCGTACCAGAAGAATGAAGCGATTCTCCATACCGATCGCGCGCTGCTGCCAAGACGTCGCCGCGCCTGGGCAAGCTGGAACTACCACCTGCTCGACCAACCCCCCGGCCGGACGACGGTCACCTACCACCTCAACCGGCTGCAGCAGTTCAAGAGCGAGCGAGAGTTCTGCGTGACCCTCAACATGAGCGACCGCATCGACCCTGCGCAGATCATCAAGCGCATCGCCTACGCGCACCCCGTCTACACGCCCGCGGGCGTGGCTGCCCAGGAGCGCGTGCGAGAGATCTCGTCCGCAGGGCGACGGACGCACTTCTGCGGCGCCTACTGGGGGTGGGGCTTCCATGAAGATGGCGTGCGCAGCGGGTTGCGCGTGGCGGAGAGCTTGGGAGCGCGGTCATGACGGTCGCAAGCTGCCTATACGAGGGCGTCGTGGCTCACCGCCGAACGCAGCCTGCCCGTGACTTCCGTCACCCGCTGACAATGGCCTACATCGACCTGGATGAGCTTCCGGAGCTGCTCGGCGGCCGCCTGCTGCGCTCCTCTCCCGGGCTTATGCGTTTTCGTCGCGCCGACTACCACGGCGACGCTGGCGTGGCGCTGGCTGATGCGGTCAGAGATACGGTTGCCGATCTGGGCGGGGGCCGTCCGGCTGGCCCGATCCGTCTGCTGACGCACCTGCGCTCGCTCGGCCACTGCTTCAACCCGGTCAGCTTCTACTACTGCTTCGATCAGGCTGGGCGCGAACTTGACGCGGTCTTGTTGGAGGTGACCAACACTCCCTGGGGCGAGCGGCAGGCCTATGTCGCGTCTGCATCGCAAGCAGAGTTTGAGAAGCTCATGCACGTTTCACCGTTCATGCCGATGCACCAGGTCTACAGCTGCCGGCTGCAGGTACCGGGCAATGAGCTCTCGGTCGTCATCGAGAGCGGCAGCGCCGGGCAGCGCGAGTTCGTGGCGTCGCTACATATGCGGCGTGCCGAGCTCACCGACCGCGCCGTCCGTCACACGGTGGCGCGCTACCCCTTTGCCACGATCAGAGTCCTGGCGCTCATTTATGGCCACGCGCTCGGCCTCAAGCTCGCCGGCGTGCGTTCGTACCCACATCCACCGAGGCCGGCACCGTGAGCCACCGACTGCTGCGCCAGCTGCTCAAGCAGGCTCTGTCGATGAGTCAGACAGGGACGCTCACGATCGTCGAGCCCGATGGGACCAGGGTGCGCTGCGGCACGGGCGAGCCAGAGGCCGAGCTCCACATGCGCTCGGAGGCCGTCTGGCCCGCCTTGCTGCATGGAAGCCTGGGGCTCGCCGACGCTTACGCAAGCGGGCTGTGGGAGTCGCCGGATCTGGTCGCGCTCGTGCGTCTGGCGGCGCGGGCAATGCCAGCTCTCGACCGGGCTCGCGAGCTGAGCATTCCTGTCATCCGTCCGTTCCAGCTCCTGCGCTCTGTCGCTCGGCCGAGTGGTCCGCTCCAGCGGCGCCGCGACATAGCGGCTCACTACGACCTTGGGAACGAGCTCTTCTCGCAGCTGTTGGATCCGACGCTGACCTACTCCTGTGCGCTCTTCCGCGAACCGGGGATGTCGCTCGAAGAGGCGCAGCTCGCCAAGCTCGAGCGCGTCTGCGACGTGCTCGGACTGGGGCGCGGCGACCGGGTGCTCGAGATCGGCAGCGGTTGGGGATCGTTCGCACTGCACGCGGCCACCACACGTGGTTGCCACGTGACCACCACGACCATCTCCCGTGAGCAGCATCGTCACGTACGCGAACGGGTGCAGCGCGAGGGCCTAGGGGAGTTGGTCACCGTGCTCGATCAGGACTATCGCGAGCTCGGTGGCCGTTATGACCGTCTCGTTTCGATCGAGATGATTGAGGCCGTCGGTTGGCGCGGCTTCGGGCCGTTCCTGCATCACTGCTCGGGCCTTCTTGAGCCCGACGGCGCAATGCTGCTGCAGGCGATCACCATCGACGACCGCGCCTACACCGTCGAGAAGGCAAGCCGGTCGTTCATCAAGGAGTACATCTTTCCCGGTGGAGCACTGCCGTCGGTATCCGTGCTCGCACGCGCCCTAGCGCGGCACACTGATCTGCGCTTTCTGGATCTCGAGGACCTGAGCGATCACTACCCCGAAACGCTTAGGCGCTGGCGCACGAACCTCGCCGAGAATGCGCCCCGGCTTCACGAGCTCGGTTACGACGAGCGCTTTCACAGGATCTGGACCCTGTATCTCGCCTACTGCGAGGCTGGGTTCATCGAGGGCCGAATCGGCGACGTCCAGATCCTGCTTGGCAAGCCGCAGTTCAGGCTCGGGAACGGTCGGCGGGACGATCTACAGCGCTTGGTGGATGTCGAGCGGGCAGCATGACTTGCCGGGCTTCGCGTGCTCGCGCGTAGCGAGCAATCGCCTCGCGGCGCGCCTGCGCGTGGTCGACGATGGGAGCAGGGTAGTCGACGCCGATGCGGCAGCGGGCGGCGCGCTGAATCCCGTCGGGCATCATCCACGGCTCAGCCAGGTATTCATTTGGCACCTCGCGCAGCTCGGGTACGTTCAGGCGAACGTAGGTGCCGTCAGGGTCGAACCGCCGCTGCTGTAGCACGGGGTTGAACATGCGTCGGGACGGCGGCTGTGGATCGACGCCCACTGACGCGATCCACTGCCAGTTGCCGTTGTTGTTGGCTTCGTCGCCGTCCAGCAGCGTGCGCATGAACCATCGCTCGCCCCAGCGCCAGTCGATTCCCAGGTCCTTGACCAAAAACGATCCCACCACCAGACGGGCCCGGTTGTGCATGTAGCCGGTGCGCGCGAGCTCACGCATGCCGGCATCGACCAGGGGATAGCCGGTCTGGCCGGTACGCCACGCGTCAAACAGCTGCACCGACCCGACCCAGGCTACCCGGCCCCGCAGGTGCTCCTGTTGTTCGGCCCGAGCATTACCGGGGTTGTGCAGCAGGACGTGCGCGTAGAAGTCACGCCAGCAGAGCTGTCTTCTCGCCGCCGTGCCGCCGGTGCCGTCAGGCAGCAGGCTCTCGAGCTCTCGGGGTGAGATACACCCGAGGTGGAGATAAGGCGACAGCCGGGATGTCCCGGGCCGCCCAACCGCGTCGTGCAGCTCGGCATAGTTGCCGACTCCGCTCTTGGTGAACTCGAACATGCTGGCGCGGCCAGCCGCCTCACCGGCCTGAAACCGCGCGTGAGCCAGTGCTTCGCCGAAGCCGGGTACTCCGCTTGCCTGCACGCTGCTGGGGAGCGCTGGCAACGCATCTGGAGCGGGCAGGACGGTTCGGCGTGGCTCCCTGAGCCAGCGGCGGTGAAAATGGGTGAACACGCTGTAGGGGCCCCCAGCGCCGGTTCGCAGGGCGCTCAAATCGTCTACCGCAAAGACGCCGGGCTGCAAGCGAAGGGCGCTGCCCGCAGATCTGAGCGCAAGTGCGGTGGCGTTGTCGCGCCGGCGTGAGAATGGGCTCACGTCGGCGGCGGCGAACGTCTCTTCGGCGTTCAGTCGCGCCGCGAGCCGCGGCAGAGCGGCCTCCGGCCGGCCGCTCAGCACAACCAGGCCGGAGCCCAGTGTGGCCAGCCTCCGGTCGAGTTCCAGCAGGCATCCACGCAGGAATGCCGCCCGAGGAGCGCAGCGGTGGCGGCCCGACAGGAGGCGGTCGTCCAGGCAGAAAACGGGCACGACCGACGTGTGGCCGGCGAGCGCCCGCACCAACGCCGGGTTGTCGTTCAGGCGCAGGTCTCGCCTGAACCAGACGATTGCAGTCACTGGACAGGACCGTATCGCAGGCCCCGGGCGAGAGGCCGCACCCCGGCTATACTCGCCGGGCTGTGCGGGATGGTGTAATTGGCAACACGCCAGGTTCTGGCCCTGGTATTCAAGGTTCGAGTCCTTGTCCCGCAGCTTTGCAGCCGTAGCTCAAGGCCCGGACTAAGGCGTCGATAGTGGCGCTATGTCTAATGAGCTGACGCCGGTGGTGAGTCCGTCGATGCCCTCGCGCCTGAAACGCGTCGGGCGACGGCTGGAGGAGTTCGCCTCGCAGGAGCGTGGCCAGGGGCTCGTGGAGTACGCCCTGGTGCTGGTGCTGGTTTCGATCGTCGCCATAGTGGCGCTGGATGTGATCGGTGGCAACGTGACCGACATCGTCAGCACCACTGCGCGGGCGGTGCATCCCTAGGCCGGGGCCCGGGTCAGTCGTCGGCGAAGCGGGGCTGCTGCCCGGCAAGTGCAGCTGCCATGGCGGCGAGCTGATTGCCGGTCCCGATCAGCTCTCGCTGGAGCCGCGCCTCCAGTGCCAGTGTCTCAGGCGCCGAGCCGGACCAGCCGCTGTTGAGCAGCCGTTTTGCCTGGCGCACCGCATCTGGTGACCGCGAGCAGATCTCCTGCGAGAGCGCGGTTGCGGCCCCGAGCGGATCCTCGGCGAGCTGCGTGACGAGTCCCAGCGCCGCCGCTTCTGTACCACTGAGGCGGCGGCCGGTGAAGGTCAACAACTTGGCCACGTCGCCGCTCACTACCCGCGGCAGTGTGCGCGTGATCCCCATGTCGGGGATGAGGCCCCAGTGCGTCTCCATGATCGCCAGGCGTGAGTCGGGCGTTGCGATCCGGATGTCAGCCGCCAGTGCGATCTGCAGGCCGCCTCCAAGACAGTGCCCGTGGATCGCTGCGATGACTGGGAGCGGCAGCTCGACCCAAGCGTGGGCCGCACGCTGGAAGCGGTTCGGCGGCTGCTCGTCGAGAATCTCAGCGAGTCCCTGCAGATCAAGCGCCTCGGTGACAGCCTGGAAGTCCAGTCCCGAACAGAAGCTTGGACCGGCGCCGCAGAGGATGACCGCGCGCAGTCCACGCTTACCGCGCAGCTGCTCGGCTGTCGCGGCGAGCGCATCGAGCATCTGTAGGTCGATCGCGTTGTGCTTCTCGGGACGGCTCAGCGTAACCGTCGCCACGTGACCGGCGATGCTGAGCGTGACGCGCTCGCTCACGCGGCTTCCCGGTGCGGTGCCGCAGCAGGCGAGCCGGCCCGGACCGGCATCCGGGCCGGCTCGCCCTTGCCACGGCCTATGCGGTTGCCGTAGTGGCGCCGGCGCTGGTGTCGGTTGCGCTGGATGCCGACCATGAGCCCGTGCCGTGACATGGCCGGTGGGTGGCGCCGGTACTGGGGTTGGTTGTCGTGGTGCTCGTGCTCGTCGTAGATTGAGCTGCGGTGCTGGTCGCTGGGGTGGTGCTGGCACCGGTGGCCGCACTGGCGATGGTCGCGCCACCGGCGGCTGCCGCGCCAACGGCAGCCGCCGTCACGAGCAGGGATCGTATGCGCATCGGGGCTTCTCCTTGGGGTGTGGTTGAGAGAACCCGACAAGCGTGCGCCCCGTTGCGAAGAGCTCTCGCTGAGTTGCGTATGAAAAGTCTGGCTCGTCCGCTGGGTTGAGACTCAGATGAACAGGCTGATGGCGGAGCGTTGCATCCGCTCTAGGGCGGTTGCCGCGCCGGCTGGCTTATCCAGGCCGTCGATCAGGTCGGTGTCCTTGAGACCCATCATGTCCATCGTCATCCGGCATGGCCAGAGCTTGACGTCCAGGTCCTTTGCCATCTCGATCAGATCCTCGGGCGCGGCCACGCCGTTCTTGTCGGCGAGCTTGCGCATCATCATCGGTCCCATGCCGCCCATGTTCAGCTTTGACATGCCGGCGTGTTCGGCGCTGCCGCGGTTCATGAGCGAAAGGGCACGCGTCATCCAGTTGGTTCCGGTCAGGCGCCGCTCCTCGCGGACCAGCGGGAAGAGCCCCCAGAAGGTGAAGAACACCGCGACGTCCATGCCGCTCGCGGCGGCGGTGGTCGCGAGTATCGTCGTCGGCCAGATTCGGTCGAGGTCACCGCCCCAGGCGATGAAGGTTGCCATGTTCGGGTCGCGCGTCTCGCTCTCGCGCGCCAGGATCAGTTCCTTTACGAAGGCGCTCAGATCGTCGGGAGTCATCTCCCCGATCGTCGCGGCCGGGCTGTTGATGGTTGCTGCCTCCATGAAAACCCCTCCTCTGGGTCTGTGTGTGGGCCCCTATCGGTCCGGAAGTGAGGCCTCGAGCTCGGCTCCCCAATTGAGCCAATGGTCGTTCAGTGACTTGCAGACGACTCTGCACACCTCGTCCAGCGACGGATCGACGATCCGGTAGTAAGCGGTGGTTCCCTCGCGACGGCGGGCGACCGTTTGATGCGCCCGTAACAGCGCCAACTGCTTGGAGACGGTCGCATAGGAGCTCTCGATCCGGGCAACGATCTCCCCGACGCTGAGCTCTCCGCTAGCGTGCAGTTCGCTGATGATGCGCAGCCTGGTCGGGTCACTTAGCAGCCGGAAGCGGTCGGCTACGCGCTCGACCAGCGCTGGCTGCAGGGCAGGAAGCAATTCGTCGTCGTGCATGGAGATAGGAGGTTAGGGCATTTTCCAAGCTACGCAAGTAGTCGATCACTTCCGAGGGGCAGGCCTGGCCCCAAGTTTTCTTATTCAAGAAAACTTGACAGGAACGGCAGCGCCGCTATATGCTCCGAGCACCAACCAATGAGGGAGGTTGTGAACGTGTGCGCAGATTCTGCGACGCCCACGCAGACGCTTGACGTCAAGGGTAAGGCGTGTCCAATTCCGGTCGTCAAGACCGCGAAACTGATGAAGGAGATGGGCTCCGGTGAGGTACTGGAGGTCTTGGCCACCGATCCCGGGGTCGAGCCCGACATGCACGCTTGGGCGCGGCAGACGGGTAACGAGCTGATCTCCATAGACAAGGACGGCGGTGCGTTCCGCGTCCTGCTTCGTAAGAGCTGAGCTGGCGCGATGAGTGACGAAACCTCCGTTATCTATGTGGTTACCCATGGAGTCGATTACCCCGAGCGCTGCGCGACGCCCTTCTTCCTCGCCGCGGCTGCGGCCGCGATGGACGCGGAAGTCTCGATCTACTTCACGATGCGCGGGCCGGAACTGCTCAAGAAGGAGGTCGGCGACCAGATCGGTCCCAAGGGCGAGCAGGGCGAGCGCCTCAGCTACTTCATCGAACAGGCGCTTGATTGCGGCGTGGAACTGCTCATCTGCCAGCCATCGCTGGATCTCAACGATCTCACGCTCGACGATCTGATCGAACCGGTGCGGATGATCGGCGGCGCAGCCTTCAACGACATGGCCATGCGGGCCGACGCGGTGATCACCTTCTGATGCAGGCTTCAGCCCAGCTCACCCCGACGCATGCCGACTCAGCCGCCTACAAGCTCGGCATCACCTATCCCGACGTGCCTCTGGCGGAGAAGCAGCGCCTGTTCGACGAAGTCAAGGCGGATGAGCGCTTTCACGACTACCTCTACGGGTGCTACGAGTGTGGAATCTGCGTTGCCGCCTGTCCGTCGGCGCGCTACTACGACTTCTCTCCCCGCCGGATCGCGCAAGCCGCCGCCCGCGAGGACATCGAGCTCATCTACCAGCAGATGCAGGAAGACATCTGGGACTGCTCGCAGTGCTTTTCCTGTCTGCGCTGCCCGCGGGGTAACAACCCTGGAGGGATCATCACTGTTATGCGCGAGGTCGCGGTCAACAACGGTCTCGAGTCCGCCAAGCAGGCACTTCGTGGGTATACGCGCATCATCTACAAGATCATGTCCACCGGTACTCAGGTATCGCCGGACATGCTTCAGGCCGACGCGTTCCCGGACTGGGGGCCGAGCGTAGCTCGTGTCTCCGAAAAGCTTGATCTGTGGCGGCGCGCGCTGCCCCCGGAGACTCACCACACCACCACCACTGGGTGGCAGATTTCCACCAAGACGCTGGTCGAGCTGTACCTCATATGGCACAAGACCGGAGCACTGAACATGATCTCCGAGCTCGACGCGAGCCTGCACAGCCTGCTGGAGGAGGTCATGGAAGACCTGCTGGACGAACAGGGTTACGAGCTGGATTAGCCAGAGGAGCGCGTCAGATGACGATTCCCGTAGAGAAGGTTGCCGGGCCACGCCGGAAGAACAAAGCTGATTTCCAATGGAGTGAGGAGCACGCGCCGGAGGACTTCCACGAGCGACTGTTCGAGCTCGAGGAGAAGGGCGAGCTGGTGGTCCAGCGCGTCGACACCGAGCACATCGAGGTACCGGTCAAGTATGGACGCACCAAGAAGGTGCCGATCGGCCACACCTGGCACCACAAGAGCTGCGGGCAGTGCGGCCATATACCTGGCTACTCGACGTCGATCTTCTGGGTCAACCGCAAGCTCGGCATAGAGTATGAGGATCCGAGTGACCAGACCTCGTGTACGGCATGGAACTACTATGCGTCAGCAACGTCGAACGCTGCTGCCCAGGCTGCCGTGGCGGTCCGTAACTTCGCCACCGCCTACGAGACCGGCCGCTTCCCGATCATCCACTGCGGGACCTCTTTCGGGCACTACAAGGAGGTACGCCACGAGCTGCTCGCGCACGACCACCTGAGGGAGGAGGTCCGTCGTGTCATGGACGCCCTGGGTAAGCCGCTGGTGCTCCCTGAGGAGATGGTCCACTACTCCGAGTGGTTCTACGCCATGCGGCACGAGATCGCCAAGCACCAGGTGCGCGACTTCTCGAACATCGCTGTCACCGTCCACCCGGCTTGTCACTACTACAAGCTCGTGGAGGGTGACGCGATTTATGATCCTGAGGTCTACGGCGGCCAGCGGACTGCGATCGTGTCAGAGGTCGCCCAGGCACTCGGTGCCGAGGTACGTGACTATTCGACCTGGTTTGACTGCTGCGGGTTTGGCTTCCGCCACATCCTGGTGAGCCGTGATTTCACCAGATCTTTCGTAACCCAGCGCAAGATCAAGCGCATGAAGGAGGAGGCCGACCCCGACGTCACGCTCACGCACGACACGGGCTGCGTGACGGCGCTCGATAAGAGCCAGTTCGCCGCCAAGGCGCAGGATCCGGACTTCGCGACCATTCCGGTGATGTCGGAGGCGCAGTTCGCGGCGCTCGCGATGGGCGCGCACCCATATCTCGTCTGTCAGCTGCACTGGCACGCCGCCGACTACAAGCCGCTGCTGGAAAAGATGGGCATCGACCACGAAAAGGCGTGGGCCGAGTTTGAGGAGGCGACCGCGCGCCTGGAGCGCGGCGAGCAAAAGTACTTGACGTGGGAGGACGCGGATGTCTGACAGGGTCGTGGTGATCGGCGGCGGGCCAGGCGGCATCGAGGCAGCCCGGCAGGTCGCCGACCTCGGATATCCGGCGCTGCTGGTCGAGCAGCGGGAGCGGCTTGGCGGAACCCCGATCTTCGCCAACTACGCCGCGCTGACGCCGTACTTCGCCAACGCCGAGGAGGCGATGGACGGGATGATCGCCGAGCTCGCGCAGCGCCAGCGTGCGGAGGTCCGCACCTCCGCGACGGTCACGGGGCTGAGCGGGGAAGCCGGGGCGTTCACGGTGGAGCTCTCAACTGGTGAGAAGCTCGACGCTGGAGCGGTGATCGTCGCCACCGGCTTTGACCACTTCGACCCGGGCCGCGAGCGCCAGATCTACAACTACTACCAGTACCCGGACGTGCTCGCGCTCCAGGACCTGGAGGCGCAGCTCAAGGAGCACAAGGTCACAGTGCCCTCCACGGGCAGGGCACCCGAGAGCATCTGCTGGGTGCAGTGCGTCGGGTCTCGTGACCGCAACATCGGTAATGAGTGGTGCTCCAAGGTCTGTTGCGGAATCGCGTCCAAGCAGGCGATCGAAGTGCGCAAGCTCTCACCCCAGACACGGGCCTACATCTTCTACATCGACATGCGGATGTACGGCTACTGGGAGACACAGCTCTACTGGCCCGCCCAGGAGCAGCATCACGTCCAGTACATCAAGGGCATCATCACCGAGGTGCTCGAGCGCGGCGACCGTCTGGTCGTACGCGGCGAGGACACGACCATGGGCCGCCCGCTCGAGGTGCCGATGGACATGGTCGTCCTCTCGGTGGGGATGGAGCCGTCCGCTGGCACCAAGGCCATGAGTGACGTCCTCGGCATCGAGCGCAACCGCCATGGCTTCATCGAAGTCATGAACCCACCGCTCGATACGGTGACCACCAGCCGCGCCGGCGTGTTTGCCTGTGGCGCGGCGCTGGGCCCGGCCGATCTGGAGGACACGATCTCCTCGGCCGGCGCCGCCGCCGGCAAGGCGGTCGCACTGGTGCGGCGAGACAGCCTCGCGGTCGCCTGACATGGTCGGCGGCGCGGGCCCGGCCGCGGTGGGGGATGTCCCCGAGGTTGACATCCCAACGGCCAAGGAGCTGATCGAGCAGATCCATGAGCACATAAGCGTTACCGAGCTTGGCGAGCTTGTCGCCGAGCTCGAGACCAAGGCCGGCGTGATGCAGACACTCATCGCTCGCGGAGAGCTTGACGCGGCGGGGCTCCGACGCGCGCTCGAGCTGACATTCGTGGGGCGCCGCCGGGCAAGCGCTGTGCTCGGGATCCGCTCCGACACGGAGCTTGCCAGCTGGGCCGGGGGTCTGTTTGACCCCGGCGTGCCGCTGGCAACCCGCTTCGATCGCTTCTGCGCGGCCGCCGGCCCGCTGGCCGGCGGCCAGGCGGCGGAGCTGGCGTCCGAGCTGCTCCACTTCACCGTGCCCGAGCGCTACTGGCTCTGGTCGCGCTGGATGTGGAGCAACGAGAGTCGCACGGGTGCTCTGCCGCTGCTGATCGGCGAGGAGTTCGAGCTCGAAGGTGACTCACTCGGCACGACCTACGAACGCGTCGGCCGCGCGTTTGCGGCGCTCGACGCCTCGCCGGAGGCATCGGCCTTCCGTCTCGGTGGTGGCGGCCGGCTCGCCACCGATGTGCTGCTCGCTTGCACCTACGCCGTGTACATGCGCACGGTGCTAGGCCTGAAGATGACCCAGGAGTTCAACGCGCTCGTGCCGGCTATGCCCCAGCTTGTGCGCCGGCTGCTTGGGATCCACGTTAAACCGCTCCAGGAGGTGTCTTAGCCCATGCCCGTCGGAGGTCAAAAGCAGCTGCCGATCGTCAAGGAACTCGCTTCGGCGGTAGTGGACGGGGTGGAGCTCACCGCCGACTGGAACCGTCAGTTCGAGATGCGGGTGATCGAGGAGTATGAGTCCTCGCCGCTGTTCGAGCTCGCCGCGCTCAGCGAGGCTGAGTCGATTGAGTGGTGTT